>SUUF01000022.1:17116-23428 GCA_015062635.1 Coriobacteriaceae bacterium | reverse complement strand
TGCACGCCCGGAAGTACGAGTCCGGTGGCGCGTTCGACTTGCCCCGCTTGCCTTGCGCTTTCGGCCCATCCGTATAATGGGGGCATGAAGATGATCGCCTGCATAGTGGAACCCGCATACGATGGCACGCGCGTGTATGACGTGCTGCGGCAGCGCCTTCGTGTAAGCGATGGATGCGTGCGCCGCGCGAAGCAGGTTGACGGCGGTGTTCGCGTGGATGGCATGTCCGTGCGCGTGAACGAGAAGGTGCGCGCCGGGCAGACGGTCGCGCTTGCCTACGACGCCCCCGGGCTGCCGGGGAGCGCGACCGATATGGAACCCGAGTTCTCGGCCGTGCGCATGCTACATGTCGATGCGGGCCTGCTGGTGGTGGATAAGCCCGCCGGCATCGTGATGTACCCGAGCCCGGGGCACGCCCGGGGCACGCTTGCGAACCGCGTGGCGGGCTGGCTTAAGGCTCGCGGCATGGCGGGCGGTTTGCAGGCCGTGCACCGCCTGGATGCGGGCACGTCGGGCATCGCGGTGTTCGCGCGGCACTCGTTGGCGAAGGAACGCCTGCAGCAGCAGTTGCATACCGGCGCCTTCGCACGCGAATACCTGGCGGTGTGCTCGGGGTGGCTCGAGGCGGACGCCGGAACCATCGATGCGCCGCTCGGGAAGGTGTCCACGAGCCCCAATGCATTCGGCGTGGTGCCCGATGGCAAACCGGCCCTCACGCGGTTTTGGGTGGTGCGCCGCCTGACGGCGCCCGATGGTTCCCGCTGCTCATTGGTGCGCGTGCGGTTGGAGACCGGGCGCACCCATCAAATCCGCATCCATTTCTCGCATGCGGGGCACCCGCTCGTGGGCGACGAAACGTACGGGGCGGCATCTGCGCTCATCGCGCGTCCGGCGTTGCATTCGCATCATGTGGCGCTGGCGCATCCCATCACCGGCGCGCGCATCGTTGCGGAAAGCCCGCTTCCGCCCGATATGCAGGCGCTAGTGCTTTGAGCCCTGGCGCTTGATGCCGCCCTTGTGACCGGCGGCCTTGTTCGGGCCGGAGCCCTTCAGCCAACGCTGCGTGGCGGGACGCATCTTTCCCGCCTGCCGCATGTTGCTCGAGCCCTGCGACCCCCTGCTCGACTTCCCGCGCACGCGCGCCTCCGTTCCCCCGTGTGGCTCTGGTAGAATTGAACCACTTTACCACGCGAATCCACGACAACGCGAAGGGGGCATCGCATGAAGATCCTCATGATCAACCATTTCCCGCTGGAAGGTTCCGGTTCGGGCACCTACACGAAGAACCTCGCCATGCAGCTGGCCGAGAACGGCCATGAGGTGTGCGTCATCCTGCCCGAGAACCGTTCCGAGATCCCCCAGTACAAGGGCGTGCGCCTGCATCCGGTGTTCTTCACCGACACCGAGGAGATTCCCGGCGCGCTGCCGTTCAACTTCCCGTGCTTCACCACGCACCCGCGTTCGGTGGTGGCGTTCAAGGACCTCGACGAGGCCCAGATGGCGGCCTATCTCGATGCCTTCAAGCAGGCCATCGACCAGGAGGTGGCCGATTGGCAGCCCGATGTCATCCACGGCCAGCACGTGTGGGCGCTGCCGTCGCTCGCCGTGGGGTGCGGCGTGCCGCTCGTGCTGACGGCGCATGGCACCGACCTCATGGGGTACGACAAGTGGCCCGAGATGCGCCACTTCGCCGAGCGGGCGATGGATGGCTGCGTGAAGGTCATCTGCATCTCGAAGGACAACGAGGCCCTCATCCGCAAGACCTTCCCGGCGCACGTGGATAAGATCCAGCGCATGCGCAACGGCTACAATCCGGCCATCTTCTTCCCGCAACAGCTCGACCGCGCCGAGGTGCTGGGCGCCTATGGCGTGGAATATGCCGGCCAGCGTTTGGCGCTGTTCGCGGGCAAGCTCACGAACTTCAAGGGCGTCGACGTGCTGCTCGACGCGGCCGCCATCATCGCGCAGAAAGACCCGAACGTCTTCATCCCGATTGCGGGCGATGGCGAGGAGCGCGCGAACCTCGAGGCGCAGAAGGAACGCCTGGGCCTGCCGAACGTGCAGTTCCTGGGCAACGTGACGCAGGATGCGCTTTGCCGCCTGTACAACATCGCCGACGTCGATTTGGTTCCGTCGCGCCGCGAGCCGTTTGGCCTGGTGGCTGTTGAGGCCATGGCCTGCGGCACCCCGGTGGTCGCCACGAACGAGGGCGGCCTGCCCGACTTCGTGAACGATTCGGTCGGCGGACTCGTGCCGGTGGAAGACGCACCCGCCTTGGCCGACAAGATCCTCGCGGTGCTCGACCGCGCCGTGGGCAACCCCGCTTGGCGCGCCGATATCCAGGAGTACGCCGAGAAGAACTACTCCCAGGCTGCCATCATCCAGGAGCTCATCGCCCTGTACCAGTCGGTGCTCGCGTAGGCGCAAGCGTTTCCGGCATCGCCATCCCGGAGCGCCGCCTTACCGCATCTTGAAGGGGGAGGCGACGGGGAACCTTCCCTGTCTTGGTGACGGGGGAGGTTCCTCGTTTCGTTCGGGATGGCGAATCATTGGCGAATTCGGCCGCGCGGTTGGCACGGCCGACATCCGATCTCGCCGCACGCCTTCTGCATTACCGGCTCAATGCCGCTTCCTGTAAATAAGTCAAAGGCGGCCGACGGCTCATCTCGCGCAACCGGCTTAATGCCGCCTTCCGCTGATGCCGCAGCTTTCAAGTTCGCTTTTCCGCTTGTCTCGAAGCCGTATGCTGCGAAGCCCCATCTCGCGAAGACCCGGGGCCTTCGTCCCGCTATGGGACGAGAGGCCATGGGCTCCTGCTTCACCCGCGCGGGCGAGGGGCTGATTCTGCGCGGCTGCCGATACGTCGTATAATGGGCTGGGCGCGCAGGCTGATGTGCCGGACAGGAGAACCCATGAACGAGACAGACAACATGGTTCGCGTGAGCGAGCCCTATGGTGGCGCGAGCGTCGACGAGCGCAAGGCCGCGATGCGCCGTGGCATGAGCGACGAGGAAATCGCCGCCCGCAACGTCATCCCCACCCGCAATTCCGGCGGGGAGCCGCTGCGCATCATCGCCGACGAGGTGTTTTCGGAAAACGACACCTTCACGCATTACAAGCCCGCGAGTCCCGACGACCCGGGTCCGGCGAGCGCCGAGCCGCCGAAGCCCGGCGTGCTGCGCGAGGCCGCCAAGATAACCGACCGCCTGTTGCACAAGACGACCTATGATGACCCCGATTACTGGGGCTTGGCCAGCGTGATGACGGAAGAGGAAGCCGAGCTCGCGCGCCATATGAAGGTGCGCGTGCCCATGACGCTCGGGCAGGTGTGCGCGGCGAGCGGGCTCACCACCTGGAAGGCCCAGGAGCTGCTCGACGACATGTCCATCAAGGGCATCGTCGAATACAACTGGGAAAACCTCGACGGCAAGAACCCGCGGCACCAGAAGCGCTACGTGCTGCCGATGTTCGTTCCGGGCTCGGCCGAGTTCACGGTGATGAACCAGAAGCAGCTCGAGGAGCATCCCGAGCTCGGCACCTTCTTCGAGCGCATGACCTACCTGCCGCTCACCGTGGCCACCAAGATGGTGCCGCCGGGCGGCGCCGGCATCGGCATGCACGTCATTCCCGTCGAGCATGCCATACGGCAGGAAAGCCATGCGGCCGACGTCGAGAGGCTCAGCCATTGGCTGAAGAAGTACGACCGCTTCTCGGCCGGCGCGTGCTCGTGCCGCCTGGCCGAACGCGCCCGCGGCGACAACGGCGGCGACGACCCGCAGAACTGGTGCCTGGGCGTCGGCGACATGGCCGACTACTGCGTCGAGACCGGCAAGGGCCATTACGTCACCTATGACGAGTTCATCGACATCCTGCTGCTCGCCGAGAAGAACGGCTTCGTGCACCAGATAACGAACATCGACGGCGAGGACAAGATCTTCGCCATCTGCAACTGCAACGTCGACGTGTGCTACGCCTTGCGCACGAGCCAGTTGTTCAACACCCCCAACATGAGCCGTTCGGCCTATGTGGCGCACATCGAGGAGGACAAATGCGTGGCCTGCGCGGGCTGCGTCGAGGTGTGCCCGGCCGGTGCCGTGCAGCTCGGGCAGAAGCTTCCCACGGTGAACGGGCCGGTGGAGTATCCGCGCCAGCCGCTGCCGACGCTCGATTGGTCCGAGGCCGATTGGGACCCCGACTACAAGAACAACAACCGCATCGAGTGCCACGACACGGGCACCGCGCCGTGCAAGACGGCGTGCCCGGCGCATGTGAGCGTGCAAGGCTACCTGCGCATGGCGGCGCAAGGGCGCTACCGCGATGCATTGGCCCTCATCAAGCGCGAAAACCCGTTCCCGGCCGTGTGCGGGCGCGTATGCAACCGCCGTTGCGAGGCGGCATGCACGCGCGGCACCGTCGACGAGGCCGTGGCCATCGACGAGGTGAAGCGTTTCGTCGCCGAGAAGGACCTGCAGGCCGAGACCCGCTATGTGCCCGAGATCATCCCGGCCACCACGCGCGGGCTCTTCCCGCAGAAGATCGCCATCGTGGGCGCCGGCCCCGCGGGCCTCACCTGCGCCTACTACCTGGCCGAACACGGGTACCGTCCCACGGTGTTCGAGCGCGCGGAGAAACCCGGCGGCATGATGACCTACGGCATTCCGGCCTACAAGCTCGGCAAGGACGTCGTGGATGCCGAGATCGACGTGCTGCGGCAGATGGGCGTCGAGATTCGCTGCGGCGTGGATGTGGGACGCGATGTGACGCTCGACGAGCTGCGCGCGCAAGGCTATGCGGCGTTCTACCTGGCCATCGGCTGCCAGGGTTCGCGCAAGGCGGGCGTTGCCGGCGAAGACGCCGCCGGCGTGGCCACGGCCGTCGAGTTCCTGCGCACAGCCTTGGCCGACCCCGGTCACGAGGTGGTGGGGAAGACGGCGGTCATCGGCGGCGGCAACGTGGCCATCGACGCGGCGCGCGTCGCGCTGCGTTGCGGTTCTGCCGAGGTCGCGATGGTATGCCTCGAGCAGCGCGACGAGATGCCGGCGCTTCCCGAGGAAATCGCCGAGGCCGAGGCGGATGGCGTCATGGTGAAGAACGGCTGGGGCCCCGCGGCCATCGAGACCGACGATGCCGGTCGCGTGCGCGGCGTCACGTTCAAGCGCTGCACGCGGGTGTACGGGGCCGACGGGCGGTTCGCGCCGGAATACGATGAGGCTGACACTCGCTTTGTGGCCTGCGATAACGTGATACTGGCCATCGGGCAGTCCATCGAATGGGGCGACCTGCTTGCGGGCAGCAAGGTGCAGCTCGGGCGCGCGGGCGCCCCGGCGGCCGATGCGCGGACCTACCAGACCGACGAGCCGGACGTGTTCGTGGGCGGCGATGTGCTCACCGGGCCGAAGTTCGTTATCGATGCCATCGCGGCCGGCCACGAGGCGGCCGTGTCGCTGCACCGTTTCGTGCAGACGGGCAGCTCGCTCACCATCGGGCGCAACCAGCGCCATTACGTGGAGCTCGACAAGGAAGCCGTCGCCATCGGGCTCGACTACGACCATGCCGGCCGCAACGTGCCGGCCTGCGCGAAGGTCGCCAACATCGTGCATAACTGGGAGGATACGAGCCGCACCTTCACCGAGGAGCAGGTGAAATCCGAGACCGCCCGCTGCCTGGGCTGCGGCGCGAGCATCGTCGATCCCAACAAGTGCATCGGCTGCGGCCTGTGCACCACGCGCTGCGAGTTCGATGCCATCCACCTGCATCGCGATAATCCGGAATGCTCGACGATGGTGCCGAGCGAGGGCAAGGTGGCGGCCATCCTGCCGCAGGCGGGCAAGATGCTGCTGAAGAAAGTGAAGCCGCAGCGCTAGCGCGGCGCGATCGGTAGCCGGGCGATGCACGAGCTGGGGATAGTGTTCCATATGGTCGACCTGCTGGAGCGCGTGGGGAAGGAGAACGAGCTCACGCGCATCCAGCGGGTCGTGCTCGACCTGGGCGAGGTGTCGGGCGTGCTCGAGGACCAGCTACAGGATTGCTGGAAGTGGGCGAGCGCGAAGCATGACCTGCTGAACGGCGCCGAGTTGGCCGTGAACCGCATTCCCGCCGTCACCGTGTGCAACGCGTGCGGTCGTACCTATGGCACCGTGGCCCACGGCCGCATCTGCCCGCACTGCGAAAGCCCCGACACGGTGCTCCTGCGCGGCAACGAGATGGAAGTCCGCGAGGTGGAAGCCTACTGAGACAGAGGGTCAGATCCTCTGTCTCATCGCGCGCAATCTACCTGTTCGATGCGCGCCGTCATCCCGAGCACCTGCCCCG
>SUUF01000022.1:0-17016 GCA_015062635.1 Coriobacteriaceae bacterium | reverse complement strand
GTCATTTCGAGCGGATCGAGAAACCTCCCCCGTCACGACACGGGGGTGCGACGCTTGGCCGGGCTTCTCCCGAAAGGGTTCGCCTTGGTGCCTACCACACGATGGTTTGGATGGAATGGGGCGGGGCGTCGAGTGGAGCGACGCTTTTCGCAAGTGCGCCGCTGCCGGCGGTCAGGGTGAAGCGGATGAGGCGGTCGGTGCGGTTCAGCGCCACGAGCGCGCAGCTTCCGTCCGCGTTGCGAAATGCCGTGGTCTCCAGGGCGGTCGTATGCGCCGTGTTCAGGATGCGCTGCGCACCCGGCGCGATATGGCGGCTGAAATGCCCCAGGTAATGGAAGGGAAGCCGCACCTGCAGCGTGCCGCGAGAGGTGTCGTACATCAGCGGGGCATCGCAGTAATTGCCCACATGGTTCGGTCCGCCGTGGTGGTCGAGCAGGATATTCCAATCGATGATGCCATTTGCGCCGGCCTCGAGATCGCCGATCACCTCATGCGCATAGTGCTCGGCGTGCGGCAATTCGCGTGACGGGTCGCCAGCGGAAAAGCTATCGCAGCCTTCCGTGAAGATGAGTTCGCGGTTTGGCCCGATGAGTTCCCGCGTCGCCCGCACGGCTTCGAAATGATCGCCCGAATACCAGTGAAACGCCATGCCATCAAGATCCCGGGCGCTTGCGGGGTCCGCCATGAAGGCGCAGGCCCGGTCGAGCAGCCGTTCCTTGTTGTGATCCCAGGCCAGGACCTTCACATGCCCGAGTCCCGCTGCGCGCAATGCGGGCTTCAGATGCTGGAGGAACGCCCGCTCTTCATCGGCATCGAACAGGCACGATTCCCACGTCTGCACCGCTTGCGGTTCGTTTTGCATCGTGATGCGCCCGATGTGGATGCCCGCACGCTCGTATTCTGAAAGGGCTTTGGCGATCATTTGCGCCCAGGTGCCGTAGTGCTCGCGCTTCAGGCGCCCGCCACGTTTCATGCTGCGGTTCGTCTTCGCCCAGGCGGGCGGGCTCCACGGCGATGCCAGGAACGCAAGGCTTGGGTTTGCCGCCTGAGCGACCTTTGCCAGCGGGATGACGTACCGGTTGTCTTCGTCGATGCTGAAGCCCGCAAGCCCCATGCCCGGCTTGGGCTTGCGCTTCAGGTAGGCACGGGGCCCCAGCGAGAAATCGCAGCTCTGGATGGAAAGCCGTGCCAATGAGTAACGGTTTCCCTGTTCCCCGAAGCATAATTCCGCGAAGCGGATCTTCTTGTCATCGGGCATTTGGGCGAACACGTATCCCGACGCCTCGGTGAGCGCGGCGCCGAACCCGACGATGCGCTGGAAGCGTACGTCGGGATACGCTTTCACGAGCCCCATCTCGGGTTCGCGCCGGCTGCGTTGCGCTTCGACCTGCGATTCTACGCCAACGCCCGATTGGTCCGTGAGGAACCGCTTGATTATCGTCCGTTTCGCCATGATGGCCTCATTTCATCCTTGCTGCAGCTGTCCGGCCTGGTAGGCACGCTGTTTGCCTGTTCGCCATCAGGATTTCGCCAGTCTAGTACGTGTCGAACATGCGCTGGATTTCGGTGCGGCTGCTCGTGCGGGTGAGGGCGAGGCGCAGCAGCACCGCCGCCTTCTGCGGGGGCAGGTCGCTGCCGTCGATGAGGTTTCCACGGTAGAAATCGTCGTGCGTGATGAGGCCGGCGCCGATGCGGCTTGCGCGCACCACGGGGATGCCGGTTTCCTCCAGCTCGACGATCGCGTTGTTCCACGGCGTGCTGTAGCAGCCCGCGCCCGCGCCCGCGATGACCAGGCCGCGCGCGCCGCGGTCGACGTGGAAGCGCAGCACGGCGGGGTCGGCGTCCACCGCGAAGTAGGCTACCGCCACCGACGGCAGCGTGCTCAGGCCCTCGACGTCGAATTCCGTGGCCAGCGTGTGCGGCTTTACCGGCGCGTTGAAGATGTGCGGCACGCCGTCGACCATATAGCCCATGCAGCCGAAGTCGTTCGCGCTGAAGGCGTCGGTTTGGATGGTCGAGATCTTGCGAACGTCGCGCCCGCCGAAGATGCCGTCGGAAAACACGACGAGCACGCCCTTGCCACGTGCAAGCGGGTTGCCGGCCAGCGCGATGGACTGCCGCAGGTTCATCGGGCCATCGGCGCTCGTGGCGGTGGCGGGGCGCATCGCGCCGGTGATGATGACCGGCTTGTCGGTCTTCACCGTGAGGTTCAGGAAATACGCGGTTTCCTCGAGCGTGTCGGTGCCGTGGGTCACGACGAAGCCGTCGATGTCGGGGTCGGCGGCCAGGCGGTTGATGGCCCGGGCGAGCTCGGTCCAATGCTCGCTCGTGATGTCGTCGGAATTCACGTTGCACACCTGCTCGCCGCGCAGGTTGGCAAGGTCGAAATCGGGCGCTGCCAGCTGCAGCAATGTGTTCACGTCAATTTGCCCGGGCCGGTAGTTCGTGGCTTTCCCCGCGCTTCCCTGGCCGGCGATGGTCCCGCCGGTGGCCAGGGCCACGACGGTGGGCAATCCGTTAGCGTGCGGCATCTTCGCTCCTTCGTTCGTACGCCGATGCAGCGATGATACCGCATGGGAAGCGGAGCGGCGTATGCCGGTTGGCGTATCTCGTCTATCGATTTTCCCTTGACGGCGCCGCGCCCGGGGCAAACCGCGCATCCTGCGCTACCATGGGGTGCGACGCATCCGCTTGGCGGGTGCCGTTCTTCACGGAAAGGACCAAAGATGAAGCAGGTGAAGGCGAAGGCTTCGGCCTCGTTGCTCGTGGCGCTCCTCGTATCGGGTGCGCTTTTCGTTACCGCATGCTCGAACACCGCCGCGTCGGGCGATGGCGCTGCTTCGAGCGAAGCCGCGGCATCGTCGCAATCGACGCTGGTCACGGTGGGCGCGCAGGCCGATGCCACGAAGGGCATCGTCGTCTTGAACCGGCTCGGGAGCGAGGTCACGTCGGTGAAGCTGCGCATCGCCGGTTCGAATGACACGGTGGTGAAGCTGCCCCTGCATGGCCAATGGCCCGATGGCGGCGAGGCGCTCGTGTTCATTCCGATGCAAAACGAGCTCGAGGTTTCCGACCTCATCGTGAAGGCGGGGAAGAAGAAGTACGTGCTGCACGATATCGATTTCTCGGCGTTCGATTCGGCCGAGCTGTGCCGCGATGACGAGATGGCCTACTTCACGTATGTGGTCGACGACAAGGAGAAAAGCACCCTCGAGCACGAAAACGACCTGATCGCGCGCGCGGCGGCGGTGAAGGCCGCGCAAGAGAAGAAGGCGGCTGCCGAGAAGAAGGCCGCCGAGGAGAAGAAGGCCGCTGAAGAGGCCGCGCGCGCCGAGGAGGCCGCGCGTGCCGAAGCCGAGGCTGCGGCGGCGGCCCAGGCGCAAGCCGAGGCCGCAACGTGGGAGCAGGCTCCCGCCGAGGGCACTTACGACCAGGGCTACGACCAGAATTACAATCAGGGCTACGATCAATCGTACGACCAGAATTACACCCAGACCTACGACCAGGCCTACACCGATACCGGCGCTTACGACCAGACCTACACCGAGCAGCCGACGTATACCGAATAGCGCTCCGTCATCGTTTTCCAACGAAGCGCGGACGGGCAATCGAGGAATCCCGCGGGCATGCCGACCATGCCCGCGGGATTCCTTTGATATGCAGGTAAACGCCCGGCACGCTCAAGACGATGCATGGGCCATCGTCTTCGGCGGCCGCTTTCGTGCTGCGCCATGCAATCTGGAAGCGGCAGAGCGTGTTTCGCGCCTGACAAACTTCGCGCCTGACAAACCCACCGTCCAAGATCCATACGCGGGGACGCCTTGCGCCGCGCTGCCCGAATTGCGGTGCGGGGTGGGCCGAAGCCCAAACCCGATGCGGGTCAGCCAGAATCCGATTCGGGTTAGCCCAAACCCGATACGGGTTAGCCCAAATCCAGCTTGTTCACGCGGCGGTCGTAGGTGAGGATGCCGTTCGTCTCTTCCTCGATGTCGCTGAGCTGGGTGTACACGTAGCCGGCAAGCCCGCGCGCCTCGAGGCCGTCCAGCCGCGCGAGCGTCTTGCGCAGGTCGGCGGCCCAGGCGGCCGGGTCGTCATAGGCGGCATACCCATAGGCTGCCGGCAGCGAGCTGTGGCCTTCCACCTGCAGCGTCAAACCGCCGCACTCCGAGATCACGAACGCGCGCCGCGCGGCATCGCGCGACACCCGCAGCGAGCGGAAGTAGTTGTGCTCGCTCTTGTAGTCGCCCGCGCCCTCGTCGTACCAGCCGCTCACCGCATCGATGGGCCGCGTGGCGTCGACGGCCCGCGCGCGCTCGAGCGCCGCGGCCGAGTCGAACTGCCCCCACCCCTCGTTGAAGAGCACCCAGGTGACAATGCATGGATGCCCCATCAGCCGCTCGATGCTCTCCTCGCAGGTGCGGTTCCATTCCTTCTGGTAGTGGGCCGAATCGGCGCCGAGCTCGCGCTGGTGCTCGGGCGTGTCGTCGGCGTAGCGGCTCCAGCTCGCCTTGAAGAGCGTGGGCTTGTAGCTCCATTGCCACTGGTGCATCTCGCCGTCGCCGCCGTTCACCATGTCCTGCCACACGAGCATGCCAAGCCGGTCGCAGTGGTAGTACCAGCGCTCGGCCTCGATCTTGATGTGCTTGCGCATCATGTTGAAGCCGGCGGCCTTGGCGGCCTCGATGTCGTAGACGAGCGCCTCATCGGACGGGGCGGTCATCAGGCCATCGGGCCAATAGCCCTGGTCGAGCACGCCTTTCAGGAACAGCGGAGAGCCGTTCAGGAAGAACCGTGCCCGTCCGCGCGAATCGCGTCCCACCTCGACGCTGCGCAGGCCGCAATAGCTCGAGACGACGTCCGACCCATAGGTCAGCAGCACCGTGTACAGGTGCGGGTCGTCGGGCGTCCACAGGTGCGGCGCCTTCAGGCGGAATTTCATGTGGCAGATGTCGCCATCGGCCGGCAAGGTGCCCGCCGCCACGACGGTTCCATCGGCGTCCGTGATCTCGACCGAAAGCTGCATCCCGTGGCCGCGCGGCTCGCTGTCGCGGAAGAACGCGTCGATGGCGATGCTGCCCTCGGCCGCGTCGGTGAACAGGTGGATGCGGTCGATGCGGTTCGCGGGCACGATTTCCAGCCAGACGGTCTGCCAGATTCCGCTTTGGGCCGTGTACCAGATGTCGCCGCGGTCGAGGCGCTGCTTGCCGCGCACCTGGCCGCCGGCCTCGCTCGAGTCGGCGACGCACACGAGCAGCTCGTTTTCACCTTCCACCAGGTAGTTCGTTATGTCGAGCGCGAAGGGGGTGTATCCGCCGGCATGGCCGCCCACCGTGGTGCCGTTCACGCGCACCGAGCAGGTGTGGTCGACTGCCTGGAAGTGAAGCAGGAGCCTGTCGCCGTTCGCGAGCGCCGGTGCCGCGAACGTGCGGCGGTACCACAGCAGTTCGCCGGGCTGCAGCTGACGCAACACGCCGGAAAGCGCCGCCTCGGGAGAGAACGGCACGAGGATCTTCTGCGAGAACGCGCCGGCTTCGGGGATGGTCGCCCCGTCCACCACGAGCGGAAGCGCTTCGGGGGCGGGCGCGCCCGACGACACGCGCACGAAGGTGTAGTCCCACCAGCCGTTGAGCACCTCGTAGTGGGCGCGTGCGAACTGGGGCGTGGGATGTTCGGCCAGCACGTGCGCGGGGTCGATGCTTTGGCCCCAGCTGGTGCGCAACTGCATGAGCTCGACGTCTTCGTGCTCCTTCGGTTTTGCGGCCAAAACGCGTTTGATGTCGAGCATGCGCCATTCCTCCGTTCATATCGGGTTCCGTCATTGTAGCCGATGGCTGGGGAAATGCCGAATCGGCAGGAGGGGAGGCCCCCGCTGCCGACCGGCACCTGACAAAGTCACCGGAGGGGTTTGTCAGGTCGATAGGCCCCGATGCACCTGACAAAGTCACCGGAGGGGTTTGTCAGGTCGATAGGCCCCGATGCACCTGACAAAGTCACCGGAGGGGTTTGTCAGGTCGATAGGACGCGATGCACCTGACAAAGTCACCGGAGGGGTTTGTCAGGTTTTGGCCGCGCTAGTCGTCGATGGCGGACGGCTCACCGTCGTTGCCGAGGGCCTCTTCCACGAGGTCGCGATACGCTTGGCGCTGCTCGTTCAGCTCCAGGCCGTCGAGCAGCCGCAACGCGGTCTCGCCCGTCGACGTGCCGGCGAATTCGGAATCGCGTGCGGCCATGCCGAGCTCGATCACGCTCGCGGCGAACTTCCAGTCGTCGTCGGTGCCCTCATCGCCGCGAACGGCGAGCTCCTGCTGGTGCACTTGGCCGTCGTCGAAAGCGCGGTAGCGCAGGCTACAGGTGGCAATCTCGTCGCCCGAGGCGGCCGGGGCTTGCGAGTATTTCAGTTCGGGCGTGGGCACCTCCATCGCCGAGCCGGTGGGCACGACCTCGTACGCGACGGTGAACTGGGCGTTCGGGCCGATGTCGCCCGCATCCTTCGTGTCGTCGAGGAAGTCGGAATCGGTCATCGTGCGGTTCTCGTAGCCGATGAGCCGGTATCCCTTCACGGTGGCCGGGTTGAATTCCACCTGCACCTTCACGTCGTCGGCGAAGGGCACGACGTTCTGCATGAGCTTGTCGGAAAGCACGTGCTCGGCCTCCTCGATGGAGTCGATGTAATGGTACGAGCCGTTGCCGTGGTCGGCGATCGTCTCCATCTTGTTGTCCTTGAAGTTGCCGGTGCCGAAACCCAGGACGCTCAGGTAGATGCCGCTCTCGCGTTTCTCGTCCACGAAATCGTGCAGGTCCGATTCGCTCGTCATGCCCACGTTCAGGTCGCCGTCCGACGCCATCACGATGCGGTTCACGCCGCCTTCGATGCGATTGCGCTCGGCCACCTCGTAGGCCATCCGCAGGCCCGCCTCGCCGTTGGTCGAGCCATCGGCCTTCAGGCGGTAGATGGCGCGCAGGATGGCCTTGTCGTCATCGCCCTTCGCGCCCTCGAGCACCACTTCTTCCTGGCCGGAATAGGTGACGATGCTCACGCGGTCGTCGCCGTCGAGGTGCTCGAGCAGCGTCGCGAAGGAATCCTGCAGCAGGTCGAGCTTGTCCGCGCTGTTCATCGAACCCGACACATCGATGAGAAACACCAGGTTGGCGGGTTTGTCCTCGGTTTCCCGCGCCGTGGCGAAGCCGAGCACGAGCAGCTGTGTGTCGGGGTTCCAGGGGCAGGCGCCCACGCGCGCCTGCATGCTGAAGCGGTCGTCGCCAACCGGCGCGGCATAGCCGTAATCGAAGTAATTCAGCATCTCCTCGATGCGCGCCGATCCGCTCGGCAGCTCGTTCAGGGTGCATCCGTTTCGAATGAGGCGGCGCAGGTTCGCATACGAGGCGGTGTCGACATCGGCCGAGACCGTCGAGAGCGGCGAGGTGGCTGTCGAGACGAAGCCGGTTTCATCCACGGCGCTGTATTCCTCGGTGTTGGGGTCGCCGGGGTAGGGGAGCAGGCCGTCGTCGATGAGGTCAGCCTCGCCGAGGTACGCGCCATCGCCGGTTGTCAGCTCTTCTACCGCCATCGACGGGCCGGTGTCGGGTGCGGAATTGGCGCCGGCTTTCGGCTCTATCACCTCAGGCGAGCTCGGTGCGGGAGGTTCCACGAGGTCGGCGGGCTGCGACATCACGGCTCCGATGCCGATGGCCGCGAGCACGAGGCATGCGGCGGCGGGCAGGGCCACTTTCCAGGGCGCGATGCGTTTCCGGGCCGATTTGGCGGGTTCGGCGGCGCCGGGGGCTTCCGCCTCGGGCTGCTCGATGGCGCCGGGGGCTTCCGCCTCGGGCTGCTCGGCGGCGCCGGGGGCTTCCGCCTCGGGCTGCTTGCCGCCGGCGTCTTCCTGTGCGGCCTTCAGGGCCGCGAGCATGCGCGCCTCGGCTTCGGGGGTCGGGTCCATTTCCTCATAGGCGCCGCGAAGCGCCTGCTCGAAGGCCTGGTCTTCGTGTTCGCGGGCGGTGTTAGCGGTCATTTCCCTCACCTTCCAATGCGGTCTTCAGCAGCGCGCGGGCATCGCGCAGGCGGTTGCGTACGGTCGAAGGCGGGGTTTGGGTCATCGCGGCGATCTCGTCGGTCTTGTACCCTTCGTAATAATGCAGGTAGACGCAGTCCTTGTAGAGGTCGGGCAGGGCGAGCACCGCCTGCAGCAGGTCGCCGTGCTCGGGGGGAGCAGCCTGTTCGGGCAGGTCGGGTGGCAGTTCCGCCGCCCGCTTCACCCGGGCGCTCTTCAGCACGTCCTTGCAATGGTTGGCGGCGACGCGCAGCAGCCAGGCCTTCTCGTGCTCGGCGTCGGCGAACGTGCGCGGCGCGACCACGAGCTTCATGAACACCGCCTGGGTCGCGTCCTCGGCTTCGGCATGTTGTCCCAGGTACGAGAAGCACAGCCGGTAGACCGTCTTCACTTGCCGTGTGAAGACGCCTTCGATGTCGGTGGCCGCATCCATCGGGACCTCCCTTCCCCGTCCTTCACCATACAACACGAATGACGTGCGCGTATTGTCGGAAGCAGGGGGAATTTCTCGCGGCGCATCGAAGATGCGTTCGTTTAGCGCAAATTATCGCGCGTGATGTGTTTCCCGGCGGGCGAGCGGCGGTGGGGCCGGCCGAGCCGTTACAATGGGAAGCCCCAGAAGACAGGAGCGAGCATGTTTGGGTTCTTGAAGAAGGTCATGAAAACCGAAGACCAGGTCGTTGCCGAGGAGCTTGCGGCCGATTTGACGCCGCAGCCGTATACCGCATCGAACCTCGGGCGTGCGCGTTACGAGGCGGAACACCATATGTTCCGCGACTTCTTCTTCAACAACCCGACGGGGTTCGTCGATGCGCTCATGTCGGAATACGGCTTGTGCGAGCTGCATTACGAGGCCATGAAAGACATGAAGGTGAAGACCCGCTATGGGGCGGGGCCGTATAACGTGGCCACCGGCAAGACCGACCGGGGCGACTTCATCTTGCGCGCCGTGCTGCCCGTGCCCGAGTTCGTGGGGCTTTGCTACCGCATTTACCTGGTGTTCGATAAGGACTTCGAGCGGATCGCCTATTACACGGTCGAGCGCGCCGAGGAAGGCGGGCGCGTGGGCTCGTGGGATGCGGAGGGCAATTACACGGTGCTCGATTCGCTTGAGTCGCCTGAATGGGTCGAGGTGACTCGTGAGCAGAAAGCCGACGAGCTCGCGATGATCGCGCGCTACTACTACGGCGACGACTACGAGTTCGCCCTTGCCGACGAGGGTCCCGTCGACGAGGGACCCGCCGATGAGGGCGCCGATGCGGAAGGCCAGGCCCAAGATGCTCCTGAGGCCGGGGACGCCGCCGCAGCCGAGGGCGTGGATGCCCCCGCAGCCGAAGGCGCGGACGCCGCCGCGGCCGAAGGTGCGGATACCCCCGCAGCCGAGGGCGTGGATGCCCCCGCGACCGGTAACTAATCACGGGCGCACCCGGCGCGCCACCTGCACAGGTTGTGGCCGCCGGATGCGACAGGGGCTGGTCATTAACCCGTTATGCGATGTTGTCCATAAAGGGTGTGCTGTGTCTTACTCGTCAACCAGGCGCGCGACTTCGTCAAGCTCGGCTTGTGCGAGCGCGATTTCCGCCTGTATTTGCCTTACCAGCGCTTCGAACGCGAAGAACCGCGCGTCGTTTCCCAATTCCTCGGTTTCGTTTTCGAGCAATTTGAGCGTTCCCTCGACGATGCCCTCCGTGCGCTCCAGGGCATGTCCGCATTTGAAAAGATGTGAATGAACCATCGGCTATCTCCCTCCTCCAGCCACCGTCTCTATACAATGCTCTTTCAAGCAAGTCGAGGTGGGCATCATATAGTACAGTGACAGATTGCCACCCCGAATGGTAGTCGAAAACAGCGCGGCCGCAACGCTGGGTCGCTCATTTCCCACGCCCTTCACGACGGCGCTTGCCCCGATGCGGGTTGCCGTCGTCATTCCGCTTCGGCCGCTTTTCGGGCCGCACGAGGCATTTCGGGCCGTAACCGATGAGGTCCTCGCGCCCGGCGCGATGCAGGGCCTCTACGACGAGGGCGCGGTTCTTCGGGTTACGGTATTGGATGAGCGCGCGCTGCAGCGCCTTCTCGTGCGGGTCACGTGCGCAGTAGACGGGTTCCATCGTGCGCGGGTCGAGTCCCGTGTAGTAGATGCAGGTCGACACCGTCGACGGCGTCGGGTAGAAATCCGATACCTGCTCGGGGTTGAAGCCCAGGTCACGGCAGAACTCGGCGAGCTCGACCGCTTCTTTCATCGTCGAGCCCGGATGGCTCGACATCAGGTAGGGCAAAACGTACTGTTCCTTGCCGGCCGCACGGCTCGCTTGCTCGAATTCGCGCACGAACTGCTGGTATACGGCGTTTTCGGGCTTGCCCATCACGCGCAGCACCGCGTCGCTCACGTGCTCGGGCGCCAGTCGCAGCTGTCCGCTCGTGTGGTAGGCGGCCAGCTCGCGGATGAACGAGCGGTCGTCGTCGAGCAGGGCATAGTCGAACCGGATGCCGCTGCGGATGAACACCTTTTTCACGCCGGGCAATGCGCGCAGCTTGCGCAGCAACGCCAGGTAATCTTTGTGCGTCACCCGCAGCTTCTTGCAGGGCTCGGGCGCGAGGCAGCGGCGGTTCGTGCATGCGCCGGCACGCGCCTGTTTCTGGCAGGCCGGCACGCGGAAGTTCGCGGTGGGGCCGCCCACGTCGTGGATGTAGCCCTTGAAGTCGGGGTCCTGTGTCATCACGCGGGCCTCGTCGAGTATCGACTCGTGGCTGCGGCTCTGGATGATGCGTCCCTGGTGGAAGTTCAACGCGCAAAACGCGCATTCGCCGAGGCAGCCGCGGTTGCTCGCAAGGCTGAATTTGACTTCCTTGATGGCGGGCACGCCGCCTGCGGCCTGGTAGGAAGGGTGGTAGGTGCGCTCGTAGGGAAGCCGGTACACCGCGTCGAGCTCCTCGGTGGTGAGCGGCAGCGCCGGCGGGTTCTGCACGACGTACACGCCATGCGGATACTCCTCGACCAACGGGTGCGAGAGATACGGGTTCAGCTGGCGGTTCTGCTCGCCGAAGCTGCGGGCGTATTCCCGCTTGTCGGCTTGCATGGCCTCCCACGTGGGCAGGATCACCGGGTCGGGCACGTACGAGATGTCGCGTGTGCGGAACACCGTGCCCGCGATGAACGTGAGGTCGCTTATGGAAAGCCCGGCGTTCAACGCATCGGCCATCTCGATTATCTGATGCTCGCCCATGCCGTATATCAGCAGGTCGGCGCTCGCGTCGAGCAAAAGCGACCGCTTCAGCTTGTCTTGCCAATAGTCGTAGTGCGCTAGCCGGCGCAAGCTTGCCTCGATGCCGCCCATGATGATGGGGGAATCCTTGAAGGCGCGCCGGATGAGGTTGCCGTACACGACGCAGGCGTGGTCGGGGCGCAAGCCGGCCTTTCCGCCCGGGGAATAGGCGTCGACGCTGCGGCGCTTCTTGGCCACCGTGTAGTGGTTCACCATGGAATCCATGTTGCCCGACGATACGAGGAACCCCAGGCGCGGCTTGCCGAACACCGCGATGCTTTCGGGGTCGCGCCAATCGGGCTGCGCGATGAAGCCCACGCGGTAGCCGTGCGCCTCGAGCAGGCGCGTGATGATGGCGGCGCCGAACGAGGAATGGTCGACGTAGGCATCGCCGCACACATAGGTGAAGTCGACGGCGTCCCAGCCGCGTTCCTCCATCTCGCGTCTGTTCGTGGGCAGGAATGCCACGTCGTGTCCTTTCTGCCGCGGGCGCTCGCGCCCGGGTTTGCCTACCAGCCGAAGAATGCGATGATCCGCGCGATGGCGGCGTCCATTTTCTTCGGGTCGTGGAAGCGGTGGTCGGCGCCCTCGATGGGGACGAATTCGATGACGTTGTCGTCGGCGAAGCGCACGGAATCCTCGCAGGGCACGGTCTCGTCGGCAGTGCCATGCAGGATGATGATGTCGTCGGCGAAGTCGAAGAACGGGCGCTGCCGGATGTCCGCGGCCTCGACGGCCTGCACGAATTGCGGGCCCACCTTCACCTTGCGGTCGAACCCCATCAAAACGGGCTTGCCTGCGGCCAGGCTCGCGCGGTCGTCGTCGGATGCCGCATTGTCGAGCAGCGTCGCCAGCATGTTGATGGCGGGGCAGCGCAGCGCCACCTTGTGGAACGGATTGCCGTGTTCCGACAGGTATTTCAGCAGCAGGTAGCCGCCGAAGCTCGTGCCGTAGGCGTACAGCTCGTCGGTCTCGAAGCGGTTGCGCGCGTATTCGATGACGATGCTCAGGTACTCGTCGCATTCCTCGAGCAGCAGGTTCTTGCGCGCGTCGGCGCCATGGCAGGGCCAGTCGAAGGCGATGACCGCCGTGCCCTTGCGCTTGGCCACGGCGCGCTCGGCGAAGGTCGCGATGGCCGCGCTGTCCTTGCCGCCGCCGAATCCGTGGCAGCACACGACGACGCGCTTCACCGCATGCGGGTCGGCGCAGAAGAGCTTGCAGCGGATGCTGCAGCCCTGTTCGTTGATGTCGAAGTATTTTGCCATGCGGGCATTATACCCGCCTTGGGCGCGGGCCGGGGGTCGCATGGGGTATGGCGAAGCGGCCGGGAGCAAACGCCGGTTGCGCCGCGCCCCCATTTCCCTTGGGCAAGGCGCAGGCGGAAAACGTCGCGCTCAGTGCAGCGCGTCGCGATACACCTGGGGCAGTGCGCGGAATTTCATCTTCGTAATGCGAACGCCGCCTGTGGGATAATGTTTCCCCTTATCGCACGTTGACTGGATGACATACCCTTTCCCCAGGTAAAGGGCCATGTGATTGTAGTTTCGCCCGTTGTATCCCTTGTAGAAGACCATATCCCCCGCCCGCAGGTCCGCCTTCGTGATCTTCTTTCCATAGTGGCTGTTGTTCATCTTATATGCACGCGACGCCCACACCTTGTGCCCCGCCACGTTATATGCGCGAAGCACCAGGTGCCGGCAATTCAAGCCGGCATGCTTGTTCAGGGAATTCGCATTGGAATACTTCGCGCCGAGAAAGCTGAGCGCGTGGTTGCACGCGAGGATTCGCTGCGAATTGCTGCCGCTACGTGAAGTGAGTCCGAATGTCTTGGTGTCGATTGTGTCGAAATCGAAATCGCTCGTACGGATGTAACCGTGCGAGGGCTTGCAGGTGGGCAACTTCACCTTCACGAAGGAGTTGGCTTCCCCCTTCTTCATGCCCGATGTCGTGCATACCAGGCATGAACGGCCCTGAATCTTCGAGATCTTCCTGCTCTTGGCGCTCGCCTTGGCATAGATGGGCTTGAACTGGTCGTTCGTTCCATGGGCTGTGGCGACGATGAGATAGCGTTTATCCAAGCCGATGTAGCGGTCGATGGAGCCGGCGTGGGCGAGCACGGGGCAAGCTGCAAGGAGCGCCCAGGCGAGCATGGCGGAAAGCGCAAGCGCCATCGCGCGTATTGCGGTCCTCCGCTGGGGAAGGGCCGCGACACGGCAGTTCGTCCCGCCGTTTACAGCATGCCCCAAGCTGGGTGTCTTCATGTGACTCATCATTACCCTTTAGTGCCGGCAGAAGAGAATGCGCCTCTGCGATTATCGCGATTAACTTCAGACTAGCGTGCCGTTTTGTCAGACTGTTGAGCAACAATATCGGCAAGCAAACGCACACAAGCCCTGCCGCGCGCACGCTTGGGGACATACATGTGGCGACCGGGGACATACATGTGGCGACCGGGGACATACATGTGGCGACCGGTGTATGTCCCCGGGCGACCGGGGACACACCTGGGGTGCGGTATATGCCTCCAAGCGACCCGGCCCGGTATAATTGCCGGCGATCTATCTTGTGCGTGGAGAGGAGGTTCATCATGGGAAGCGGAAAAGAGCGGAACAGGCCCCTGACCTCAGATGAGCGGACGCGGCTCGCGCTCTTTCAAGAAACGGCTGCGCGCCTTGAGGCGGCTGGTTACGAGCGCACGGAACTCACCATCAGCATCGTGCGTGCGAACCTCTACGCCATCCTGGTCGCGTTGTTCCTGCTCATCGGTGGAACGTTCCTGTACCTCACAGTGCACGGCGAAGTGGCGATGGATACTGGTGGGGGCGGCCTCTTGACCATCATCGTCGCGTTTGTCGTGCTTACGGTAGTCCACGAGCTGGTTCACGGGCTCACCTGGGCGATGTTCACCGAGCACCATTGGGGCGACATTGCGTTTGGCATCATGCGTCGCTACTTCACGCCGTATTGCAGTTGCAAGGTGCCGCTCGCAAAAGGCCCGTATATCACCGGTGTCCTTATGCCCCTCGTCGTCACGGGCATCGTTCCCGCATTAATCGCCTTGGCGGTCGGCTCGTTTCTGTGGTTCATCATCGGAATCATCATGATGGTCTCGGCCACCGGCGATGTCATGATTGCGGTGGGAATTCTGATGCGCAAGTCTTCGGCGACAGAGGCGGTGTATCTCGACCATCCCACGCTCGGCGGCGTGGTGGTGTTCGAACGGTAAGCCGGTTGCTTGGGGGCATGCGCCAAATCGCTAGGTGTGTCCCCGGACGCCACTTGTATGTCCCCAAGTGACACATTATGGGGTGTGGCTTTTTCGCCGACATTGTGCAGTGCGGTCGAACTCGGGGAGCGCGTTCGCGGTTGTGCTACCATGGCGCCCTATGGAGCGGGAAAACACACACCGAAACGCAGCCCGTCGCCCGCACACGCAGGGGCAGTCTGTCCGCATGCCCGAACGCCGACCGAGCCCCGGGACTCCCGGCACATCCCCGAGCAAGAAGAGCACACGATACGTGGCCTCCATCGATGGCCTGCGCGCCTTCGCGGTGATGGCCGTCATCTTCTACCACATGCACCTTGACTGGGCGCCCGGAGGGCTCATGGGCGTCACCATCTTCTTCGTCATCTCGGGCTACCTGATAACCGGCCTGCTGGTGAACGAGCGCGAGACGACGGGGCGCATCGACCTGCCCGCGTTCTGGATGCGGCGCGTGCGGCGCCTGTTTCCCGCCATCGTGTTTTCGGTAACGGGCATCTGCGCGCTGTGCGTCCTGTTTAACGCCCAGCTTTTCACGAAAATGCAGCCCGACATCGTGCCATCGCTGTTCTTCTTCAACAACTGGTGGCAGATATTCCACGAGGTGTCATACTTCGACGCAGCGGGCAGTCCCTCGCCGCTGCAGCATTTCTGGAGCCTCTCCATCGAAGAACAGTTCTACCTGGTGTGGCCGCTGCTCCTTATCCTGATGTTCGCCCTGGGCGCATCGCGCAAGGCGATGCGGCGCGTGGTGGCCGTGCTCGCGGTGGCATCAGCTGCTGCCATGGCCATGCTGTACGACCCGCTAGGCGACCCGAGCCGCGTGTACTATGGCACCGACACCCGCGCGATGAGCTTGCTTGTGGGAGCCTGGCTGGCGCTCGCTTGGCCGTCGGCCGCATTCGGCGGGGCACGACGCATGAAGAGCCACGCGCAACGATTCGGCATCGAGGTGCTCGGCATCGTCGCCCTGGCTGCGCTCGTGAACATCGTCGTGCTCACCAACGGCTTCACATCGTTTCCCTATTACGGCGGCATCGCGCTCACGTCGGTGTTCTCGGCGATGCTCATCGCCGCGCTGGTGGTGCCCGGCACGTTCATGGACGCCGTGTTCGCGCTGAAACCCCTGGTGTGGATAGGCAAGCGCAGCTACGGCATGTACCTGTGGCATTTCCCCATCCTGCTGCTCACTACCAACGTGAATTCCACGGTGGAGCCGCCCATATGGCTGTACTTCGTGCAGATCGTGCTTATCTTCCTGGTGTCGCACCTGTCGTATGAATACATCGAGAATCCCATCCGCAAGGGCGCCATCCGCGATTGGCTGCAGGCCCGTCGCGCGGGTCAGCCGCATCCGGTGCGGGCGTCTGCGGTCGTCTCCGCGGCCACGGTGTGTTGCCTGCTGGCTGTTTCGGGCGTGGGGCTCGCGAAGGGCCCCGTCGGCTTGCAGCTGCCGGCCGTGCAGCTGGAACGCTACCTGCCCGCCTTGCCGGACGCGCCTGGATTGCCGGGCCTGGCCGATGTTGCCGGCGGTTTGCTTTCGGGTGCGCCGGTGCCTTCCGCGCCTTCAAATGTGGCATCTGAAAATGGGCCGGATTCGCCTTCAGCTTCGGGGGCTGCTGCGACATCCGCCGCGCAGCTCCAGGACAGGCACGGCCAAGCCGTGGCGGAAACGGCCGAAGCGAGGGCCAAGGCCGAGAAGGCTAAGGAAAAGGCCCGGTCAAAAGCGGTGAAGAAGCTCTTCGGAAAGCAACGCCGCAACGATGCCGGCGAGCCCATCTACGAGCCGCTTGTGATCGGCGATTCGGTTGCCGCGGGCACTGACGACGCCTTCTCGTCGTTTTTCCCGTGCGGCAAGCTCGATGCGGAGGTGGGTCGCAACATCTGGCAAAGCCCGTATGCCGACTACGCCGCAGCCGACCAGGTGGGCGAGTACGTGGTGTTTTGCCTGGGAACGAACAATGCCGTGGAAGATTGGCAGATCGACGACGAGCTGCTGAAGCCAGTCGCCAAGGACAAGAAGGTCTTCCTGGTGAACATTCGCGCGCCGGAAGACTTCGAGGCGTCCACGAACAGGGCCCTCGCAGAAGCCGTTGAGCGCAACGAGAACGTCGTGGGGCTCATCGACTGGTATGGCGCGTCGACCGGGCATGACGAGTATTTCTGGGGCGATGGCACGCACCTGACGCCCGAAGGGGAGCAAGCCTACCTCAGCCTCATCGCCGATTCCGTGAAGGGCTATGCCAGAGAGCACATAGAGGCGTAGCGACCGGTCGCTTGGGGACATACGCCGGACGTCCGGAGTGTGTCCCCGGACGCCACATGTATGTCCCCGGACGCCACATGTATGTCCCCAAGCGACACGTTACAGGTTGGCCTCGGCGAGCATGCGCAGGCGGTCGACTGCGATGCGCACGTTCTCGGTTTCCTGGTTCCAGCT
>SUUF01000134.1 GCA_015062635.1 Coriobacteriaceae bacterium | reverse complement strand
TGGCGGTTCGATTTGCAATAATGTGCAGGCTGCTAGCAGCATGACGTCCCTATAGTCTAGAGGTCAGGACGCGGCCCTTTCAAGGCTGAGACCCGAGTTCGATTCTCGGTAGGGGCACCAAAACGGATGCTCGAACCGGTTTTCCGGTTCGAGTTTTTTATTGCCTGCGTGTGCATGCCCCAAGCTGGGGCGATGCCCGGTGGCGAGCGGCTATAATCCCCTCATCGGAAAAGCCCTTCGCACGGCGGCGGGCGCGAAGGAGGGTTGGAACTGGACGCCATACGGACATTGGCCGCGCAATTCATGAAATTCGGGGTGGTGGGCGCCATCGCGTTCGTCATCGATTATGGGCTGCTGGCCGTGCTCACCGAGCTCTTCGGCGTGAACTACCTCGTCAGCGCCACGATCTCGTTCACGGTGTCGGTCATCTTCAACTACCTGGCATCGATGCGCTACGTCTTCACCCACAAAGAGGGCATGTCGCGCCGGCGCGAGTTCACCATCTTCGTCGTGCTGTCGGTCATCGGCCTGCTCATCAACAACGCCTGCATGTGGGCGGGCGTGGAATTGCTGGGCATCCACTACCTCATCGTGAAGATCGGCGCGACCGCCATCGTCATGGTGTGGAACTTCGTCACGCGCAAGATTTTCCTCGACGGGGGCGCCCAGGCGCCCGCAACATCCGCCGCGGCCATTCACGAGCAGGGAGAATAGCCTATGCCGCCCATCGCTGCCGTCGTCGTAACCTACAACCGCAAGGAGCTCCTACTGGAATGCATCGAGCACCTGCGCGCGCAGGAGCTGCCGCGTGCCATCGACACCGGGGCGCCGGCCGACTGCGCCTCGCAGCTCGGCATCCTGGTGGTTGACAACGCGAGCACCGACGGCACGCGCGAGGCGCTCGAGCCGCTCATCGACGCGGGCGTCATCGACTACCGCAACACCGGCGCGAACCTCGGCGGCGCGGGCGGCTTCAACTACGGCCTGCGCGAGGCGGTGAAGGCCGGCTACGATTACTGCTGGGTGATGGACGACGACTGCATGGCGCATCCCGATTCGCTGCAGGGGCTCATCGACGCGCACCGGCGGCTCGGCGGGAACTACGGGTACCTTTCGAGCGTCGTGCGATGGAAGGACGGCTCCATCTGCAAGATGAACGTGCAGCGCCACCCGCTGATGCACAACATCGAGGATTTCTCGCGCCCGCTGCAGCCGTGCACGCTCGCGTCGTTCGTGAGCCTGTTCGTGCCGTCGCGCATCATCCGCGAGCTCGGGCTGCCCATCAAGGATTTCTTCATCTGGACCGACGACTGGGAATTCACGCGGCGCATCTCGCGCGTGCATCCCTGCTATGTGGTGGGGGAAAGCGTGGTGACGCATGCCTCGGCGAACAACGGCGCGGGCACCATCATCGACGACGTGCCCGAGCGGCTCGACCGCTACCGCCTGGTGTATCGCAACGACGTGGTGCTGTACCGCGGAGAGGGCCCCGTGGGCTACGGCTACCTGCTGGCCCGCGGCATGGGGCACATCTACCGCGTGCTGCGCCACTCGCCCGACCACAAGCTGAAGAAGATCGGCATCATCGTATCGAGCAACATCGCGGGACTGCGCTTCAAGCCGCCCATCGAGTTCGTGGACGGGGAAGGGGACTAGCATGAGGCGATTCAAGCTGGCAAACGTCCTGTTGGAGGCCGACGATTTCCTGAAAGACGACGTCGCGCTGCTGTACCGCACCTCGCCGACGGCCACGGCGGCCTCGCGCGACGGGGTGTTCCAGTTCTCGGGCGAGGTCGATTTCTGCACCTACTTCAATGCGATTTCGGCGGAAAAGTGGCGCCGGTACGCGGGCCTCGTGAGCATCCGCCTGCACCTCGAGCTTTCCGGCGACCCCTGCCGCGTGAAGACGGTTGGCTTGTCGAAGGCGCCTTCGGGCGGCCCGGTGAGGGAGACCGCCTCGACGAGCACGCTGTTTGACGCGGCGTCCGATTTCAAGACGCACGAGCTCGACATCCCGATTGCCGACGCGGTCGTCTCGGGATTCACGCTGGCCACCGCCGGCCGCGCCCGCGTGCGCAACATCTACTACTACACGCTGGTCGACGAAGCGCAGGTCCGCGAGGTGAACCTCGCGCTGTGCACGACCACGTTCAAGAAAGAGGAGTACATCGTCCCGAACATCGAGCGCATCCGCGCGGGCATCCTCGAGACGGACGAGCCCGTCGCGAAGGGCTTCCACCTGTACGTGGTCGACAACGGGCGCACGCTCGACGCGCCGGCGCTTTCGGGCGGCGGCGTCGATGTCATCCCGAACGTGAACGCGGGCGGCGCCGGCGGCTTCGCGCGCGGCATGATGGCGGCGCGCGAGTCGGGCCTGCCCTTCACCCACGTCGTGCTGATGGACGACGACGTGCGCATGTCGGTCGAGAGCCTGAAGCGGCTGCATGCGCTGCTGTCGATCGTGAACGCCGATTACGCGCGGGCCTTCGTGAACGGCGCGATGCTGCAGCTCGAGCAGCCGTCGGTGCTGTTCGAGGACGTCTCGTACGTGCGCAACCTCGGCGGCTTCGCGAAGGTGAAGCCCGACCTGCACGTGAACGCGCGCGAGGGCGTCGTCGTGAACGAGCAGATCGACGTCGAGGTCGACAACGCCTATGGCGCCTGGTGGTTCAGCTGCATCCCGATGAGCTACGTCGCCGAGATGGGGCTGCCCATGCCGTTCTTCGTGCGTTGCGACGATGTGGAGTTCGGCCTGCGCTGCAAGCCCACCTACATGACGATGAACGGCATCTGCGTATGGCACGCGCGCTTCGAGGGGCGTTTCAACGCCGCGGTGGCGTGCTATCAGTACGTGCGCAACATGATGGTCACCCGCGCGCTGCACATCCGCAGCGGGCAGTTCGTGTTCATGCAGCTGTACGCGCGCCTGTTCCACATATACCAGCGCACGATGGACTACGCCGCCGCCGAGCTGTGGCTCGATGGCCTGGAGGACTACCTGAACGGGCCGAGCGTCCTGATGGAGGGCGACCCCTTCGCGGCGATGGGCGCGGCCATCGCGAAAGCCGAGAAGTACGTGCCCGTCGAGGAGCTCGACCAGGACGTGATGAGCCGCCTCGAGGTGAACCTGTCGTGGCTCGAGGGCGACTATTCCGGCCACACGCTGCGCAAGCTGCTCGTGGCGCTGCCGCACGACAGGCACTGGTTCCCCGATTTCATGCTGTCGGACAAGCCGGGCATGCTCTCGCCGAGCGTGAGCGAGAACTTCACGCCCTGGTGGAAGACGGCCATGCGCAAGCAGCTCGTGGCGCTGACGCCCGACGGGAAACGCGGCAACATCCGCACGATCGACCGCAAGCGCTGGCGTGCGCTGAACGCGCGCTACCACGACCTGATGGCGCGCTACCGCAACACGCACGATGCCGTGGACGAGGTGTACCGCGCGCGCATGCGCGAGATGACATCTGCAAGTTTCTGGAAACGGTATCTGGGACTCTAGGTGCAATTTGCCCCGCTCGCGGTGCAGGGTTTGTGGAACATCGCGGGGCGTGCCGCGCGCGTTGCCGCTGGTGGTAAGATTTCCTACTCACAAATATGCGGCCGACGTGCGCAAAGCCGTCGGCCGGTAGCTGTGCAAGGGAGAAGAAACGCGTATGGGCGATAACCAGATCGAGGGGACAAACGTCGGGGGAGCGGCCGGCAGCACCGGTTTCGCGCCGTCCGATTTCGCAGGCAACGAGGCACAGGGCCGTCATGCGGCTCCTGCATATGCGCAGGCCGCCAGCACGGTCGATTCCGTCGCGGCCTACACCGAGTCGGCCATAGCCGAGAAGCGCAAGCAGCGCGCGGGCAAGAAGCGCGGGCTCATCGCGGCCATCGTCGCGGTTTTGGCCGTGCTCGCCATCTATGTGGGCGGTGTCGTGTGGTTTTCCGGGCATTTCCTGCCGCACACGCAGCTGGGCAGCTACGACGTGTCGGGCATGGACGTCGACCAGGCCACGGCCGTGCTCGAGGAGGCGTCCGACAGCTATGCGATGCAGGTGACGGGCGAGGGCCTCGATTTCGAGGTGACCTCTTCCGATACCGGGCTGCGCATCGACTCGAACAAGGTCGTGAAGAAGGCCATCGACGCGAACCAGAACCTTTCCTGGCCGCTGGCGTTCATCCAGCAGGGCGTGCAGGACCTTTCCGACACGATGGAAGTGACCTACGACAAGAAGGCGTTCAAGAAGTTCGTGAAGAACAAGGTGAAGGCCTTCAACAAGAAGGCGAGCGACCCGACGTCGGCGACCATCGCCTACGACAAGAAGGAAAATGCCTACGCCATCGTGCCCGAGGAGCTCGGCGAGAAGCTCGACGCCTCGGCGGTGTTCAAGAAGGTGCAGGCGGCCGGGCTCGAGCTGCGCGATTCCGTCGAGATCGGCGAGGATGAGCTGCTGCGCCCCGATGTGCTGGCCGATGACGAGCGCCTGGCCAAGGCCGTCGACGAGGCCAACAGCCTGCTCGGCACCGACATCCAGCTCATGCTGGGCGGCAACAAGTGGAAGGAAGTCGATTCCGACCTCATCTCGAAGTGGATCACGCTGGGCAAGGACGTGACGCCCCAGCTTGACGACCAGGCCCTGCGCGACTGGGCGGGTGCCCAGGTGGGCGATGTGAACAACATCGGCTCGCAGCGCGAGTTCACCACGCCGCGCGGCGACAAGGTGACGGTGACGGGCGGTTCGTATGGCTGGCAGGTCGATTACGAGCCGTTCCTCGAGGCGCTGAAGGCCGCGGTGCACGACAAGACCGTCGGCGAGCTCGAGGTGCCGTGCATCCAGACGGCCGCGTCGCTGCCCGACAAGAACGGCGTCGATTTCGGCACGCGCTACGTGGACGTGAACATCTCGGCCCAGCATGCCGTGTTCTACGACGGCGACGACGTGCTGTGGGAGTCGGACTTCATCTCGGGTTCGCCCGACGGCGAGCACGACACGCCGTATGGCACCTACATGATCAACCTGAAGGAGAGCCCGTCGAAGCTCGTGGGCGAGAACGTCGAGGTCGTGACCACCAGCGGCAAGGGCAAGAAGAAGACCACCAGCGTGAGCTACGAGCCCGAATACGAGACCGAGGTGCAGTACTGGATGCCGTTCGTCGGCAACGCCATCGGCTTCCACGATGCCACCTGGCAGCCCGATTTCGGCGGCAGCATGTACATGGAGGGCTACGGCTCGCATGGTTGCGTGAACCTGTCGTACGACGCTGCCGAGGAGCTGTACGGCATCATCACCGCCGGCACGCCCGTCATCGTCCACGGGTAA
>SUUF01000133.1:2894-5314 GCA_015062635.1 Coriobacteriaceae bacterium | reverse complement strand
CCCGACGATGGCCTCGCTCGCGTGGAGGCGCTCGTGTACCAGAGGGCCGCGAGGTAGCCGACCGCTTCCGCGCTGGTTAGATGAGAATCCCCAGCTCATCAACGTGTTGCACACGCGAAAGGGGCCTCGGCTGCAGCATGTCACATGCTTAGAACGTCCTGCTGCGCGGCAATAAGCAGTTCGACAAAATACCTGCACAAGGGCTCGGTGTCCGCGTGTTCCTTCACCGTGGCGCCTATCATCGCGGACAGCGCCATGCGGCTGCCCTGTATTCGCGCCACCAGGGCGATCAGGCACGGCAGCGCGTATGCATGCGCCAGCATCGAGCACGCGAGCATCCGGGCGCAGTGGCCATTGCCGTCGCGGAACGGGTGGATGAGCTCCAATGCGAAATGCGCCGCAGCAGCGCGCGCCTCGAGGGGGAGGGCGCTTTCCGCGACAAGCTCGAGCAGCGCGTCCACCTGGGCTGGGATCTCCTCGGGAGACGCCGTCTGCTTCCCCAAAGGCAGGGGAGCCAGCTCGAAGGGAATGGCCCCGTGCGCAAACGGCACGCCCTCTGTGCGAAACTGCGCGGTCGCCGACTCCCGATAGACCGGATATTCCCCCTTGGTCGCGGCGGACCACATGGCGAGAAGCCCGTCTTGGGTGCGGGGCACCCAGGCCCCGTCCCTGCGCACATGCTGCCAAACGCGTATGCGCTCGCGCATGTCGCGGCGGGCAGGCGCCTCACCCCAAGGCTGCCCCGTAAGCGAGAGGCACCAGCTCCAGAAGTCTTCGGTCGAACGCGCCATGTCGCACGCGACCTCCCTGGCCGCGGGCACCCCTTGCGCCGCCGTCATGCGCAGCAGCAGCTCTTCGCCGCGGCACGCGAGGGCGGGCTTCACCAGGCACTCCTGCCGCCTAGCTTTGGCGCAGGCGTCCGCAAGCCCGCTCGACACGGTGAGCCTGTGGGCGCATGGCAGCAGATACCGCGCTCGGCGATCGTCGATTGTCATCGCTACGATGCGGGTCGAGGGGATGGGCCGTGGCATCGTGACCGCACGCCAGCAGCCTACGAATCGGGCGAGGTCAGCTCGGAGCAATGGTAGCCGACGCAGCTGTCCCTCGGCTCGGGATACCAGCTTCCGCCCGCGATGCTCTCAAGCTGCTCATCGGAAAGCTCGAATCCCTCGTCACGCGCGTACCGCATGAGCTCGTCGACCGATCCGATCGACTGCACGCTCTGCTTCTGCTCGTCCGTCAGGTTTGCATACAAATCTTCCAACGGTTCGTTCATAGCTCGCCTCCCAAGGCAGTGTCGGCCTGGCATCATCGCCCGCTGTTCATTGTACGGCGGAAGGGCGATGGCCATCTCGCGCCTGCAGCAAATCGCACGCCGGAACGAGGCACTCGCCCGCACCTAGCTCTTCCGCCCGCGCAGAAACCGCGTGTGGTACCGCAGGCGCGCCGAGAGCGGCAAACGCCACTGCATCCCCTCGTTCATCGCGTCCTGACAGGGGCCGCACAGTCCGCACAGCTTCCCGCGCCTCGGCCCGAAGCAGAACCAAGTCCTGCGCATTATCGGCATCCAACCCATCTGCTCTGAGACGCGCCGCGCCTCGAGCTTGCTGACGGCGAGCATCGGCAGGTCAAGGCGGGCGAAGACGAGCGCGCCGTCCCCGCACGTGCCTTTGGCCACGGCGCGATAGCGCACGGCTCCCGCGAGAGGGGCGTCCTCGAGCGGCACGAGTTCGCACTGGGCGTCGATGACGGCCTTCGCGTGGGAGCGCGGCGAGTCTTCGACGCAGCATTCGGCGCGCACGCCGAGCCCCCTGCACAGCAGGGCGAAGAGTTCGTACTGGTACCCGAGGCGGAACTCCTCCGCGAGCCTCGCGCAGGCCGCGGACACCTCCTCGTCCGGGAAGCCGGCGCGTATCGCCCCCGCATCGTAGAGGTCCACGTCCAACACGCGGGCCTGCGCCAATGCGCGCACCCTGGGCAGGATGTCTCTCATCGCGGCAAGCTCGTTGGCCATGCTTCCCCTGGCGCGGTCGCGGACGTACATCGGGCGCACGACCACGCCCTCGGCCTGCGAGAGCTGGAGCAGGCGGAACGTTGAGTCCCAGCCTCCCGTCCACAGGAGCCTGATTTCCCTTTCCATTGTCATCGCCGATGCCTGTGCCGATGCCTATGCGGGTCGTGCGGAGCGCCCGCTATTCGGCCCGCGGGCACCCTTCCCAGTTTTCAATGCAGTTGCAGGCGTTGTCGCTGCATCCCCAGCCGCCGGTGATGCCCTCCAGCTCCTCGTCGGACAGCTCGTAGCCCTCCTCGCGCGCGAGCGCGAGCATCTCCTCGGGGGTCTCGCAGCCGCGCAGCTTCGCCTGGGCCTCTTTGGACAGGCCGTCGCAGGGGTTTCCGTGTGCCATGATGCTCCTATCGCT
>SUUF01000133.1:0-2794 GCA_015062635.1 Coriobacteriaceae bacterium | reverse complement strand
AGGTAGCCGCGCTCTTCGTCCCATTCGGACAAGCCGCGGTAGTAGTAGAACTTCATGTCGTCGGCCAGCACGAACGGCACGATGTTGCAGCGCAGGCACTCCTTGAACATCAGCAGGCGCCCCACCCGGCCGTTTCCGTCCTGGAAGGGGTGGATGCGCTCGAACGCCACGTGGAATGCGACGATATCTTCCAGCGTGGGCCGCTCGATCGCGTGGTACCGCCGCAGCAGGTCGCGCAACGCGTTTTCGACATCCTCGGGCGCGGTCGTCGCGCGCCTGACAACTTCATTTGGCAGGCGCTTGAAGTCGCCCACTGCAAACCAGCTCGTGCCGGCATCTGTCGTGCCCGCCTTCAGCTGCTCGTGCAGCTCGCGCAGCAGCGCAAGGGAAAGCTCGTGGTTCGCCTTGTCCAACACCAGGTCAAAGCATCGGAAGTGGTTCACCGTCTCGATGATGTCGTCCACGGGAATGGCCGCGTCCGCGCAACCGATGGTTTTGGTCTCGAATATCAGGCGCGTCTGCTCGTGCGAAAGCACGCTGCCCTCCATGTGGTTGGAGTTGAACGCGAGGTCGACCTGCACCCGGTGGTAGATGCCCCCGCTTATGCCCTCGGCCCGTTCCCGACGCAGGACGTCGAGCAGCGTTCGGGCGCGCGCGTTTGCCCGGACGGGCTTTGCCGCATCGGCGGGAATCCGCCAGGTTTTGCCGATGAGCTCAGCGCCGGGCACCCGCCCCTGGGCGCAGTAATTCCGCACGCTTCGCTCTGAGATTCCCCAGGTCAATGCAGCGTTTGCAACACTCATCCATTCCACGGCAGCCTCCGGAATATCGGCAAGAAAAACCTGTAACAACCTAATATTAGCAAAAATCTTGCCGATGAATGCCTACGTCCCAACCATGGTGGCGGCGCCCGTCATCTCGAGTGCAGCGAGAGGTCTCCCCCGTCCCAACCCGGGTAGGGACGCTGGAGATTCCTCGCTTCGCTCGGAATGACAGAGGGCGGCTCGGAATGACGCTGAGGGGTTCAGAATGACGTGGTTGGGCCACTGTCGTGTGAACCACCCACTATTCAGATACAATGGTGGAACTGGGGGAACGGGGAGTTGAAGCCTTGGGGGAAGGAACATCATGGGCCAAAAGACGATGCGCACGGCGCGTTTCCTGCAGCTGGCAGTTTTCGCCATTGCATGCATGATGGCGGTGGGGCTGGCGGTGCCACTGCAGGCGCACGCCGCCGACCAAGTGTTCGCGGATGGCGAGATTGCCGTGATCAAGGTGACGGCTGGCACGGCTTCATATGACGAAGCGACAAACACCCTCACGCTTACGAACATCAAGGCAAACGATGTATATGTCAACAAGCCCGGCACGACCATCGTGCTCGCCGGCGCGAACACGCTGCGCTATCAAGTGGAAACGGGCGCGGACGGCATTTCGATTGCCGGTTCGGGCAGCCTCGCGCCCATGGCGCGCACTACAAATCACCTGGTCACGTCCATTGAAGGCACGACCTTGACCATCCGCGGCGGCACGTTAACCGGTGGGGTGGAAAGCGGTGGCAACCTCGTGCTCGCCGGCGGAACCATAACCGGCGAGTTCGAGGTCGGCGGCAACCTGACGGTTTCGGGCGCCACCGTTAAGGGCCCCCTGGAGGTGGGACAAGACATAACCGTTTCCAAGGGCTCCGTTACGATGCAATCGGGCATGTTCGACAAGGGGCTCGTGGAGTCCGTCCAACTGAGGCTTTGGAGCCGCGATGGCAACCTGAAGATTTCGGGTGGAACCGTCACTGTCTCGAACGACCGCAAGGATAGCAGCATGATGGTTGCGTGCGCTGGCGACCTGACGGTCTCGGGCGGCAAGCTTGATATTTCGGACACCTACAGCGGCAGCTCCATGTTCGTCTCGGCCGGCGGCAACCTGACGGTTTCGGGCGGCACATTCAAACTCGCCAACGCCGGCGGGGGAGAGCTCCTGCTGGAGGGGTCGAAGCCCCAGGTCAAGGTAACCGGCGGCAAGCTGGTGCTGAAAAACACGCAATTGGGGGCGGACCGCGGGAACCTCAACATGACCGGCGGCACGCTTAGCGTGAAATGCACGGGTGGAGACGCTATATACGGCTTCAAGAAAGCCACGGTCACCGGCGGGTCGTTTACTGCAATTGGCAACAAGAACGGCAACGCTATCGAAGCTGCATCCATGAACAACAAGGCGAGCTGTCTGAAGGGGGTGCAGGGGCACTTGCCGAAGGGCGCGAAGTTCCTACTTGACGGCAACGAGTACCAAATTCAGCAGGAGAACGAGGTGTTCCTGCTGAACTACGGCTCCAAATCAACAAAGGCCACATTCGGGTACAGCATTAAGTACGGTAAAAGCGACTACCGGATCGTCGGCATTGGCGCGAACGCGTTCAACACGAAGACGGGGCACAAGCTGAAGTCGATCGTCTTCAAGGATGAGGACATTTACTTCATCGGGAAGAAGGCATTTTACGGCACGAAGGCGCTGAAGAAGCTGTCGATTGGCTTTTGCGTGGAACACAAGATAAAGAACGACAAGCTGCTGGATATGCGGGTGAGCAAATCTCAAAAGGCCAAGGTCGCGAAGAACGCGTTCTCGAAATGCGGCTACAAGGGCGGCAAGGGCCTGACGGTTGCATGGTGCAACGCGACCATAGGAAAAGCCGACGTGAAAGTACATAAGAAGCTGCTGAAGAGTTGCGGCATGTCCCCGCAGGTGAAGATCAAGGCCAACTCGAAGAAATACACCTGGCTTGGCCTCGGCTGGGCGTAAG
>SUUF01000021.1:19701-23657 GCA_015062635.1 Coriobacteriaceae bacterium | reverse complement strand
GCGCGCAGGTTCTTCACGTGGCTGTCGATGGTGCGCTCGTAGCCCTCGAAGTCGTAGCCGAGCACCTTCTCGACGAGCTCCATGCGCGAATACACGCGGCCCGGGTAGCGGGAAAGCGTGGTGAGCAGCTTGAACTCGCTGGCCGTGAGGTCAACCTCCTTGCCCGAGACCATCACCTTGTGGCCGGACACGTCGATCGTGAGCTCGCCGAACTCAAGCACCTCGCGCTGCGGTTCGCTGTCAGCATGCACGCGGCGCAGCAGGGCGCGCACGCGGGCGACGAGCTCGCGCGGGCTGAACGGCTTCACCAGGTAGTCGTCGGCGCCGAGCTCGAGGCCGATGATGCGATCTTCGACCTCGCCCTTCGCGGTGAGCATGATGATGGGCACGTCGGAGTTGTCGCGGATGGCGCGGCAGACGCGCTCGCCGGGCACATGGGGAAGCATGAGGTCGAGGATGACCAGGTCGAAATGGTGCTTGCTGAACTCCTCGAGGGCCTCCTGGCCGTCGCCGACGGCGCTCACCCAGTAGTTCTCGCGCTCGAGATAGGCGGCCACGGCATCGCGGATGGCTTTCTCGTCTTCTACCAGCAGGATTCGGCGGGTATCGTTGGGCATGGTGTCACTCCTAATCTTCCCGGGAGCGGGATAGTGTTCTTCCAGTTCAGGCTACCTCCCGTGCTCGACCTTCTGGGAGCTGGGAGCCGCCTTTTGATGTTTGGGGTTATTATAGCAATTGCATGGAGCGGCCCGCTGCAACGGGCCGAATGGCACAATATCCGTGCAAAGTTGAACCCCGAAACGTAAGCGCCGATGGCCGTTCTATGAAGTGCCCGGTGTATGGGAGGAAGGCCGACCGTGCCCGAGCAGAAGAACGACCAGCCAAAGCGAAGCTACCGGCGCACACCTTCGGGTTTGCAAGGGTCACGTGCACCCAAGAACCACAGCAAGGGCATCGGAACCGTCGGCGGCAGCTATGTGCGCGACGACCGCAAATTCGGGTTCGACGAAGCCGGCATGCATATTCCCACCGGAAACAGCGAGATCCTGCTCACCCGCCGGCAGCTGCTTTACGGCGTCGCGGGGCTTGCCGGTGTGGCGGCCGTCGGTGGCGCCGCAGCGGCGGTAAGCAGCGCAACCGATGCCGGCAACGAGGTATCGTCGCTTGCCGTTGCCGAGCGCGACGTTTTCACGCTCGACGATTGCGCGGAAGTGCCGGCTGACGACGTGATGACCCTCGTGGGCGATTTCAAGCTTCCCTACGGCACGCTCGTCTGGGCGGGCTGCGACACGATGGCCGCTTGCCTGCGCCCCACCGAAAAGGCATCGCCCCTGGTGACGCTTTCGATCCTGAACCTCACGAGCGGCTATGAATCGGTCGTTCTCTCGAAGGCCGACGGAGCTAAGGAAGGCTTCGAGATATACGATGCACGCGCGACCGATGACGGGCTCATCTGGACCGAGGCGAACATCCTCACCGGCGCATGGCGCGTGTTCGTGTCGAAGATCGCGATGATGGACCTCGAAGAGCACCACCAGGTGGACGAGGGCGATGCATCGTGCGAGATGCCCACGCTGGCTGCCATCGGGGGAAACGCCTATTGGCAAGTCGTTCCCGTCGAACCGCCCGAAGACGCCGAGAACCCCGACGAAGGGGAAACCCAGGTGCGCACGGTCGCGTTCGCGAAACCGGCCGACGTGAAAACCATCTGCACCGTGCCCGGCCGCTGCGTCACCGCGATTCAGCCGGCCAACGACGAAGAAGGCGTCGTCATCGTGCGGCGTCATCCCGACGCCCGCACCCATCGCCAGATGGTGCTCGTGGGACCCGATGGCACCGAACTCGATTCCGTCACCCTCCCCGCGCGGATGGTGCCGATGGAAGCGTGCTATGGGCCGAGCGGATTCGCGTTCTCGTTCGAGAGCATCTACAACTACGGCGATGGCATCGCGAATCTGGGCACCTACACCCCGCAGGCCAAGCCCGATTCGGGCCAGTATTCGAACCGCAGCTGGTTCCATTTCACCCGCACTCCCTCGATGCCCCCGGCCTGGTGCGATGGCTGGTTCATGGTGAAATCGACGTCGGCCGTCGTCGGCATCGATTTGCAGAGCAAGCGCTACACCATCTTCTCGACCGACAACAACGCCGAGATCTACGGCGACTGCCTGGCATCGCAGGGCTCGAACGGCACCGTCGTCATCTTCACGAACATCGACCGCACCGCCGCCGTGCAAGACCACGAAGACGTGACCGACGACGACAAGCTGTGCAACGTGCGCGTGTACACCACGAAGGAAAACGCCGGCAACTTCGCCAGCTCCGACGACTCCGGCGAAGAGGAATGGGACGAGGAATGGGAATAACCCACCCGCTTTCATGATGCGCGATGAAAAACAGCCCCCGGCCATGAGCTGGGGGCTGTTCGTTTTGCGGTATGCGCGCGGGGTTTCGCTAGAATTCCAGCGACTCCAGGCGCTCGAAAACAACGTCCTTGCGGGTGAGGAACGCCCACGGGTCGAAGATCGCATCGAGCTCGGCTTCGGAAAGCGTGCACTCGGGGTCGGCTTCCAGGCGCTCGCGGTACGTGGGGCCGGGCTTGGCCTGCTGCACATCGTGCCAGGTGGCCATCGCGTTGCGCTGCACGATAACGTAGGCGTCTTCGCGGGTGATGCCCGTCTGCACGAGCGCCAGCAGCACCTTCGAGCTGAAGATGAGGCCGCGGGTCTTGTTCAGGTTCGCCAGCATGGCCTCGGGGTAGGTCTGCAGCCCGTCGAGAATCCAGATCATGCGGCCGAAGATGTAGTCGAGGGCGATGAAGCTGTCGGCCAAGGCCACGCGCTCGGCGCCGGAATGGGAGATGTCGCGCTCGAACCACAGCGCCACGTCGTCATAACCCACCTGGGCATTCGCCTTGATGGTACGGGCGAGGCCGCACACGCGCTCGGCGGTGATGGGGTTGCGTTTATGGGGCATGGCCGACGAGCCCTTCTGGCCCTTCTTGAACGGCTCTTCGGCCTCGATGACGTCACTTTCCTGCATCAGGCGCACCTGCAGGGCGATCTGCTCGAGCGTGCTCGCGGCCACGGCCAGCGCGCTGAACACCTGCGCGTGGCGGTCGCGGTTGATGACCTGCGTGGACAGCGGGTCGGGGGTAAGGCCGAGCTTCTCGCATACGTATTCCTCGACGTAGGGCTCGATGCTCGAATAGGTGCCCACCGCACCGGAAATCGCGCCGACGGCGATGGCCTCGCGCGCCTGCTGCAGGCGAATCTGCGTGCGCTTGAGCGCCTGCGCCCACATGCCGAACTTCATGCCGAACGTCATCGGCTCGGCGTGGATGCCATGCGTGCGGCCCACGCACAGGGTCTCCTTGAATTCGAAGGCGCGACGCTTGCAAATCTCGCCGAGTTCCTTCACATCGGCCAGGATGATGTCGATCGCCTGCGTGATCTGGTAGCAGAGCGCCGTATCGCCCAAGTCGGACGAGGTCATGCCGTAATGGACCCAGCGGCTCGGCTTCTCCTCGCCTTCGGGGATGTCGGCGTCGATGTATTCGGCCATGCAGGTGAGAAATGCGATGACATCGTGGTTGGTGACAGCCTCGATTTCATCGATGCGCGCCACCGTGAAGTCGGCATGCGCGCGAATCCACGCGGCATCTTCCTTCGTGATGCCCGCCTGGCCCAGCTCGGCCTGCGCCTCGCATGCCAGAATCTCGATTTCCTTCCAGATGGCGAACTTGTTCTCGTTCGACCAGATATGCCCCATCTCGGGACGCGTGTACCGTGGAATCATCGCTACCCTTTCATCGGTTGCTTCGTGAGCACATTATGGCACAGTCGACCGCGCCATCGGAACCAGGCTGGATCACCGACAAGCAGCCAACATGCCTTCGGCAGCCTGCCGCGTCCCTGGCGCGGACAGCCTCTTTTCCCACCGGGACCGCATCGCGC
>SUUF01000021.1:4149-19601 GCA_015062635.1 Coriobacteriaceae bacterium | reverse complement strand
GCGCCATTGATGGGACTCAGGCCGCCGCTGCGGAATTCACGCACCTTCACCTCGACCATCGCGATGTTGCCTTGGGCGAGCGTCGAGACTGCATTCAGGTTGCCGAGCGTCGCTTCCTCCTCGATAAGGCGGCCGATGAGCGTGGTCGACGACACGCATTCGATGCCCAGCTTGCGGAAGATGCGCAGGTTCTTTGGGTTGTTCACGCGAGCGATGCAGCGGTTCACCTTGAACACCCGCAGCGCGATCTCGCATGCCACAAGGTTGTTGTCGTCGCGCCCGGTTGTCGCCACGAACACATCGGCATGCCGGATATCGGCATCTTCCATCACGCGCGAGTTGCAGCCGTCGCCGAAGATAACCAGCACACGGCCGGAAAGCGCGGTGGCCATCTCGACGGCGCGGTCGTGGTCCGACTCGATGACCACGACATCGTTGCCGCTCTCGAGCGTGGTGCGGGCCAGGTATTCGCCGACCTTGCCGGCACCCACGATGATGATGTGCATGTTCGACCCTTCTCTTCAGCCGAAGGCTAGTCTTGCCTCATGAACTTTTCGAACGCCGCGAGGAGCTCGGAGCGGATGCAGACGAGCAGCTTGTCGCCATCGTACAGAATGCTGTCGCCATCGGGAATCGAAGTCGCCGACCCATCTGCGCGCTCGAACGCCACAACGCGGGCGCCATGGGGGCGCTCGAGTTCCGACACGCGCATCGTCTGGCGCAAGTGGCTGCGCAAATTCAACGTGAATTCGATGATCTCGACATCGCCGAACGATTTCACGTGATTGCCATGGCCCGATTGCAGCTTCGCGTAGATCTCCTCGGCCACAAGCGTCGTGCCGCAGGAATAATCGATGCCGAGCAACGAATAGGCGCGTTCGTGCGAGGGGTCGTGCAGGCGGGCCACCACATGCGGCACACCGTAGAGCTTCTCGCATACCTCGGCGATCATCAGGTTGGTGTTGTCGAGCTGGGTCACGGCCGCCACGGCATCGCAGCTCTTGATGCCCGCCTCCATGAGCACGTCCTCGTCGAAGCCGACGCCTTGGATGGTCGCCCCGTTGAAGTCGGGGCCGAGGTTGGCAAACGACGCCACATCACGGTCGATGACCGTCACGTTGTTGTCGCTCTGCGAAAGCTGCGTGGCCAGCTGGCTGCCCACACGCCCGCAACCGACGACGATGATATCGCTCATGGAACCGCCCTTCCGTGCCGTGCGAACCCTAGACCACCTGGGCGTTTTGCCCCTGGTCGCGCCCAAGCTCGCTTTGCGGGCTCGGCACGCCCCCATCAATTACCGAGCGCATGCCCATCGGGTCGCCAGCGACATCCTTGAAGCCCTGCGGGAACAAATCGTACGAGCTGAGGTCGTAGCCATAGATATACCAGGTGATCTTCTGGTCTGTGGGATTTGCCGCCAGATAATACGACGTGTAGTCGACGGTCTCGGTCTTGCCGTCGGCGTTCGTGATGGCGGCCTTGCCGCTCACCGTGCCCAGCACCCTGCCGCCCTTCAGCGTGGGAGCCGAAACCGTATCTTTCGTGAGCTCGGTCAACGTCACCGTGGCGTTCGACCTCATGCCCGACGAAAGGGCGCTGTTCAGGCATGCCTGCAAGTCGTCCTGCAATTCGGGGACGTCGATGTCCATGGATGCGGGAACGTCCTTTTCGGTGAAACCGCCCTGTATGCCCTCGCTTACATCGGGGACGTCGGTATCGGCGGAATTGCCGCCCTCGCCGCCATTGTCGCTGCCGTTGTTGCCACCGTTACCGTTGCCGTTGTTGCCGCCATTGTTGCCGCCGAGTAACTCGTCGAGCAACTCGTTGGCATCGCCATCATGGTTTCCCTCGATCTGCTCGATGAGCTCGTTGTATCCCGGCGTGGCCTGCTGCGCGGCATTCTGCGCAGCGCCGACGATGGTCGAGCACGAGATCGCCCCTCCGATGATGCACGCCACCAGGGCGGCGGCAACGGCGATAAGGATCAGATACTCGGGATGTTTGTCCATGGACGGCCTCCTTCGTTTGGCTGCGCCCATTGTAGTACGCGCCCGCAAGCGCGCGGTTCCCTACACGAAAACACCCCCGCCGCCTACTGCGGAGGGGGTGCTTTTTGTCGCGTTATCGAGGGGAAACGCGATTGTGCCGGCTAGTACTCGAGGTCGGATTCGCGAATCTTGCCCCTAAACGTGCGATATACCAGAACGTGGTACACCAGCACGAGCGGCACGCCGATGCAGGCGATGATTGTCATGTAGAACAGCGAGGTATCGGTCGCGCACGCATTCATGAGCGTGAGCGTGGGGCCGACGCTGTCGACGCTTGCCACCACGAGGTTCGGGAACATCGAGCACGCCAGCAACACGATGATGAACGCGAGGGCGAGCGAGGTGAGGAGGAACGTCTTGAACTCGCCGGCTTGGCCCGCCCCGGCGAAATACGCCGCGCCCACAAGACAGGCCAGGAAGACGATGGCGGCAAGGTAGCGAACGATGGCGAGCGCAGGATACATCTCGAGGATACGGCCCGCCACGAAGAACGTGAGCACGACGAACAGCGCGAGCGACGCGATGATGAGCGGTCGGCGCAGCCCGGATGCGCGGTCGTAGAGCCCCGTGCCCGCAGGCACCTTCAGCGTGAGCCACGCCGCGCCCTGAAGCAGCATCAGGCACAAGCCGAACAGGCCGCAGCACAGCGTGAAGGGCGAAAGCAGCCCGAACAGCGGGATGCCGTTGTAATTGCCGTCGGCATCCATCGGGATACCCTGGAAAATGCAGCCGACCGCCACGCCGAGCAGCAGCGCGGGAAGCAGGCTGCCGATGAAGAACAGGGCATTCCAAATGCCCGCCCATTCACGGTCGCGCCCGGCATATTCGATGGAAACGGCGCGCAGGATGAGCCCGAACAGCACGAGCATCACGGCGAGGTAGAAGCCCGAGAAGGTCGTGGCGTAGGCGAAGGGGAACGCCGCGAAGAGCGCGCCGCCCGCCGTGAGCAGCCACACCTCGTTGCCATCCCACACCGGGCCGAGCGACGCGCGAACCATCGCCTTCTCGCGCTCGTCCTTCGCGATGAACGGCGAGAGCACGCCCGCGCCGAGGTCGAAGCCGTCGAGCACGAAATACCCGAGGATGAGGACGAAGATGAGGAAGAACCACAAGACGTTGAAGATGGTCATTTCACCTCACCCCCTTTCGCGAGCAGCTCATCTGCATCGTGCGGCAGCGTGGGGCCTTCCTTGATGAAGCGCGCGCAAATGCGCGCCCAAGCCACGAGCAGGAACAGGTAGATCACCACAAAGAGCAGAATCGTGATGAGCAGTTCGGGACCCGTGAGGGCCGAGGCCGCGTTCGACGTGAGCAACGACACGCCGTCGGGCCCCGAGGCCGACGGGTACACCACCCACGGCTGACGGCCGAATTCCGCCGTGAACCAGCCCGCCTGGATGGCGAGCATCGGGAAGATGGGCGAGATGACGAGCACCTTCTGCAACCACCGCATGCCCTTGATGGCCTCTTTCTTCACGAAGGTGAAGATGAGCACCAACACGAGCAGCAGCGCAAGGACGCCGTACATGGCCACCATCAGGTGGTAGCTCTGGAACACCACTTGCACCGGGGCCGTTGCCGGGTCGAAGTCGCCGTACTTGTCCGATGCGGCCAGCTCGTTCATGCCGGGGTACACGGTGCTGAAATCGTTCGATGCGAGGAAGCTCGTGCCGCCGGGGATGGCCAGCGGGGCGATGACCTCCTGGTTCACCTCGTCAACCAGGCCGAACGCGTAAAGCGGCATGATTTCCGAGGCGTAGGCGCCTTCCATCATCGCGAACTTGGTGGGCTGCTCGTTCGCCACGCCCACCGCGGTGGAATGCGCGAAGACGATCATCAGGCACGTGGTGATGATGCCCACCACCGCGCCGATGCGGATGTTCTTCATCGCGAATTCGATGTGCTTGTTCTTCAACAGGTAATACGCCGCCACGGCGAGCGCCACGAAGGCGCCCATGATGAGCAGCGAGTCGACGGTGTGCGTGTAGCGCGTGAGCGTCGACGGGTTGAAGGCGGCCGCGGCGAAATCGCCGATAACGGCCCGGCTGCCATCGGCGGCGAGCTCGGCGCCGGCGGGCGTCTGCATCCAGGAGTTCGCAATGATGATCCACAGCGCCGACAGGCAGGAACCGGCCCAGACGAGCCATGCGCTCACGACGTAGAACTTGCCCGACACGCGTGCGCGGCCGAACAGCAGCACGCCGAGGAACGTGGATTCCAGGAAGAACGCGAACAACGCCTCGGCGGCAAGCGGAGCGCCGAAGATGTCACCCACGAAGCGGGAATAGTACGCCCAGTTCGTGCCGAACGAGAACTCCATCGTGATGCCGGTCGCCACACCGAGTACGAAGGTCGTGGTGAAAATCTTCAGCCACAGGTTGGCGGCGGCAAGGTCCTCGGCGGTTCCGCTCTTGTAATAGCGGGTCTCGTGGATTGCCAGGATCAATCCCAAGCCAATCGAAATGGGCACCATCAGGAAATGCGTGCATACCGTGAACACGAACTGTATTCGTGCCAGCAGCACCGGATCGGCTAAGAATTCCATAGCACAACACCTACCTTTCCGATTGCAGCGGTAGTTGGTAACAGTATAGCGCTATGTGAAGGATTTATGAAGTGCCGGGCTACGGGACGCGCGGAATCGGGTCTGCTCCCGCACCCCGCCTTCCGCGTCGGCCGCCATCGCCGGCGAATCCCCGTTTCGCCCCTCAGGCGTGGCGCAGGGCGTACCGGTGCAGCCTCTTGTACAGTTTCATCAGCTCAGGCAACAGGTCCGAATCGTCGGTGTAGTAGCAGACGCTCTTGCCGTCGCACCTGATGTAGCAGCCGTCCTCGGCCGGCGCGTCGAGCTTCGCAAACGACGCCCAATCGGTGAACGTCGCCGCTTCCGCCATCTCGCGGCAATGCAGCCCGCGATCGGTTATCGCGAACCCATTCTTCCCGCTCTTCATGAATGTGTCGTCGTGGATGAGGAAAATGACCTCGCCATCTTCTATCCCGAGGCCTCGCACGATCTTCGGCGTCTCGCGGAAGCTTCCGTTGTCGAAGCTCTCGAGGAAACTTGCACAAGCCTGCTCGGCGTAGTCCGCCATGGAAAGCGAGCTTGCCTCCTCGCATTCCTCCTCGAAAACGTCTTCCTGCAAAGCATCGGCCTCTTCGTCGTCAAAGAAGTAACGGGATTCGCAGTATTCGCAAACCACCACGTTGCTTGCTGTCTTTCGCTCAATCGTCCCCCCACACGCGGGGCATCGCAAATCGACGAGTTTCATAGCCCTCTCCTTACCCGATTCCTACCGGCACGGCACTTGCCAGGGGCATTCGCCCCGTTCCTCAGCGCGTCGAACGGTCTTTGCCGCCGCACCCCGCGAACGTCGGGGCGCGCCCGCCTCGATCGCCCGGTCCAGCCATCTGCCCATCCATGGCACCCTCCCCGCTTTCGGGGGAACGCCCTTTCAGTCCGCCGTTACGAGAAGTACCGGTAATAGGCCGAACAGGTGCCTTCGCTCGAAACCATGCAGGGACCGAGCGGGTTTTCGGGATTGCAGGCCTTGCGGAACAACGGGCATTCGCTCGGCGTGAGGATGCCGCGCAACACGTCGCCGCAGCGGCAGCCCTTCGGCTCGATCGTGGGCTCGACTTCCGGCTGGAAGCGGGCCACGGCATCGAACTCGGCGTATTCCGGACGCAGGCGGTACCCGGAACCGGGAATGTCGCCCAACCCGCGCCAGGTGGCGGTGCAGGTCTCGAACACCTCGTCGATAATCGCGCGCGCCGCCGGGTTGCCATCCTGCATCACGCTGCGCTTGTAGGCGTTCTCGATCTCGGCGCGGCCCTCATGCAGCTGGCGCATGATCATCGCGATGCCCTCGAGTATGTCGAGCGCCTTGAACCCGGTGATGACACCGGGAATGTGATACTTCTCGGCGAGGAAGCGGTACGGCTCCATGCCGATGATCGTCGACACGTGACCAGGCAAGATGAGCGCATCCACCTTCAGGTCGGGGTCGGCGATGATGGCCTCGAGCGCGCCGGGCATGTTCTTGTGCGCCACGAACACGGTGAAGTTCTTCAGGCCGTCTTTCTTGGCTCGCTGGATGCTCGCGGCAATCGCAGGCGTCGTGGTCTCGAAACCCACGCCCACGAACACCACCTGCCGGTCGGGATTCTCGCGCGCGATGCGCAGGGAATCGAGCGGGGAATAGCAGATGCGCACGTCGGCGCCCTTGGCCTGCTCGCCGAGCAGGCTGCTCGTCGAACCCGGCACGCGCGTCATGTCGCCAAACGTCGTGATGATGATGCCGGGCACGCGCGCAAGCGCGATGACGGTGTCGATGTCGCGGTTGCTGGTGACGCACACCGGGCAACCCGGGCCAGAAGCCAGGCGCACGCCTTCCGGCATCACGTTGCGGATGCCCTCGCGCCCGATGGAAGCGGTATGCGTGCCGCACACTTCCATGAGCGTGGCATGTTCCGGCGCCCAGGCGTGGATGGCGTCGATAAGCCCCTTGGCCAGCGTGGGGTCTTGGAATGCGCGTTCGTCGACGGTCATGGCTAGACCGCCTCGGCAAGCTCGGGGAATTCCCGGATGAGGTCGAGGGTCTCTTGCGCATACTGCTGATCGACCACCTCGATGGCAAACCCGGCATGCACGAGCACATAGTCGCCCACCTGCGCTTGCGGGGTCAGGTCGAGCGAAACCTCGCGTCCAACCCCCAGCAGGTCAACCTGCGCCAGGTTATCGCCCTTCAGTTCCACCACTTCGGCGGGAATGGCAAGGCACATATCGTCTCCTATCTTGCCGAATCGCGCTGCCGCACCGGGTCAGCGTGTTACGTTCTAATCGGTTTGTGTGTTACGAGCTAATGCTACCACGGCTTGGCCGAAACTCACCGACGCATCGTTAGGCGGTAAATCGCGGTTCACCGCCACCGAAAATCCACCATTCGCAAGCTTCGATGCCGCATGCGACAGCAAGTACCGGTTCATGAACACCCCACCCGAAAGCGTGACGAGCGAAACCCCGTACATCATGTCGACCAGCTGCGCTACCGAGACGATGACCTCGGCGAAGGCGTCGTGGAAACGCCGGGCGATAAGCGGTACCGGCACGCCCGCCGCCTTATCGTCGAGCAGCGCCTCGAACACCGGCGCCGCATCGAGCAGCAGGATCGACGTGTCGAGCGCCGTGCTCTCGTGCGTCGCGATGTTCTTCACGATATCCAGGTGGTAGCCCTCGTCGTCGGCAACGGAAAACGCCCCGTCCTCCTGCATCGCCGCTTCCAGCAGAATCGCGCCTTCGCCCTCGTAGGTCGGCTGCACGCACACGCCGAGGATGGCGCTCGCCGCATCGAACAGGCGGCCGACCGATGACGTCATCGGCGTGTTCAGGCCGCGCTCGATCATCTGCTCGCACACGGGCGCAGCGTCACCCAACTGCGCGATTACATCCTGCGCCGCCGGATGTTCGAGCAAATCGAACGCCCACAGCACGCCATAGGCCATGCGCAGCGGGTTCTTGATGGCCGCAGCGCCGCCCGGCATCGGAACGTACGCGCAGTTCGCGAAGCGCTCGTAGGTCGAACGGTTTGCAAGCAGCACCTCGCCGCCCCAGATGGCGCCATCGGGACCGTACCCCGTGCCGTCGAAGGCGATGCCGCACACGGCGCCATCCAAGTTGTTCTCGCCCATCACGGCCGCCACATGCGCATGGTGGTGCTGCACCTGTTCCACGGGAAGCGGCTGACCGGCCGCCCATTTGCTCGTGAGGTATTCCGGATGCAGGTCGCACGCCACCAGGCGGGGCTCAACCTCGAACAGGCGCTCATATGTGCGCTTGGCCTCGAGCCAGGCATCCGAGGTCTCGGCGTTCTCCATGTCGCCGATGTGCTGCGAGACGAAAGCTCGCTCGCCATCGACCAGCGCAAACGTGTTCTTCTGCTCCGGGCCGGTCGCAAACACCGCCAAGCCATCGGGGTTCGTCATGCCCAACGCCTGCGGGGCATAGCCGCGTGCACGGCGCAGATACTGCACGAAGGTCATGCCCGTATCGAGCTCGACAAGGCGCACGACGCTGTCATCGTAGCGCGAGAGGATGGCGCGGTCGTTGCCGATGAAGGCGTCGGCCACGCCCGCAAGCGCCCCGAATGCCTGCACGTCATCGGTTTGGATGGGCTCGTCGTGCAGGTTGCCCGAGGTCATCACCAACATGCCGCCGAAGTCGCGCACCAGCAGGTGCTGCAGCGGAGTCGTGGGCAACATGATGCCCAGCTCGGGAAGCTTGTCGGCCAGGCCCTGCGGGTATGCCACATCGGCCCGCTTGCGCAGCAGCACGATGGGGCGCGCCGGGCTCTTCAGCATGCCGGCCTCCTCGTCGTTCACCTGCGCCCATGCGCGGGCGTCGTCGACGTCGGCCACCATGACGGCGAACCCCTTGCCTTCGCGCCGCTTGCGAAGGCGCAGCTCGGCGAGGGCCTCCTCGTTTTGCGCATCGCACACGAGGTGGAAGCCGCCAAGCCCCTTCACCGCCAAGATCTTGCCCGCACGCAGCCAGCGCACGGCCTGCGCCAAAATCGCATCCGATTCCCCGCGGGTCGTGCCCCAGGCAATGCGCATGCCATGTTCCTCTGAAAACGAGAGGGCGCCGTCGTCGGCAACGTCCAGGTCGCTCTCGGGCGAAATGGCAAGGCTGATGTGCGGTCCGCAATCGAAGCAGGCATCGGGCTGCGCATGGAAGCGCCGGTTCTCGGGGTGCTCGTATTCGTGCCGGCACGGGTCGCACATCGCGAAATCCTTCATCGACGTGCGCGGCCGGTCGTAGGGCAGGCTCTCGATAATCGTGAAGCGCGGCCCGCAGTTCGTGCAATTGATGAACGGGTACCGGTAGCGCCGGTTCTTCGGGTTGAACAGTTCGGCCAGGCATTCGTCGCAGGTGGCGAGGTCGGGCGAGACGAGCGTCGTCTCGGTGACCGCCGATTCGTCCGAAAAGCGAATCTCGAACGTCGAAAAGCCCTCGAGCGGCACTTCCCGCATCTCGATGCTCTTCACCTGGGCTGCCGCCGGCGCATTCTCGGAAAGCTCGAGGACGAACCGATCGACCAGGTCCTCGTCGCCCTCTGCGTGAATCGCCACGCCATCGGCCGCATTCAGCACCCAGCCGTTCACCATATGCCGCTTTGCCTCGCGATATACAAACGGGCGAAAACCGACGCCCTGCACGATTCCATTCACCTGTATGCGCAATGCCGTGAGCACAACGAGCCCTTCCCACGCGTTACCTTGCTTGCTTTTAGCTGCACTATCCTACCGCAGTAATGCGGAAACGTGCACAATGCATCGTTTCCTCGTAGCCTTCGTTGCATTGCGCGCGATATAACGATGGCCACGAGGTTTCATGACATGCACGCATAGCAACGGGGGTTCCCTCCCTGGGAACCCCCGCCATTCTCAAGCCATTCTTTGCGCAAGGCGCCTTTACAGGTTCAGGGCCTTCTTCAGGGAAGACACGCGTCGACGCGAGACGGGGATCTTGTCTTCGACGCCATCGAGGGTAAGCAGCAACGTTCCCCCCGAAACCGATTCCACTTCCTTGACCATGGCCAGGTTCACGAGATACCCGCGATGCACGCGGAAGAAGCCGTGCCCCTCCAGGCGCTTCTCGAGCTGGGCCAAGCTCACCGTGGAAAAATACCGGTCGTTGTCGGTCTGCAGGTACGCATAATCGTCGCGCGCCATCACATAGCGGATGCTGTCGATGTTGATGAGGATCTTCTTCCCCGCCTTCTCGACGGGAATGCGCTCGGAACGTTGGGCTTTGTTATGCAGCGAGATATGCTCGCGCACGCGGGCGAGCGCTTGCTCGAGGCGGTCTTCCTCGACGGGCTTGATGAGGTAATCCACCGCGTTCACCTTGAACGCATCGAGGGCGTATTCGCTGTAGGCCGTCACGAACACCACGGCCGGCGGGAACTTCAGATGCGTGAGCGCCTCGGCCAGCTGCATGCCCGTGGCCTCGGGCATGTTCACGTCGAGGAACAGCACGTCACACGGATACTGCTTGAGCTTCTCAACCGCTTCACGCACGCTCGCAGCCTCGGCGACAACCTCGGTCTGCCCGATTTCATCGAGCAAATAACGCAGTTCGGAACGGGCAGGAGCCTCGTCGTCCACAATCATCGCCTTTGGAAGCATACGCACACCCCTCGGTCGAAGTCAGACAGTCGCTAGTCAAACAACTGTATTATAGCCGTTTTACTGTTGGCTGATAGACACGATTGCAAGCTCTGCCACAGGGGCAATTATTCGGCGAATCGCCCTGGATTGCCGCTGAAGCCGGAGCGCGGCGCGCCCCGGCATATGCATCTGTTAATCGGCGACGGCCATGCCCTTGTTCAGCACGAGGGCGTCCTTCAAATACAGGGTCACCGTGGTACCCTTGCCCTCCTCGCTCTCGTAGCTCATGCTCGAGCCGGGAGCGAAGTACCCCGTCACGCGGTCGTTGATGTTGCGCACGGCGATGCCCAGGCCGCTGGTCGACTTGGCGTGCATGATGTTCTGGCGCTTCTCCTCGCTCATGCCCACGCCATCGTCGGCAATGACGATGTAAAGGTCGTCGCCCTCGGCGTGCACGTCGATGACGATGTTGAGCGTGCCGTCGTCGTGGCGGGCATGACGTACGCCGTTCTCGACGATGGGCTGCACCATGAAGGCGGGCACCGGCACTTCGGCAAGCTCCTCGGGCAGGTTAATGGTAAGCGAGAGCTTGTCTTCGCCGAAGCGGGCGAGCTCGAAGCCGAAATAGCGTTGCGTCTGCTCGAGTTCGCGCGAGAGCTCGATGAGGTCGTCGGAGTTCTCGAGGGTCTTGCGGTAGAACACGGCGAACTCGCGCAAGAGCTTGCGCGCCTTGTCGGGGTCCATGCGGATGAACGCCGAGATCGTATTCAGCGTGTTGAACAGGAAATGCGGGTTGATCTGCGCCTGAAGGGCCTTCAATTCGTAGCTCGTGGTGAGCCGGCGCTGCTCCTCGAGCGCGGCGGCGGCGAACTGCGTCGAGATGAGGTCGCCGAAGCCCTCGGCGATGGCCTGCTGCATCTCGTCGATGGAATCGGGGTTGGAATAGTAGAACTTCAGCGTGCCCACGACCTGCTTCGAGATCTTCAGCGGGACGATGATGGCGGCCTGGATCGCCTCGACATCGCCCTTGAAGCCGATGTCCTGCGCCGTGAGCATGATGCGCTTCTCGCCGTCGGCCACGGTGTCGCGCGTCGCCTGCGTGCGGATGGGGCGGCCGCTCGGGTTGCCGTCTTCGGATACGCCCGCATAGCCCAAGATGGTGGTGGTGTCGGTGATGGCCACGGCCACGCCGTTGATGCCGGGCAGGAGCATCTCGCAGATTGCCTGCGCGCTCTTCATGGTAAGGCCGCCCTCTTCGCTGAGGTACTCGAGCGTCTTCGAGGTGAATTCGAGCATCTTCCTCGTGATGACCGCGCGGATGTGGTCGATGTTCGAGCCGTCACGTCTTGCCATGGGTGCCCCTCCTTGCATGCTGCGGAATGCCTTTCGCAATTATACCCGCCGCAGCCCATCGAGCACGAGGCCGCTCCCGCCAGCGAAAGCGCCCGGGCGGCGAACGCTAGAACAGGCCCACTTCCTGCAGCACCAGCAGCACGGCCGCCACCAGCAGCACACCGCCGAACAGGAAGCGCAGCTCGCGTTCGGGAACGCGCTTGACGAGCTTCGACCCCAGCACGGCGCCGGGCACCGACCCCACGACCACGGCGATGGCCACGGCGATGGCCACGTTGCCCAGCATGATTTGCGTGATGGCGCCCGGCGTCGAGAGAATCGCGATGGCGAGCAGCGACGAGCCGGACGCCCGTTTCATGTCGACGCCCAAAACCGAGAGGAACAGCGGCACCATCAGGAACCCGCCGCCGACGCCCACGTATCCGGCGACGAGCCCCGCCACCATGCCGATGGGCAGGCCCCACCACAGCGAGCGGGAGCTCGTGCGTTCCGGCATCTCGCCCGAAGCGCTTCCCTTGGAAGCGGCACGCGCGGGCGCCGGGGCCTTCCCGCGGCTTTGCCCATCCTGCTTGGGCACGGCGAGGGCCTTCTTGAACATCGTGATGGCCGAATACCCGATGACGATGGCCGCGGCGAGCATGATGAGCCAGCCGGGGGAGATGTGGGCGAGTTGCACGCCCACCGGCGAGAGGCAGGCGCCGCCGATGCCGGCGAGCACGCCGAGCTTCGGGATGCAGGTCTTCTGCCGCACGTGCGACACACCGCCTGAAATGGCCGTCGGGATGATGGCGAACAGCGACGTCGCCGTCGCCCCGATGGCGCTCATGCCGAACCCGAGCTTGAAAACGGGCACCATCACGGTGCCGCCCCCGATGCCGAGGAGCCCCGAGAGAATGCCGATGCCCACACCGACGATGGCGGCGATGGCGATGGTCGCCACATCCACGGCGCTATTCCTCCTCGCCCATATCCAGGCGAATCTGCCCGGTCAGGCCGGCATCGAAATCGGGCTTGGGCGCGCTCGGGGCGGAATCGACGCGCATGCGGCCCGCAGTCTCCTCCGCCGCAAGCTCCTCGCGCGCGCCCAGGCGCATGCGCTGCATCAGGGCCGACGACAACATGCGGTCGCCCTCGGCGCGGCGCATGATCTCGGGCCAAACGCGCTGGAACTCGAAGTACTTGCCGCAATTCTGCTCGGCATAGGCGGTCGCCTCGCGCGTGGCCGCGCGTGCCGCCTTGCGATAGGCGCCCTTGTTCGGGCGCGCCAAGCTGCGCAGGAACGCCGTGCGCTTCACCCGGCGCGTGATGCCCGGGCGCAGGAACGGCCCGGGGTACGGCTCGAGCGACGACGGGGGAATCGGCAGCAAGTCGATTTGCGTGCGGCTGAATTCCACCTTCCTGAATTCGTAGAGCCACCGGTAGATGTCCTGCATGAACCGCGTGCCCTCGTTGCCGGTGTCGGGCGGCAGGTGCACGAGGCTCCATTTGTTGTCGAACCAGATGTCCGAACCGTACATGCGCAGGTCGATGAGGTAGTCGAGGTCTTCGCCGCGGGGAATCCACGGGTCGAAGGCCAGCCGGCGGAAGGCCTCGCGATGCAAGGCGAGACACCCGCCGCACACGTGGTTCGACCGCGAGAGGCGCGGCCCCGCCATCGCATGCTCGATCCACGCGTTGAAGGCCTTCCCCTGCTGCCAGTAGCGGTTGTACCACTTGTCCTGGCTCTTCGAGCGGTACGTGCCTTCGGAATTGTAGTAGAAGCCCGTCTTCGCCAAAATGGGAACGCCACGGCGCGTGAGCTTGCCCAAGCCGTAAACGGCGCGGCTGATGAAATCGGCATCCTCGACGACCTCGTCGTCCTCGAGGAAAATCGCCGCATCGTACTTCAAGACGTTCGCCACGACGAGCGCGAGGTTGCGCATCGCGGCATAGCCCACGAGCCCCACCTTGTCTTCAAGGCCCGATGCGCCCAGCTGCGCGAGGCGCTGGCGCACGAGCTGCGCTTCGGCGTCGCCTATAACCAGCACGTCGAGCGTGGGGAATTCGCGCACCGCCGACTCGACGGTCTCGCGGGCGGCCAGGCGGGCAGACGCCTGGGACGACACGAGCAGGATGATGGGCGGCATGTCCTTGACCGCGGCAAGCGAGGCCAGGCAGCGGCGAAGCTCCTTCGCGTCGCCCGGCGCCGTCGGATGGTCGTACACTTCCAAGGGATTTTTCGCCGGGGCTCCCCTACGCCGGCGCAAGCCGAAAATCGTCGGTATTATCACTACCGGATTCATGCATCTCCTTTTCGCCGGCGGGGATGCCCGCGCCGCTCACGCTTGCGCTGGGCCACCTCGCGGCGCTTCAGGTTCGTTTCGTATTCATCGGTCAAATGAAGATACGCGTCCAAGCGCTCGGGCGCAAGCGCGCCCCGCTCCACCGCGGCACGAACTTCACAACCGGGCTCGTCCCTATGGGCGCAATCGCGGAAACGGCAGTGCGCAGCCAGCTCTTCCACATCGGCGAACGCCGCCGCAATGCCGCGCCGCGCATCCCACAGCCCCAAGCCGCGCACGCCGGGCATGTCCACGACGCGTCCACCGCCCGGAAGCGCGACCACTTCGCGCGACACCGTGGTGTGCCGGCCCTTGCCGTCGGTCTCGCGAACGGGCGTCGTCGCCTGAACCTCGCTTCCCACCAGCAAGTTCACAAGGCTCGACTTCCCCACGCCCGACTTTCCCACAAGCACGGCCGTGCGGTTTCCCACAAACGACCGGAAGGCTTCCACGCCTTCGGGGTAATCGGGCGCGACCAGGAACACCGGCACCGAACCGGCCATGCCCGCCACCGTCTCGCACAGGGCGTCCACCTGGTCGGCGCTCTCGGCCAGGTCGGCTTTCGTCAGCACGATGGCAATCTCGGCGCCGGTCTCGTACGCCAGCACGAGCTCGCGTTCCAGACGATGCAGGTTCAAGTCGACCACCGGCTGCGCGATGGCGACGATATCGAAATTGGCGGCCATCACCTGGGCGACCGTGCGTTCTGCCGGGTCGCGGCGCACCAGCTGCGTGCGCCGGGGCAGGATTTCCTCGATTTGCGCGATGTCCCGGTCGGCCGCGACCGCGGCCACCACCATATCGCCGATGACGGCCCGATGCATATCGCCCTTCACCAGCGCCGTGGCGTGTTTGCAGCGATAGAGCTGCCCGTCTTCAGCCGCAACCAGCGGAAACCCCCGGTCGAGCTTCACCACCTCGCCCCGCACGCGCATGCCGTCTGCGGCATCCGGCGCGGGCCTCAAAGCTTCTTCCGACGTCATCGCAGCTCCTCACGCTTGCGTCGGTACCACCAGAACAAGCCCAAGCCGGCGAACACCAACACCAAGGCGGGCACGAACGGCTCGAACGAGAAATTCGTATGATGACGCGACCCCTGCTGCACGACCGAAAGCGAGGTTGCATGGATATCGGAAAGGCCGTCGTGCTGGTCGCACACCAAATGGAAGCGCCCGGTGACGCTGACGGTGGTGCCGGTGCGCTCATATCGCCCGAACGTGTCGATGAGCGCCGCCTGTTCGTCGGAAACATACACCTGCACCGAGGCCGCCGGTTCGCCCTCGAGCGAATCGACGGAAATCCACTTGCGGCCCTCCTCGCCCTCGGCGACGATGAGATCGCCAACGACCTCGCCAGTCACCTGGACGGTCTGGCCCTCGTAGTAGGTATCGGAATTCTGCAGGTCGTAGATGCTTGTCTCGTAGATGAACGAGCTGTCGGGGATGAGCCCCGTCTCGACGGCGTTCTCGTCGTCTTTCGCAAATGCAGGCAACGCGAACGCAAGCGCGAGTGCAACGACGGCTATGCCGGCTATCAGGCGCAACCGTTTCATTCCGCCTCT
>SUUF01000021.1:0-4049 GCA_015062635.1 Coriobacteriaceae bacterium | reverse complement strand
CGGTTGATCTTGATGCCGCCCGCCGTGCTGCCGGCCGCAAGGCCCATCGACATCGCGAGCGCGAGCACGAGGAACGACCCCGACGAGAACGCCGACACCATCTGGTTCTCGGCCACCGACATGAGCCCCGAGGTGCTTACCGCCGAGATGACCATGAACAGGCCGCGCCGCATGATGGCCGGCCCTTCCGAGAACGTGGTGGACGCCGCCAGCGACAGCGCGGTGACGACGACGAGGAGCGTCACCCACACGGCGATGGCGCGCACCTCGATGTCGCTGAGCAGGTCGTTCGTGCGGCCTTTCCACACCGCCGCGTACAAGCCGAAGTTGATGCCGCCGAGCAGCATGAGCACCATGAGCGCGAGCTCCATCGGTAGCGAATGATATGCGTAGACGTTCGAGGCGCCCGGCGTGAAGCCCGCCGTCATGAAGCCGGTGATGGCAAGCCACAGCCCGTGGAGGAACGCCCGAACCGGTTCCATGCCGGCCACGATGCAGAACACGCCGATGATCGCGCCGAACGAGAGCACCATCACGAACGAGATGCGCAAGATGAGGCGCGTGGTCTGCACGATGTTGGGCAGCACGTGCTCGGAGCGGCCCTCGCGGGAATACATGGTCGAGGAGCTGCGACCGCCCACACCAAGCGAGAGCAGGACGACGACGAGTCCCAAGCCGCCGACGAAATGCATAACGAAACGCCACATGTTATCGGCGTACGAAAGGTGGTCGAGGTCTGAGATGACCGACGCGCCGGTGGACGTGAAGCCCGACACCGCATCGAAGAGCGCATCGAGATACGAGCCGTAATGGCCCGACATCAGCAGCGGGACGGCGCCGATGAGCGCCAGCGCAATCCACGCGAAACCGGTGACGGCAAGCGCCTGCTGCCGGTTGAGCTGGCCCGGCGAAATGCAGACGAAGCAGAGCAGGGTTCCCACGATGAGCGAGATGCCGATGGCATACAGGTAATGGACGGCGGGCCCCCATTCGTGGAACACCACCGCGGTGGCGAACGGCACCACGAGCACCGCCGCCAAAAGCAGGATCAGGTCGCCCAGGTAATGGGCCGTTACCCGGAAGTCATAGAGTGTGTATCGCTGCCACATGCTAGCCGACCACGAACTTCAGCACGCCCATCAACAGCTCCAGGAACAGCACGAAGAACAGGGCCATGAGCACAACGCTGCCAAGCCCCTTCAACGGGGTCTTGAAATCGCGCTTTATCTTCATCCTGGCTTTAGCCATGCGCGGTATTTTACCCCTGTTCAAAGCGCCTGCAAGCACTGAGCCTGCAGGCGCTATAGAGAAAGGACATTTTGTCGGGCGTGCGGTTTACGGCACGCAACCGCCCGCGCTATTCCTCGAAATCGAGGTCGAGGCCCTCGAGGAGCTTCTCGGCTTCGGCGTCGATGGCGCGGCTTCCCACGACCTCGCAGCTGTACTTGCCGGAAAGCAGGTCGTAATCCACCTTCACCTTGTCGCCGTCACGCAAGTCGCCCTTGATGATCTCGTTCGAGATGAGGTCGACGATGTTGCGCTGGATGAGCCGCTTGAGCGGGCGGGCGCCGAACACCGGGTCGTAACCCTCGATGCAAAGGTTCTCCATGGCGGCCGGCCCGACCTCGAGCTCGATGCGGCGCTCGTCGAGACGTTCGCGTACCTTGTTGAGCTGCAGCTCGACGATCGGCTCGATGGCTTCCATGCTCAACGGCTCGAACTCGATGATGTCGTCGATGCGGTTGAGGAACTCGGGGCGGAACGTGGCACGCAGGGCCTGGTCGATGGACTGGCGCTTGAGCTTCTCGTCGCCGTTCTCCTCGAACTCGCGCAGGAACTGGCTGCCCACGTTGCTCGTCATGATGACGACGGCGTTCTTGAACGAGACCACGCGACCCTGTCCGTCGGTCAGGCGGCCATCATCGAGCACCTGCAGCAGGATGTTGAACACGTCGGCATGCGCCTTCTCGATCTCGTCGAGCAGGATGACGCAATAGGGCTTGCGGCGAACGGCCTCGGTGAGCTGGCCGCCCTCGTCGTAGCCGACATATCCCGGAGGCGCGCCGATGAGGCGCTGCACCGAGAACTTCTCCATGTACTCCGACATGTCGATGCGCACCATCTGCTTCTCGGAATCGAACAGGTATTCCGCGAGCGCCTTCGCGAGCTCGGTCTTGCCGACGCCCGTGGGGCCGAGGAACAGGAAGCTGCCGATGGGACGGTCGGGGTCGGACATGCCCGCGCGGTTGCGGCGGATGGCGCCGGCGACGGCCGACACCGCCTCGTCCTGCCCGATGACGCGCTCGTGCAGCTTGTCCTCGAGGTCGACGAGCTTCTGCATCTCGCCCTGCATCATCTTCGAGACGGGGATGCCCGTCCAGTTGGCCACGACCTCGGCGATTTCCTCGCTCGTGACCTCCTCTTTCAACATCGCGCCCGATTCCTGGTTGTCATCGAGCGTGCGCTCGGCATCTTCCAGCTGCTTCTTCAGCCCGGGAATGGTGGCATAGCGCAGCTCGGAAGCGCGGGCGTAATCGCCTTCGCGGGTCGCTTTCTGCTCCTCGAACTCAGCGTCCGAGATCTGCTTCTTCAGCTCCTGGACGTTCACGATGACGTCCTTCTCGTTATGCCATTCCGCCTTCTTGGCGTCGAGGGCCTCTTGGGCCACCGCGATGTCGTGGCGCAGCTTCTCGAGGCGCTCGGCCGAAGCCTCGTCCTCTTCCTTCATCAGAGCCTGCTCTTCCACCTGCATCTGGGTGAGCTTCTTCTCGGCGAGGTAGACCTCCTCGGGCATGCTATCGATATCGATGCGCAGGCGGCTCGCCGCCTCGTCCATGAGGTCGATGGCCTTGTCGGGCAGGAAGCGGTCCGAGATGTAGCGGTTCGACAGCTCGGCCGCCGAAACGAGCGCGCTGTCGGTGATGCGCACGCCGTGATGCTCCTCGTACTTGCCCTTGAGGCCGCGCAAGATGGAAATGGTGTCCTCGACCGACGGCTCGTCGACCAGCACCGTCTGGAAACGGCGCTCGAGGGCGGCGTCTTTCTCGATGTACTTGCGGTACTCGTCGAGCGTCGTCGCGCCGATGGCGTGCAATTCGCCGCGGGCGAGCGCGGGCTTCAGCATGTTGCCGGCATCGATGGAGCTGTCGCCCGTGGATCCGGCGCCCACGATGGTGTGCAGCTCGTCGATGAACAGGATGATGTTGCCGTCCGACTGACGCACCTCGCGCAACACGGCCTTCAAGCGGTCCTCGAACTCGCCGCGGTACTTCGCGCCGGCGAGCATCGCGCCCATATCGAGCGCGATGAGATCCTTGTCCTTCAACGATTGGGGCACGTCGCCGTTGACGATGCGCTGCGCCAGGCCCTCGACGATGGCCGTCTTGCCGACGCCCGGTTCGCCGATGAGGCACGGGTTGTTCTTCGTGCGGCGCGAGAGCACCTGGATGGTGCGGCGTATTTCCTGGTCGCGGCCGATAACGGGATCGAGCTTGCCCTCGCGGGCGGCGTCGGTGAGGTTCTGGCCGTATTTCTTCAGCGCCTCGAGTTCCATCGCGCCATCTTGCTCGGTCACGCGTGCGTCGCCGCGGAGGTCGGCATAGGCCTTCTCGACGTTATCGCGCGTGACGCCCGCCATGTTCAGCACCTTGCCCGCCGGGTCGTTGCTATCGGCAAGCGCGATGAGCAGGTGCTCAGTGGTGGCGTATTCATCCCCGAGCTTTTCGGAAACGGCCACCGCCTCGTCGAAGACCTTCAAGAACGCCTGGCTCGGGTTCGCCATCACCATCAGCGAGCCGTTCACCTTGGGCATCTTGTCGATTTCGGCATCGACGTTCTTCAGCAACTGCGCCGGATCGGCGCCGATGCGCTTGATGATGGCAGCCAGATTGCTGCCCTTCTTGTCGAGCAGAACATGCAGCAGGTGGAGGGGCTCTACCATCGCCGAGTTCTTCTCGGAGGCATACCCCAACGCATCCTGCAACGCCTGCATCGACGTCATGGAAAGCTTGTCAGGTCTCAAAGCCATGTAAAGTTCCTTATCTCTTTCT
>SUUF01000020.1:22519-23732 GCA_015062635.1 Coriobacteriaceae bacterium | reverse complement strand
TTCCCCGCGGCGGGCCGCTTCATCTGCGGGCATTTCCCCATCGAATCAAGCCCTAGGCCAGCGAACGCCCCAGGTCGTACGCCGCTTTCGGGTAGCGCGAGCGGGCGGTGGAACCGGGAGTCCCGCAGCCGTACCCCAGCACGCGGCCGCAATCGCGCAGGGCCAGGTAGCGCACCAGCGTGTCGTAGTGGGCCTCGAGCGCATCGAAGGTCCAGCCGTCGGCGTTCCACGCCACGGCCAGCAGGGCCGAGCGCATCCGCTTTCCCGTGATGCTGAAATTGGCCGAGCAGAACCGGTCGATTACGGTTTTGAGCTGGGCCGACATGCCATAGTAATACAACGGCGTGGCCAGCACGAGCATGTCGGCGGCCAGGATCTTCTGCCGCAGGCCGTCCATGTCGTCATGCTGCACGCACGGCCCCTCATAACCGCAGGCCACGCAACCCGTGCACGGCGCGATGTCGAGCTGCGCGATGTGCACGACCTCGACGGCATGCCCGGCATCGCGCGCTCCCCGCGCGAATTCGGCCGACAGCGCGGCGGTCGACCCGTCGACGTTCGGGCTTCCCTGCAGAACGAGAATCCTCATCGCGCGGCCCCTTCGGCCCACCGCGCAAGGTCGGCCTTCGACGGACGCCCGTTCAGCAGCCCGCCGGACACCACCTTCGCGCCCGGCACCAGCGCCTGCATGCGCTGCGGTGCGCGACCCAGGCCGCTGCCGCCGCTCGTGGCGAACGGCACGATGGTCTTCCCGTTGAAGTCATACCCTTCGAGGAACGTGTCGATGATGCGCGGCTCGACGTACCACCACACCGGAAAGCCCAGGTAAACCGTGTCATACGCGCCCATATCGGCGACCGTCCCAGCGATTTCCGGACGGCAATCCTCGTCATCCATCTCGATGGACGAGCGGCTCGATTGGTTGTTCCAGTTCAGGTCGGCGCGCGTGTACGGCACCGCCGGCGCGATCTCGAACAGATCGGCCCCCGTCGCCGCCGCGAGGTCCTTCGCCACCCGCGCGGTGGTTCCGCTTGCGCTGAAATAGGCAACCAGCGTCTTAGCCATGGTATTTCCCCTTCCCTTTTGGAATGCATATGCGTTTGTGCGGGACGTTTGCGCAGCGCGGCAGCCTGAAGCCAGGCACGGCATGCACTTCGCCCCGTACGCATTGTGCGACTTGAACCATGGTTTAAGTCAAGCGCCTTTCTTGAAT
>SUUF01000020.1:20866-22419 GCA_015062635.1 Coriobacteriaceae bacterium | reverse complement strand
ATAACACGACCGATTGCACTTGGGCCATGCTCGGGCGGGCCATGAACGCGGTGCCTTGCAGGCGTACAACAACATTGCCCTCCGCTGATTCCGAGGGAAACTACCGCGCCGGGCGCCCGCGCATGCTGACGCCCGACGATGCAAACGGCGTACTCAACCACGCGGTCAAGGATACCGTGACCGCGCAATCAACGTTCTAGACGTACTCGAGAATCGCGAGTCCTGAGCCGACCCGCACCCTAGAGGATCCTGTTGCGAGAATCGTCGTTGGGAATGTCGGGCACGTCAGACGTAATCGGGTTGCCGCAATACGGGCAGGTGCCGCTCGTCGTGCCGGCCGCCGCCTCAACGGGCATGCCGCATGTCGGGCACGTTGCCTCCTGCGCGTTCGAAATTGATACTGGACTGGGCCTGAAGCACATGGTTCCCACCTAACCTCTCTGGGATCGAACCTCGCCGTGAACGGCCTTACGCCTATTATACGATAGGCCCCTATAAATCGTCTTGCGCATTTGCGGTCGAGATTGAGCAACTTGAACGTTGGCCGAAAAACGGCGGGGCCTCATGCGATGCCCGATACCCGCAAGCCGCACGAACTGGTGGAGGACGCCTGCACCGCGCCCGCGACGGACAGTGCGGCGGCGGGCTTTTCGCCACGTGGCGGGTGCATTTGCCGGGTCGATGGGCCATAATGAAGGTGGAAAAGACGCAGGAAGGGGGCGCGTATGGCACGCAACCGCGCTGATCGCAAGTTCGAGGAAGCAGAGGAATGGCTTGACGGGGGCCTGTCGAAGGTCGGAAAGCGCAACGCGCGCAACGCCGAGCGCATCCACGACGAGATCGAGGCGACGAGCGAGGTCATCCGCTCGTTCTTGAGCCGGCAGCTCGAGGCGCTCGACCCGGAATCGTGGCGCGAGCGGTTCGTGCAGCCCGCCATCGAGGAGCACGCGGCGGCATCGAGCTATTACCGCCCGCCGAACCACTCGAACCTCGAGGACTTCGACTTCCAAAACCTCACGCTCGTGCTGCGGCACTGCCTGCCCCAGCTCACGTTCGAGCGCGGGAGCGCGCTTTCCGAGAGCGAAATCTACAACATCGTGAACATCCGGAACGCGTACGAGCATCGCGGGCGCGACCTGAACGCGCGCGACTGGCACCGCGACCTCGAGTCGATCCAGGTGTTCCGCTCGAAGCTGCAGACCGACCAGGAGCTGGCCGCCGAGCAATACGACGAGCGCGATCTCGCGACGATGGAAGCCGATGTGGCGAACTACCTGCGCATTCTGGAAGATTTGCAGCGGCGCATGGACGGCATCGGCGAGGAGATGCTCGGGCTTGAGGAGATTGCGCGCGAAAGCGCCGCCAACGACGCGCGCCAGTTCGCCGAGCTCGAGCGCCAAAGCGAGCGCGATACGCTGCACGAGCATTACATCACGCGCAACATGCGCAACATCTCGGGGCTGAAAGAGCATGAGGCCCGTAACGAGCGGCTGCTCGCCGGCGTCGCGGGCGTGTCGCTTGCGAGCCTGGCCGTGAGCATTTTCACGTTGCTG
>SUUF01000020.1:20253-20766 GCA_015062635.1 Coriobacteriaceae bacterium | reverse complement strand
TTTACTGTATAACTGTGTATACAGACGCTTGCGACATGGTGCGCAGAGGCGCGCCGGTTCCGCAGGCCGCGAACGCGAAGGAGGCACCATGGGCAAGTTCAGCATCAAGACCACCGAAAAGGGCTGCAGGTTCAACCTTGTCGCGGGAAATGGCGAGGTCATCGCCAGCTCGCAGGTGTACAAGTCGCTGCGCTCGTGCAAGGGCGGCATCGCGAGCGTGCAAGCGTGCGCGCCCATCGCGAACATCGAGGACCAGACCAAGGAAGGCTGGGAAGCCGCGAAGTGCCCGAAATTCCAGGTTTACCTGGACAAAGCCGGTGAATTCCGCTTCCGCCTGCTGGCCAAGAACGGGCAGAACATCTGCCACGGCGAGGGCTACACCCGTCGCCAGGGCTGCATGAACGGCATCGAGAGCGTGCGCAAGAACGCCGCCGATGCCCCGATCGTGATGGAAGAGGCGTAGCTGGCCGGCCCGCGCGGGCAGGCGCCCGGCGACGCGCCGCCGGGGATGGC
>SUUF01000020.1:0-20243 GCA_015062635.1 Coriobacteriaceae bacterium | reverse complement strand
CCACGGCCGCCGGAGCGGGCGCTATAATGGGTGCGGCAGGCTGACGCGATTGGAAAGCGAGGGCAAGATGAAGACGTTCGCGAACATCGCATTGGGTATCGCAGTGGGCTGCATGGCAACGTGGCTCACCATTCACCGGCGCGCGGTTATCGCCACCATCAAGGGCGATCCGCTGCCCGAACCGCCCGCATGGCACATCGGGCATCCCGGCTTGAAGAAGTAACTCCGCAAGCCCGTAATGCGAAGCACCAGGTGAAACACGATTTCACCTGGTGCTTTATGCTCTTTGCGCCCGCCGGCGCGACGCGCTAGGCAAGCGCGGCACCCTAGGCAAGTTGCGCCATGGCAAGCGTCAGCACCATCGGGGCCCAGGCGGCGAAATGCCCGGGCTGCTCGGCAAGCTCGGCGGCGAGGTCGTCGAGCGTCACCCAGCGCAGCGCGCCCACCTCGGACGGGTCGGGCGCAGGCTCGCCACTGCAAGCTCCCACGAGCACATGGTCGAATTCGTGCTCGCACAGGCCGTCGGCGAATTCCGCGCGGTATGCGAACGCGCACAGCTCGCGCAGGCCGGTCGCCTCGCACCCCAATTCCTCGTGCACGCGGCGGTATGCGGCATCGAGCACCGTCTCGCCCGCGCGCGGATGCGAACAACACGAATTGGCCCACAGCCCCGACGAGTGGTATTTGCCCGCCGCCCGTTGCGCAAGCAAGAGTTCGAGCTGTTCGGGCTGGTCACCAGCATCCGGGGCCGCTTGCCCGCCGGCGGGCCGCACCAAAACCACCGAAAATGCCCGGTGCAGCAGCCCCTCGGCATGCGCCTGGGCCTTGGTGGCCGTCCCCACCTCGCGGTCGAGCCCGTCAACCAGAATCAGCAGGTCGTCGCGCGCCGGATCGCCCGCAAGTCCTTCATGTGCCTGTGCCGTCATCGTCGTCCTCCTCGCTCGCGCCCCGTCGATTGTGATACGCGCGCAAACCCCGTTTCATCCTTCCTCATTATCCCATCGAGAAACGCGCGCCGAGCCATGCATCCCGCCCTCTTCGCATCGCGCCTGGCCGTCTGTATCGCGCTCGATATCACGAAGGCTCCGAGGAAACGCAACATATATCGCGCGCGATGCCGCAAACACGCATCTCGTCGCTGCGCGGGTTGCGCTCGCCATGGAGCCCGATTCCGCGATTCGGTCGCCTGCCGCACCGAAAATCGCGCATGCATCGCATGGCGAGAGAGTTTCAACCTTCGAAACGGTGGTTTTACTCGCGTTTTTTCGCCTATTGATAGACTCTCGAGCGATACTCAGGAATAGAGGGCATTAGGCATGCCTTATTTTCCCTGGTCAAAGCTTTTCTATTCTCCAGCTTGAATAATCGAATTCCGTTTACGCATTCGCAAGTCTATCAATAGGCGAAAAAACGCTAGTAAATCGGCACGTTTTTCCATCCAAACTCATTTTGCCAGCCACCGGAGCCCATCGGAGGCATCCGAAATGCCACCGCGGCGCCCGACAAGCGCCAGCCGCGCGGTCGTGCGGGCGACCACCACCGCCGCGCATGGCGACCACTGCCGGCGCGTGGCGGGGGTGTGGCGTGCGCATGGCGATTATTCGCCGAATGCCCGGGCGCGCGGGGTTTGCGAGCCGGCTGGTCTAGAATAGCGGGCGGCAACCGCGGAAAGGAATGCGCTCTATGGAACAGCTCGACCTGCAGGCCCTGCTTGCAAAGTCGTATGAAATATGCGACGCCCTGATGTCGGCAAACGTCGGCCAGGTGCGCACCGAAGGCAAGAATCTCAAGCCGATGTTCCGCGACGACCTCGCGCTGTTTGGCGCCTACCTCACGGGGGCCGACGGCGTGGTGACCGACGACGAGGCCGAGTTCATCCGCGAGAAGCTGGGCTTTTCGGCCGACGCCAAAACCGTCGAGGACATTCGGCGGCGCCGCGGCGTGGCGGCTGGGCACTCGGCGGAGATTCCGCAGTCGCTGAAGTACGCGGTGCTCTCGGACGCGGGCCGCAAGCTCGACCCCGACCCGTTCCGCCGGCAATGCGCGATGTATTTCTACGACACCTTCAAGGTGTTCGGGCAGGAGATCATGGCCCGCTACGCCCGCGAGGTGCCGCAAGACGAGGTGCAGCGTTTCACCGACTACCTCGAGCGCATGGAGGCCATGCTGAACGAGTACTCGGTGTGGCGTCCGGTGACGCAGAAGGCCTACCGCGTGGTGGAGCCCGCGAACAACGAGAAAACCGAGGAGGAACGCGCCGCCGAGCTCGAGGAGCTGCTGGCCGAGCTCGACTCGCTCATCGGGCTCGAGGGCGTGAAACGCCAGGTGAACACGATGGTCAACCTCATCAAGGTGCAGCAGATGCGCGAGGAGCTGGGCATGAAGCCCGCCGACATCGCCAAGCACATGGTGTTTTTGGGCAACCCGGGAACCGGCAAGACCACCATCGCGCGCCTGATGGCGAACATCTACCGCTGCCTGGGCGTGCTGCGCACCGGCCAGCTGGTCGAGGTCGACCGCTCGGGCCTCGTGCGCGGCTACATCGGGCAGACGGCGACCCAAACGGCCGAGGTCATCGACCAGGCGATGGGCGGCGTGCTGTTCATCGACGAGGCCTACTCGCTCACCGTGAGCAAGGGCCAGGGCGACTTCGGCCAAGAAGCCGTCGACACGCTGCTGAAGGCGATGGAGGACAACCGCGACGACCTCGTGGTGATCGTCGCCGGCTACACCGACCTCATGGAGCAGTTCCTCGATTCGAATCCCGGGCTGCGCTCGCGTTTCGGCACGCGCATCATGTTCGAGGACTACACCGCCGACGAGCTGATGGGCATCTTGGCGCTGAACCTGAAGAAGCAGGAATACCGCCTTTCGGCCGAGGCCGAGGTGAAGGCGCGCGAGATCATCACCGCGCGCGTCGAGAACAAGCCCGAGAACTTCGCGAACGCGCGCGACGTGCGCAACTTCATGGAGAAGGCCATCGCGAACCATGCGACGCGCGTGGCGGCGCTCGAGCATGCGAAGGGCAACAAGGACATCCTGGCCACGATCGAGGCCGATGACCTGGAGGATCTCGAGTAGCCCATGACCGCCGCGACTCCCGAAAACCCGAACACGGGCGGGTCGGGCATACCCCGCAGCCTGATGGCCACCGCAATCGCGGCGGTGGTGCTCATCGTGCTGTCGTTTGCCGCGCAAACGCTGTTGAAGTACGAGATCGTCCAGGTGAACCCGCTGTTCGTCGGTAACGTCACGACGGGGGTGGACGTCTCGAACCACCAGGGCGAGGTCGACATGCGGGCGCTCGCCGACCAGGGGGTACAGTTCGTGTATGTGAAGGCCACCGAGGGCGCCTCGTTCGTGGACGAATACTTCGACGAGAACTGGTCGGCGGCGAAGGCGGCCGGCATCCCGCGGGGCGCGTACCATTTCTTCTCGTTCGACACGCCCGGCGCCGACCAGGCCGCGAGCTTCATCGCGACCGTGGGGCCGCTCGAGGGCGACCTCATCCCGGTGGTGGACGTGGAGTGGTACAAGGACAAGAAAAACAACCCGCCGGCGAAGGAAGACTTGGTGCGTGAGCTGGGCGAATACCTTGACGCGCTCGAGGCGGAATACGGCGTGAAGCCGATGATCTACTCGACCGGTGCCCTCTACAACGACTACATCGCCGACGCTTTCGGCGCGTACCCACGTTGGGTGCGCAGCGTGTCGCTGCCGGCATGGCTGTATGTCGACCGGTACACCCTGTGGCAGTACAGCAGCCGCGGAAAGCTCGACGGAAGCACCGGGCACGAGCAGTATTTCGACATGAACGCGCTGAACCCGGCCGTCACGCTCGAGCAGCTGACAGTGGGTTAGCGGGCAAAGGCGCGGCGTAGGACGTGGGCGCGCGGCGCGGGGCGTGGACGCAGTGCGGGATGCAAACGCGACGCAGCGTGCGGCGTGGGCGCGGCGGGGTGCGCAGGCGCAGTGCAGTGCACGGCGCGGGCATAGGGTGTAGCGCGGCGTAGGACGCAGGCGCGGCACGCGGAAGGGGCAGCATGGGCGTGAGGGCATTCATATTCGACATGGACGGGACCATTTTGGACTCGCTGCCCGATTTGGCCATCGCCGCGAACGAGGCGCTCGCGCGGCAGGGCTATCCCGGCCACACGTTGGAAGAATACGAAGGCTACATGGGAAACGGCGCGCAACGCCTGATAGAGCGCGCGATGCCCGCCGGAAGCACGCCGTCGCAGGCCGCGCACACGTTCGAGGTGTGGCGCGGGCTGTACCTGCGAAGCGACTACGCGCACACCGCGCCCTTCCCCGGCGTGGTGGAAATGCTGCGGCAACTGCGGGCGCAGGGCATGCGCACCGGCATCGTGTCGAACAAGTTCGACGCGGGCGTGCGGGCGCTTGCCGAGCAATGCTTTCCCGACCTATTCGATGCGGTACGCGGCGAGCTACCGCCCACGCCGCGCAAGCCCGACCCCACGAGCCTGCTGCGCATGTTGGATGAGCTGGGCATATCGCCTGATGAGGCGGTCTACGTGGGCGACACGAACATCGACGTGAAAACCGCGCGCAACGCCGGCGTGCGGGCGGTGGGGGTATCGTGGGGCTATGACAGCGCCAATCCGCTTCCCATCGATGCGCTTGATGCCTATGTGAACGACCCCGCCGAGCTCGTTGCCCTTGCCCGCACCTGGGCGTGAGGGCAAGGTGCATACGACCCCTCCTGCACGCTAGCGCGCAGGAGATGTATGTCCCCGGTCGCCACATGTATGTCCCCGGTCGCCCGGGGACATACTCCGGTCGCCACATGTATGTCCCCGACGGCCCACGCATGCCCGGGCGGCGAGACTGCTAGAATGGTGCATGAAAAGACCGCCCGGCATTCCGGGCCCCATATGGAAGCAACGACCAAGGAGGCAGCATGCCCGACGTGAAAGAGCAAATCAACGAGGTGGGCCTCGAGCTCACGGCCCGCGGAATCTCCTATGAGTACATCGACGCGTTCGAGAAGCCGGCCATCGGCATGGCATTCGGCGGCGGCGACTATTCCTTCAACAACATCGCGATAACCGTCGCCTTCGACGAAGACGGCGAGAGCGCACAGATCGTGTCGTCGCCCATCGCGACCGTGCCGGGCGAGAAGACCGCGAAGCTCCTGATGGTGCTGAACCAGTGCAACTGCGACTTCCGCTGGGCGAAGTTCTACCTCGACGAGGATAACGACATCATCGCCGATGCCGACGTGGTGTTCGGCGAAGAGGGCGCGGGCTTTGCCGTGGCCGAATCGGTGCTGCTGGCCGCAAGCGTCATCGACGACGCGTACCCCGAGATCATGAAGGGCATCTGGGGCTAACCGGAACCAGCTGGCCCGTCGGGCCCGGCGCCCCGCAACCGGTATCGAACCGCCGCGCCGGCCCGCCTGCCGGCCGCAAGCACTGGCGCCCGCAACCCGCCCGCCCCACACGAGAGGACAACGCATGACCGACCGTGAAGTACCCCGGATGCACGAGCACGATGCACCCGAGGCCGTTTACGACGCCCGCACGCTCGGACGCCCCCGCATGGTGCTCTTCGGCTTCCAGCACATGTTCGCCATGTTCGGCGCCACGATTCTGGTGCCGGTGCTCACCGGGCTCTCGGTGCAGGCGACGCTGCTGTTCGCCGGGCTCGGCACGCTGCTGTTCCACTTCCTGGCAAAGGGAAAGGTGCCGGCGTTCCTCGGGTCATCGTTCGCGTTCATCGCGGGCTACGCGGCCATCGCGCCGAACGGCGAGGCCGAGCTGCTGCCCTACGCCTGCCTGGGCGTGGCGTGCGCCGGAGCGTTGTATCCCCTGCTCGCAGCCCTGTTCAAGGCGTTCGGCCCGAATCGCGTGATGCACTTCTTCCCCGCCGTGGTCACCGGCCCCATCGTCATCTCCATCGGGCTCATCCTGGCGAGCTCGGCCATCGCGAACTGCTCGACGAACTGGGCGGTGGCCGTGATAGCCGTCGCCACCATCATCGTGTGCAACATCTGGGGACGCGGCATGATCAAGATCATCCCCATCCTCATGGGCGTCATCGTGGCCTACCTGTTCGCCGCCGCCATCGGCGAGGTCGACTTCTCGGGAGTCGCCGCGGCCGCCTGGGTCGGGCCTCCGGTTATCTGGGATAACACGGTGTTCGGCCTCATCGGGCCGCAGTTCGATTCCGGGCTCGCCATCACCGCCATCATCACCATCATGCCCATCGCGCTCGCCACGATGATCGAGCACATCGGCGACATCGCGGCCATCAGCTCGACCTGCAACCGCGACTTCATCGCCGAGCCCGGCCTGCACCGCACGCTGCTCGGCGACGGCCTGGCCACGATGCTCGCGTCGCTGTTCGGCGCGCCCGCCAACACCACCTACGGCGAGAACACCGGCGTGCTCGCGCTCACGAAGGTGTTCGACCCACGCGTCGTGCGCATCGCGGCGCTGTTCGCCATCGCCTTCAGCTTCTGCCCGAAGTTCGCGGCGATCATCGGCGCCATGCCGGCAAGCGTCATCGGCGGTGTCTCGCTCGTGCTCTACGGCATGATCTCGGCCGTGGGCATCCGCAACCTGGTGGAAAGCCGCGTCGACTTCACGCAATCGCGCAACATCCTCATCGCGGCCGTCACGCTCGTGCTTTCCATCGGCATCGCCTACAGCACGGCCGGCGCCATCGTCATCCCGGTGGGCGACATCGTCATCTCGCTTTCCGGCCTGGCCGTGGGCTCGCTTGCGGGCATCTTGCTGAACGTCATCCTCCCGCCCGAAAACCCGATGGGCTCCGTGAAGCAACTCGACCTGTAAGCTCGACCTATTAAGGGAAATGCCCCGTGTCATAGCGGCGCGCTCAGGTACAATCGAATTGGAATGAAGCTCGCTTTCAAGCGGTGGCGTTGAGAGATTGCGTGTGCGAGGTTGAGATGACGACCCTGATCTACGCGATGATTTACGGTGGCAGCCTGCTGATGGCATACAACATCGGCCGGTACTACCTCTTCCTGCGCAAGATTTCGGGTCTTGGCGAATGGGAGCGCATGCGCACGCTCGCCATCGTTCCGTTCGCGCTCCTGATCGCCTTCCTCGTGGGATACCTGTGCGTCGCGCTGTTCGGCGAACCCGACCTCGTCATCGCGGGCATCCTGCTCGGCGGCAGCATCTTCGTCTCGATCGTGCTCGCCTTCATCTTCCGCATCGTCGCGCGCCTGGGCGAGGCCAACGAGCGCTCGCTTGCGCTCTACAACCGCACGCGCATCAGCCTCGGCGAGCTCATGCGCGATTACCTGGCCTTTTTCCGCGTGAACCTCACGCGCGACGTCATCGAGGAATGCAACGGCTGGGGCATCCGCCCCGACGAGCGCGAGGTGGAAAGCTACACGCAGCTCGTCAAGCTGCGCAGCCGTCATCGCGTCGACGGCACCGGAAGCACCGTCCCCGGCCCCTTCACCCCCGAGGCGCTGCTCGAGCGTTTCAAGGCCGGCCAGACCTCGCTGCAGGACGTGCGCCTGCGCCGCATGACCGACACCCAGATCGGTTTCGTGAAAACGCAGGCCGCCATCGTCGAGGAACCCGGCACCGGCGACATCCTCGCGTTCATCACCGAGCTGCCCTGCAACGACGAGATGATGACCGAGGCCTTGCTCGACAAGGCGCTCATCGGCCAATATGACATGATCGCCTCGCTCATCGACGGGCGCTACCGCGTGCTCATCGGCGAGGGCTCGGGCAAGCCGGGCACCATCTTCCCCCGCGAAACCGACGGCGGTTACATGGACTACCTGGCCGAACAGGTCGCGCCGGTGATCGTGGGCCCGCCGGAGGAGAAAATCGCCATCATGTCGTCGCTCGGGCTTGCGCGCGTGGAGCGCGAGCTTGCCGAACGCGAACCGTACACGGTGGACATCACCTACGAGGTCGACGGCGAGGTTTACGACAAGCGCTTCGTCTTTTACGTGGTGGATGCCGCCATGCATTTCTACCTGCTGCTGAAGCAGGACACCACCGAGCTGCGGCGCACCGAGATCGAGCGCAACCGCCAGCTGGAGGCGGCGCTCGAGGAGGCGCGGCAGGCGAGCAAGTCGAAGACGATCTTCCTCTCGAACATGTCACACGACATCCGCACGCCGATGAACGCCATCGTGGGCTATACCGATTTCGCGCGGAAAAGCCATGACGACGCGCAGGTGCACGAATACCTCGACAAGATCGACGCCTCGAGCAAGCACCTGCTGGCGCTTATCAACGACGTGCTCGAGATGAGCCGCATCGAAAGCGGCAAGATCGACCTCGAGCCCGAGCCCGTGAACCTGGCCGAGGCGGCCACCGGGGTGCGCGACATGTTCGTGGCGCAAGTGGCCGAAAAGCACATCGAGTTCACGGTGAGCACGGAACGCCTGTGCAACGCCAACGTGCTGTGCGACAAGCACCGCCTGAACCGCGTGGTGCTGAACCTGCTGTCGAACGCCTTCAAGTTCACGCCGGAAAACGGGCACGTGTCGCTGACGTTCGAGCAGACGACGCCCGCCGCCGGCGGTTTCGCGAACTACGAGCTGCGCGTGAAGGACGATGGCATCGGCATGAGCCCCGAGTTCGCCGAGCGCGTGTTCGACGCCTTCGAGCGCGAGCGCACGTCGACGGTGAGCGGCCTGCAGGGCACCGGGCTCGGCATGGCCATCACCAAGCGCATCGTCGACATGATGGGCGGCACGATAACGGTCGATACCGCGCCGGGCGCGGGCACCGAATTCACCGTGCGGCTGCGGTTGCCGCTGCTCGACCCCAACGCCACCGGATGCGACGTGCAGCCGGGCGACGACGCGGCGCGGGCGCCGCATGCCGCAACGCGCGATTTCTGCGGCATGCGGGCGCTGCTGGTAGAAGACAACGAGATCAACCGCGAGATCGCCCGCCTGATGCTCGAGAGCATGGGCTTCGAGCTCGACGAGGCCGTGAACGGGCAAGAGGCCCTCGAGCGGCTGACGGCCGCCGGGGCCGGGCGCTATGACGTGGTCATCACCGATATCCAGATGCCGGTGATGGACGGCTTCGAGACGACCCGTGCCATTCGCGCGCTGCCCGACGCCGCGCTGGCGGGCATGCCCATCATCGCGATGTCGGCCAACGCCTTCCAGGAAGACGTGCAAGCCGCCCGCGAGGCCGGCGTCGACGGCTACGTTGCCAAGCCCATCGACATCGACCAGCTCGCCGCCACTTTGGCTAGCGTCCTGGCCTGACAATCCCCGTTCGCCCTTTACCGCGGCGAGACCCCCCGCTTCGTCCCGCGCATCCCTCGTGTCTCGGACGCCCCCGCGTCTCGGACGTCCCTCGCGTCTCGCACATCCCTCCTGTTATCTCGAGCGTCCCTTATGTCAGCGCGAGCAAAGCGAGAGATCTCCCCCGCCGCAGCAGCGGGAGCATCGCGATGGTCGGCTGACCCGAAGCGGTTTGCCGCGCTCACTCGAAAACGAGCTCCAGCGCGCCCTTGCGGCAGGAATCGCAGCACGCCCCGCATTGGATGCATTCCACATGGTCAACGCCACCCTGTCCGACCAGTTCGCTCACGGGCAGGCTCATCGGGCACGCCTTGTCGCAGGCATGGCACGAGATGCAGGCATCGGGCTGCGCCTTCACATGCAACTGGGGCGCATGCACCGCCGTTCCCAGCTTCTGCCCGATTGCCATGAACGGAGCCATCCAGCAGATGCAATGGCACATCGCGCGGCGCCCCAAAAACAGGTTCGGAATGAAAAACAACCCGACAATGCCCAGGTAGATGGCAAGTGCACCGAGGGAGGTGACCGACACCCCGTGGTCGATGTGGAACAGCGGATCGACCGCCGACACGCCGCCCGCAACGACGAACCCGGCGACGATCGAGACGACCCACGGCACCCAGATGATGTATTTCACCAGCAAGCCCTTGCCCAGCTTGCTCGGTTTCCCCACCGCCTGTGCCTCGAATTCCTGCAGGCCGCCAGCCGGGCACAGCCATCCGCAGAAGGCGCGGCGCAGGAACACGGCGCTTGCCAGCTGCAGCAAGAACATGATGGCGCTTCCCGCCACCACGCCGCTGAAAGCCCCGAATACCACCAGGTAGGGCGAGAAATAGAAAATGGTCACGGGAAACAGCGCGAATGATGCGAGCAAGATTCCCCGGCGAATGGCCTGGCGTTTCATCGGGCACCCCGTCCCGGCGTGGCGCCAACGGCAATCGCGAACGCGCGGAAGGAGGCGTCCATGCGCCCGGCAAGCTCTTCCGGGGGAATGCGGGCGCCCGTGGCGAGAATCACCGCAAGCCCATGGGTGTACACGATCATGTTCAGGTACAGCTCGTGCGCGGCATCGGCGTCAAGGTGCCCCAGCTCTTGGATGCATTCCTCGACGCCGGGCTGCGTGACGCTGCGGTACAGGTCATCCAGACTTTGCGCGCCCAGGTACGAAGACAGGTACAGGAATGCGAAGAGCTGCGGCTCCTCGCTGGCCAGGCGAAGGTGGGAAAGGCCGTTCGACTCGAATGGATTCGCGCCATCGCCGGCATGCGCCTGGTTGTAGGCGCTCACCCATGCGCGCGCATGCTCGTACAGGGCGCGCATGAGCGACTCCATGTCGCCGAACAGGCTGTAGATGGGTTGCACCGAGCAACCCGCCCGCTCGGCAATCATGCGGGCGCTCAGCATGTCGTAGCCCCGCTCGCGCACGAGCTCCAATGCCGCATCCAAAACCGTTTCCCGATTGAACTTCTGCGCAGGCATAGCACTCCCCTTTCCGTAGATAACACCCGTAATATAACATGTGTAATGTTATGGATGCAAGGGAGAGCGATGGCGCTCGATCGCTATGGTGGCCTACGCCGCCTGCCGCCTTGGCCGCAGGATGCGGCAGCCCATGGCCAAGGCAACGGAATGCGGCAGCCCGCATCACTTGCTGCTTAGGCCATGAGGCGCGACGGATCGCGGCGACCGCGTTTGCTTGGCTTAGCGGTTCTCGATATGCCCGATGTTCTTCAGCTGGATGGAATAGGTGCCGTCGGCCTCGCTTACGAACGTGAGGTATTCGGGGTTGCGGCTGTATTCGGCCGGGAAGGTGATCTCGATGCCGGTGTCGGTGCGAATCTTGTGCTTGGCGGCCACGCGCTGCACGGCCTTGCGCTCGAGCGTGACGCGTTCGGGCAGCTCGTAGGCTTGCGCGACTTCCTTGAAGCGCTCGCGCAGCACCTCGTTGTCCTCGAACACATCGGCGGCCAGCTCGTCGAGGTCCACGTCGTCTTCCCACGGAAGCGGCTCGCCGGTGGTTTCATCCTTGTCGGCGACCACATATGCCTTCGCGCGCGACACTGCCACCGCCGCGTTGGCACCGTATTCCTCGGCCACCGCCTCGACCACCTCGGCCACCGCCGCGAAGTTTTCCTTACTCGAGGCCTCGATGGAGCACTGCAGCAGGCCATCGGGGATGACGAGCTTGGGCGCGCCGTCGATCGTGCGCGGCTTGTCAGCGAAGGTCACGGCAAGGGTCTGCAGGTTCACCACGGCATACGTGGAAATCTTCTGCGAGGGGTTCGGCAGCACCGCGCGGTGGCGCTCGATGCCGCAGCGCTCCCCCGCCTCGCCGAAGCCCAGGTCGTGCACGTACGCCTGCTTGCTTTCCAGCAAGATGATTCCCAGGTAGCGGTCTTCGCGCCCGTCGAAACGCGCCGCGACCTCCTCGTCGGTCATCTCGTTCACAACCTTCACCTGCGCGTCTTGGAAGTCGACCACGAGCACGTCGGTGGACACGGGCTTTTCCATATGGCCGAGCTCGCGGGCCAGGTATTCCGCGACCCCCCGCGAAAGCGCCACGAAATCGAGGTCGCCCGCCAGGTAGGCATGCATGTCGTTCACGAACCGGCTCTCGGGCGCGAATTCGCCCCGCTTGGCATCGAGGTCGTTCAGCGCCTTGCCCGCCAGGCGAACCACGTAATTCTTCGCCGTCTTATCGGAAAGGTCGATTTCCTCGACCGAATAGGTGTTCTCGCACGACACGAAGTCGAGCACATGCAATATGGCGTGGTTGATGTTCACAGCGCAATCCTTTCGCGAAACGGATTCACAGGATACCGCGTACCCACCGCCCGCGCCACCAACCTGACAAACTCACCGGAGGAGTGTGTCATGTCGATAGCTCCCGATGGACGTGACAAAGTCACCGGAGGGGTTTGTCATGTCGATAGGGGCCGATGCACTTGGGATGGACGTGACAAACTCACCGGAGGGGTTTGTCATGTCGATAGGGGCCGATGCACTTGGGATGCACCTGGTTATCCCGGACGGTTTGTCAGCGCCGCCTCCCCACATTCTGGATAACTCCCCTGCTTATTCCCGTCAAACGCTCTATCTGCCTGATGGAGAAGCCATTCCTCAGCAACAACGCCAGCGCTTTATCCCGGCTATCACGCGGTCGCCCTTTGAGTTTTCCAAGATCACCCACGCCTGCTATTCCCTCAGCAAGCATTTTTGCTTGTTCATCTGGCAAAACTCGAATGTATCCCATCTCCGTTAGCTGCGGTATCCCCCGCATCTCGTCAGCACACAGCTCCTTGAATCCCCGTACGCCATCAAGCATGTCCAAAACAAAACCCGTGTCGCAAACACCCTGCCGACCAAGGTATTCGCCGTAACTGCTCCAAGGGTAGTCTTCAGAACACGCGATGCCCGGCTTGCTGGGATTCAAATGGATATAGCGCACGACATTCAACAAGTACGAATCGTCGTTAATCGGCTCGCTGGAAAAACGTCCCTGGAACAAATGCCCAGTTCGAACGTACTTTTTGTTGAAATAAACAGCATATTTGGAAAGGACGCTCCTCATATAGCGCGAAAGGGTGGCAAGCTCCATTTCAACGAGAAGGTGCACATGATTGTCCATCAAGCACCACGCTAGAATCCTACCCTTTGCCTGCTGTTTATCATGAACCAGCAAATCGAGAAACGTCTGCCGGTCTTCATCGTCCTCGAAGATAATCTGCCGCCCTGAACCTCGACATATGGCGTGATAAAGGTTGGCTTCGCTTGTTTTCCTTGGTTCCCGAGACATGATTCACCACCGCTCACTAGAAGCTTATAATTTGCTTGCGGCGATTTCTTTCATTCAATTATGCAAATTAGCACAATCGTTTCAACCCGTGGATGTGACAAACCCCTCCGGGGCATTTGTCATGTGCATCGGGGCCTATCGACGTGACAAACCCCTCCGGTGACTTTGTCATGTGCATCGGGGCCTATCGACGTGACAAACCCCTCCGGGGCATTTGTCATACATGAGGTAGACCCCTCCGGTGAGTTTGTCACGGGGGTTTTGTCGGGTACAATTTGGCAATACGCGTTCCACCATAGGAAGGAATCTGATGGCTGTAAACGAATCTGCCGCGCCGCGCGGCTTGGAAGGCCTGGTCGTCATCGAGCTGGGCGACTATGTCGCGATGCCCGCATGCCCGCGCCAACTGGGCGAGCTCGGCGCCACCGTGTACAAGATCGAGACGATGGGCGGCAACCTGCACCGCCTGGACGGCCCCGGCTTCGGCATGCCCGAGCTGGGCATGGACAACCCGGCCTTCGACATGTCCAACGCCAACAAGAAGTTCCTCTCCATCGACATGAAGAGCGACGGCGGCCGCGAGCTGGTGGAAAAGCTGCTCGAGCGCGCCGACATCTTCGTCACGAGCATCCGCACGCCCAGCCTGAAGCGCCTGGGCTACGACTGGGAAACCCTGCATGCGAAATACCCGAAACTCGTGTACGGCCAGATGCGCGGCTATGGCGAGCGCGGCCCGATGCGCGACGCCAAAGGCTTCGACGCCACCTGCTATTCCGCCCGCGGCAGCCTGCTGATGAGCATCCCGCAAGCCGGCGAGCACTTCCAGCCGGGCAACATGCCGGCGGCCTTCGGCGACTGGAACGCATCGATCGCCCTGATGGCGGGCCTGCTGGGTGCGCTCTGGCGCGCCGAGAAGACCGGTGTGGGCGACCTCGTCACCGTGAACCTGCACCACATGGCCATCTGGGCCATGCAGGTGCCGGTGGTCGCGCAGCCCTGGGGCGTGCCCTTCCCGAAGGACCGCAAGGAGGCGCCCTGCCCCACGAACAACTCGTACCAGACCTCCGACGGCGTGTGGTTCCTCATCTGCTACGGCAGCTACGACGCGTGGTACCCCTACGTGATGGAGAACATCGGGCTGGCCGAGTACGCGCATGACGAGCGTTACACGAACTGCGCGAAGATCAACGAGAACGGCGATGTGCGCACCGTCATCGCGATGATGGAAGAGGCCTTCGCGAAGCACGATTGGGCCTATTGGGAGAAGCTCTTCATCGAGAAGGAAATCCCCTACGCGCGCTGCAACACGATGGACGACGTGATGGAAGATGAGGAATGCTTCGCGAACGACATCCTGCGTCCCATCCATTACGACTCGCACGGCGACAAGTGCATCACCACCACCCCGGTGCGCATGCAAAGCGTCGGCGACCCAGTGATCACGCGCGCGAAACCCGTGGGTTACGACACCGCCGCCGTGATGCGCGAGCTGGGCTATACCGACGACGACATCGCACGCTTCGTCGACGCCGGCTACGTGCGCTGCTTCGACGGCGAGGCGCCTGCGAGCCTGGACGCGCCGAGCTACGGCCCAGCCGGGGCGTAAGGCCAGCCGGGGCGTAAGGCCCGGACGCGACAGGTTCCAACGGGAATCAAAAAGAGCCGGGGGAGTTCCTCCGGCTCTTTTCCTTTTCGTTTGCGTGCCTTACAGCAACGGCGTGAGGCGACCGCAGGCGAGCACGGTGACCTTCTGCGTGGCGCGGCTAATGGCGGTGTACAGCCGATGGCGGCTGATAGCGTCGTCGCCATACAGGCTAGCCTGCGCGTCCGCGACGATGACCTGGTCGAACTCCAGGCCCTTCGCAAGCGGAAGGTCGAGCAGCACCACGCCCGACGCCGGAAGCGCCGACCCCTTGCCCACGATTTGTGCGCCCGCATCCTCAAGCAGCGGCGCCAGGGCCTTCACCTGGTCGCGGTTCGCGGCCACCACGGCGCACAGCCCGCCGTCGGCCACAGCACCCGCAACCGCCTGGCGCAAGGCCTGCTCGTAAGCCGCCGCATCGTCGTAGGCCGCCACCACCGGCGCCGTGCCCTCGCGTTGCACGGAATTCGCCTCCATGCGCGCATCGGGATCCATCAGGCTCGCGAACAGCGCCGTGATCTCGGGGGACGAACGGTAGCTCGTGTTCAGCTGGCACTCGCTCACGCCGCCGCGCAACGCCGCGAACACCGCGCGGATGTCGTCGAAGCTCGCGGTGCCCGGCTTGATGGCCTGGTTCGGGTCGCCCAGCAGCAGGAAGTGCGCGTTCTTGAAATACCGCGCCAGCACCATCAGCTGCGCGGGCGTGTAATCCTGCACCTCGTCGACCATCACGTAGCGCGCGTGGCGGTTGCCCGCGCCCGTCAGCGCCATCTTCAGGTACAGGTATTCGGCCGAGGAAAGCGTCTCCTTCCCCAACAGGCGCATGCCGATGCGGTCGATGCGCAGCCAGCGCCCATCGCGCACGGCCTCGAGCGCCGCCTGGTAGCGGTCTTCCAGATATTGCAGCGCGAGGTCGCGGAAGTCCTTCTCGGTCTCGGGGTGGATGGGCCCGCCGAAGATGCGGTAGGTCTCGTCGGTGTCGAGCTCGAGCACCATCTCCTGCACTTCCTCGTCAGCGGCGAGCCGGCGGGCGCGCTGGTAGATCTTCTCCTCGAGCTCTTCCTCGACAAGCGCGGCCAAACGCGGCCCCGCGGGAATGCGCTTCGCGAACCGCTGCACGACGCCACGCACCTGACCTGCGGTTATCACGCGCTCGTCGTCGATGCGGATGTCGGCGAAGTCGCGGTTGTCGAACGCGATGCCCGCCGCGATGCGCTCGTCGATGGCCCGCAGCAGCGCACCCGATGAATCCTTCCCCAGGCCGCGGTCGCCCAGGCCCAGCTTGCCCACGAACGCGTCCCACGTCAGCGTCACGGGGTTGCTTTCGCCCATGTCGGGCAGCACGTTGTCGATGTAGCGCGCGAACACCTCGTTCGGGGTCATCAGGTACACGTCGCTCGGCTTCAGGTTGTCGCGCTGGCGGTAGAACAGGTAGGCGATGCGCTGCAGCAGCACGCTCGTCTTGCCCGAACCGGCGATGCCGGCCACCAGCAGCGCGGGCACGTCCTCGTGGCGGATGACCGTGTTCTGCTCGCGTTGGATGGTGGTGGTGATGTCCTTCAGCTTGCCGCCGCGCTCGCGCCGCAGCGACTTCAGCAGCAGCGGGTCTTGGATGGCCACCGTCGTGTCGAAATAGGAATTCAGCGTGTCGCGCTCGATGTCGAATTGGCGGCGCAGCTTCAGGTCGACCTCGATGGTGCGGCCGTTCGCCTCGTAGCTCGTGTGGCCGTTTTCCTGGTTGTAGTACACCTCGGCCACCGGGCTGCGCCAGTCGATGATGAAATGCCGCTGCTTCTCGTCGGTCATGCCCACCGCGCCGATGTACACGTCGCGCGGCGGCTGGCCGGGCTTGAACTGCAGCGTGACCTTCGCGAAATACGGGCGGTGCTGCAGCAGCTGCGCCTTCTTCAACTCGACCTCGCGGATGTCGTTGGTCTGGTTGTAGGCGTCGATGACCTGGTGCATGGCCTCGAATTCCACGTAGGTCTCGAGGTTCACCCCGTTGCCGAAGTCCATCGCCAGGTCGTCGAGCATGTTTTCCTTGTCGGCGAGCGCCTCGGCCAAGCTGCGCTCGAGCTGCGCCGCCAGCGTGCGCTCGATTTCCTGCAGCTTCGCATATGCCTCGGAAAGATGCTGCTGCTCTTCCTCGAATACCGGATCGACCATCGTCGTTCCTTTCCACCAATGCCTCTCGTGAAAATGTGGCTAACAAGCTTACCAGGAAAAGCCGCCTGAATGCAACGTCGCGACCTGACAAACCCCTCCGGTGGGTTTGTCAGGTGGATAGGGGCCGATGGAGCTGACAAACCCCTCCGGTGGGTTTGTCAGGTTCCCGGCAATGGAAATAGCCGGGCGCGCGGGGCAGTGCCAGCCGCGCGCCCGGAAAACGAAGAGGGACCGAAGCCCCTCTCGTCAGTGTTATTCCTCGCCGTTCCAGCAGTAGGTGCAGATCTTCTCACGCGGGATGCCGATGGCCTCGATCATGCCGTCGAGGCTCTGGTAGCTCAGGCTGTCGAACCCGAGTTCCTCGCAGATGGTCTTCAGCAGGCACTTGCCGCGCTCGGTGGTGTTGTCGGCATACTCGTCCAGGTGCTGCTGGCCCTCGTCGCCCTCGAGCTTCTGGATCGTGCGGCGCGCGATGAGCTCGTACTCCGACTTGCTGCTGCTGAAGTTCAGGTACTTGCAGCCGAACATGATGGGCGGGCAGGCGCTGCGCATGTGCACTTCGGACGCCCCGTTCTTGTACAGGAAGTCGACCGTTTCGCGCAGCTGCGTGCCGCGCACGATGGAGTCGTCCACCAGCAGCAGGCGCTTGTCGTGGATGAGGTCGTACACCGGAATCTGCTTCATCTTCGCGACCTGGTTGCGGATGTCCTGGTTCTGCGGCATGAAGGAACGCGGCCACGTGGGCGTGTACTTGATGAACGGGCGGCCGAACGGCTGGCCGCTCTCCTTGGCGTAGCCGATGGCGTGCGGCAGGCCCGAATCGGGCACGCCGGCCACGTAATCGACCTCGGGCATCGTGCCCTTCTCCATCTCGTCGCGCGCCATGATCTCGCCGTTGCGATAGCGCATGACCTCGACGTTCACGTCCTCATACGTGGAATTCGGGTACCCGTAGTACGTCCACAGGAACGCGCAGATCTTCATCTCGTCGCCGGCGGGCGAAAGCGTCTGGAAGCGGTCGGGCGTCACGCGCACGATCTCGCCCGGGCCCAGCTCGTACACATCCTCGTACCCGAGCTTCTGGTAGGCGAACGACTCGAACGAGATGCAGTGCCCGTTCGCGTTCTTGCCGATGTGCACGGGCAGGCGGCCCATCTTGTCGCGCGCGGCGATGATGCGGCCCTCGCTGTCCATGATGAGCAGCGTGAGCGAGCCGTCGGTGATCTTCTGGGCGAACTTGATGCCCTCGATGAAGCTGTCCTTCTGGTTGATCATCAGCGCGACGAGCTCGGTGGAATTCACCGCGCCCGAGCTGCGCGCCATGAGCTGCGAGCCGCCGGTTTGGAAATACTGCTCGATGAGCTCTTCGGCGTTGTTGATGATGCCGACCGTCGTGATGGCGAACGTGCCCAGGTGGCTGCGCACGATGAGCGGCTGCGGATCGGTGTCGCTGATGCAGCCGATGCCCGAGTTGCCCGAGAAATCGGGCAGGTCGTCCTCGAACTTCGTGCGGAACGGCGTGTTCGAAATCGAGTGAATCTGACGCTGGAAACCCTGTTTCTCGTTGTGGTAGACCAGGCCAGCATGCTTGGTGCCCAGATGCGAGTGGTAATCGACCCCGAAGAACACATCCAAGACCACGTCTTCATGAGATGCCGCGCCGAAGAAACCGCCCATGTTTGCCCCTAACCCCAGAGTAAACCTTTTACTAAGTATACGCGCAAAGCATGTCAACGGTCCCAGGCAGATTTGCCCCCATTGGCAGGCTGCATACGGAGCGCATTCTACGCCGCCCGAACCGCTTGCCGCCGCATGGCGTCCGCATGAAACACACTGGAAACATGCTGCGCGGAACGTGTATGGGGCATCCGCCTTCCCTACAACTTGCCACAACATATTGTGCCGTACCCCAATTTGAGCAGACAGAGTACAACCATTGGGTGATACCCGGGGGCGAAACCGTGAAACGGCGGTGGCCCGTGGCAGGACATGTTTGGGCCTGTGTTAGGGTTTTACCCACGAAACCATGCTTATGGAGGTTATTTGTATGCAGCTACTATGGCTTAAAAACGGAGCACGCCGCATCGGAATTTGCGCCGTGAGCACGGCGCTTGCCGCCTCGATGATGCTTCCCGGCTTGGCCGCCGCCGACCCGAGCGCCGCCGAGTTGCGCGAGCAGGCTGAAGTCGAGCAGCAGGCAACCGAGGAACTGCAAGCCGAGGCCGAGGCCGCGCAGCAGCGCGCCGACGAGGCCGGCGACGCCGACGCCCTGCAGGCCGAGGCCGAGCAGGTGCTGCAGCGTCTGAACGGCATGCAGGAAGTGCTCGACCGCACCGCCGCCGAATACGGCGAGGCCGTGCAAGCCCAGGCCAACGCCGAGGGCAAGCGCGACGCCGCCGCCAAGAAGATCAAGAAGCTGAAGAAGGAAATCGCCTCGGTTCAGGGCGACCTTTCCGACCGCGCCCGCACGATGTACCGCAATGGCACGGGCGGCATGGTCGACCTCATTCTGGGTGCCGAGTCGTTCGAGCAGCTCGCCAACAACTGGAGCATCCTCTCGCGCATGAACGATGCCGATGCCGAGCTCATCGAGCAGGCCACCGAGCTGAAGACCCAGACCGAGGAACAGCACGAGATTTACGAGCGCGAGGCCACCATCGCCGCCGCGAAGGCCGAGGAAGCCGCCGCCGCGAAGGCCGAGGCCGAAGCGACCACGGCCGCCTACCAGCAGGAATACGACGGGCTGAGCGCCCAGGCCGCCGAGGCCCTGGAAGCCGCCCGCGAGGCCGAGCGCCTGCAGCAGGAAGCCGAAGCCCAGCGCGTGGTGCAGGAATCGGCTGAAGCCGCCGCCGCTGCCGCCGAGCAGCGCGAGGCCGAAGAGGAAGCGGCACGCCAGGCCGCCGAGGCCGCTGCCGCCGCCGAGGCCGCCGCAGCCGAGGCCGAGGAGACCCCGACTTCCGCCTTCAACGAGACCGCTGGCGAGGAAGAGGCCGCACCGGCCGCCGAGCCTTCCTACGAGGGCGGCTCGAGCACCGTCGACCGCGCCCGTTCGTGCCTGGGCCTGCCCTATGTGTGGGGCGCGACCGGCCCCGGCAGCTATGACTGCTCCGGTTTGGTGGGCTACTGCCTCACCGGCAGCCACGACCGCATCGGCACCACGTACACCTACATGGGCTGGCCGCAGGTCTCCAACCCGCAACCGGGCGACATCTGCACCAGCTGGAGCCACTGCGGCATCTACATCGGCGACGGCCAGATGATCCACGCGCCGCAGACCGGCGACGTCGTGAAGATCGGCCCGGTTCAGAGCGGCATGATCATCGTCCGCTATCCGGGCTAAGCCGCCTAAGCCGCGC
>SUUF01000132.1:2189-5580 GCA_015062635.1 Coriobacteriaceae bacterium | reverse complement strand
GCGGCGGCATGCGTTGCGCGCAGACAAAGGATAGCCCTATGATGGAATTGCTGAATACGATTGACGGACTCGTCTGGGGTCCGGCGATGATAGCCCTGCTGCTGGGCTCGCATATCTACCTCACGTTCAAGACCGGCTTCATCCAGCGGCGCATCCCGCAGGCCATCCGCATGTCGTGGCGCAACGAGAAGAACGCCGAGGGCGACATCTCGAACTTCGGCGCGCTTTCGACCGCGCTCGCCGCCACCATCGGCACCGGATCTATCGTGGGCGTGGCCACCGCCATTCTGGCCGGCGGGCCGGGCGCGGTGTTCTGGATGTGGATCGCCGGCATCTTCGGCATCGCCACGAAATACGCCGAGGTGTTCGTGTCCATCAAGTACCGCGTGAAAGACCACAACGGCGAGATGCTCGGCGGCGCCATGTACGCCTGGGAGCGCGCGTTCATGAAGAACGGACGCACGCCGGCATGGGCGAAGGTCATGGCCATCCTGTTCGCCCTGTTCGCGGCCATCGCCGCCATCGGCACCGGCAGCGCCGTGCAGGCAAGCGCCATGACCGGCATCATCACCTCGAACTTCGACGTGCCGGTGTGGGCCATCGGCATCGCGATCGTCGTGCTTTCCGGCGTGGTCATCCTGGGCGGCGTGCGCAAGATCTCGAACGTGTGCGAGAAGCTCGTGCCCATCATGGCTGCCGGCTATGCCATCGGCTGCGTCATCATCCTGTTCATGAACGCGCCCTACCTGGGCGCCGCGCTGTGGGAGATCATCACCTGCGCGTTCACGCCCCGCGCGGCATTCGGCGGCGCGGTGGGAAGCGGCATCCTCGTGGCGCTGCAATTCGGCTGCGCGCGCGGCCTGTTCAGCAACGAGAGCGGCCTGGGCTCCGCGCCCATCATCGCCGCCGCCGCGCAGACGCGCAACCCCGCGCAGCAGGCGCTGGTGGCCATGACCGGCACGTTCTGGTCCACCGTGGTCATCTGCCTGCTCACCGGCGTGGTGCTGGTGTCCACGATGCTCGCCTACCCCGACATCCAGGCGCTCATCATGGAAGACCCCACCATCTTCACCGGCGCGAAGCTCTCGAGCATCGCGTTCTCGAAGATCCCGTTCATCGGCACGCCCATCCTGGTGCTGGGCATGGTGGCGTTCTCGTATTCCACCATCTTGGGCTGGAGCTACTACGGCACCCGTTGCGCGGCGTACCTGTTCGGCAAGCGCGGCGTGCGCCCCTACCAGGTGGTATATGTGCTGGTGGCGTTCCTGGGCGCCATCGGCGTGGGCGATTCGGTGTGGCTGATCAGCGACATCGGCAACGCGCTGATGGCCATCCCGAACATCCTGGTGGTGCTCGCGCTGTCGGGCCTGGTGGCGCGCGAGACCAAGCACTACGTGTACGACGGCCACATCGACGAGGATTCCGGCGAGCCCATCCCCGTGGTCGACAAGTAAGGCGGAAGGCAAGACATGACAAACTCACCGGAGGGGTTTGTCATGTCGATAGGGGCCAATGCACCTGACAATGAGTCAAAGGAACGACTCATTTCGCCGCGCTCATGCAACGTTACCTCGTAGCCTTCGTAACATCGCGCGCTATCTACCTGGCGGACCCGCTCCGGGAATTGCCGGGGCTTGCGGAAAACTACCGACCATGGGAGGTTCGAGCATCCGCCACCTTGGGTTTCAAAGCAGTCCGAACCCATGGTCGGTAATTCCAGTTTTTATGACAAACCCCTCCGGAGGAATTGTCATGCGGCATCGAGCGAGGCTGGGGGAGCTGTGCCACGAATCAAGCCGGAAACGCCAAAAATTCGCCATCGTGAACGGCTCGTTTGGGCGAGAATCGTTCACGATGGCAAATTTTTGGCTTTCTACCTGGGGCAATCGTTCACGATGGCGATCTTTTGGCCTCACGATGGCGAATTATTGGCGTTTCCCCCTTAAGGTTTGGCACGGGGTGAAAATGCATCAAAGGCCTTCCGGCTCATTCAAGAGAAGTGAATGGACAGGCAGGGGCGTCGCGCGCTGCTGCCATGGCTGAAACGCGGGAGATTTCTCGCTGGCGCTCGAAATGACGCTGTGCAACTGTCAGAACCCGTAAAACCCGCCCAGCGCGCGGTTGAACGCATCGGGGTTGCCGGCCGCGACGAAGTGGTCGCCTTCGACGAACGCCAGCCGCGCCCCCGGAATGCTCGCAGCGATGAGCCGCGTATGCTCTTCCAGAATCATGTCGTGGGTGCCCGCGACCACAAGCGTGGGCACGCGGATGCCCGCAAGCTGCTCGGGGCGGATATGCGGCTCGTCCATCATTAGGCGCAGCAGCTCGAGCGCCCGCGTATCGCCTGCCGCCTGGGTCTCCGCAAACGCCCGCGCGTCCTCTGCCCGCACATCGGGCTCCAGGCCCTCGGGAAACAGGTTGCCCCCGTTCAGCACCAGGCTCTTCACGCGGCCAGGATGCGCCAACGCGAAAAGCATCGCGATGTTCGCGCCGTCGGAGAATCCCAGCAGGTGCGCAGCCCCGATATCCAACCCGTCAAGAAATTCCCGCAGGTCGCACGCGAATTGCTCGAGCGTGAACGGCGCCGCTCCCCGCGGCGTCTTCCCATGCCCGCGCGTATCGGGCGCGATCACCCGAAACCGCTTCGCGAGGAATCCCACCTGATGCTCGAAGTACGTGGAATCTTCCCCGTTTCCATGCAACAGCACGAGCGGCTCGCCGCTTCCCCGCTGCGTGTAGTGAAGCTCGATGTCCATGTCCACCTTCCGCCATGTTGCGAGACCCTTGCCCCGGGTGAAGCGCCTTGCAAAACAAGGCACCCCGCCCTAAGGAGAAGTGCCTTATCGTGCAATCAACGCGTCTCGTTCTGCGGAAATGCTACAGCGGCCAGTTGCCTTGCCGTTGCATTTCGAGCGCGGGGCCATATCCCGACGCCAATGAGCGCTCGAGCTGGCGCTTCGCCGCGTCGATGAGCGCCCGTTCCTCGGAATTCGACGCATCGAGCTTGGTCACGATCTCGATCAGCTGGTTAAACGTGAGAGAGAAGCCCACCGTCGCGCACATCTGCGGGTCCATGCGGCCCTCGCGAAGCGATTCCTGCAGGCTATTCGCGTTGCTCAGCTTCTCGCGCACTTCCGCGATCATCTTCTGCTCGGCTTCCGAGGTGCCGTCGACGTATTCCAGCACGCTGTTGCAAAACGCGACGGTCTGGCCGAGCACCTGTTCGGCCATCTGATACTCCTGCGTGACTGCGGGTTTCTTGTTCCTGCCGAACAAAGCCATAGCTGCCTCCCAACGCATGCCGTATGTATGATGGTTCACTCCCCCCTTCAAGGAGCCCCAAGCCCATGATACCCCATCCAAGCTGCGCCGATGCCGCCCAGTTCGCGCC
>SUUF01000132.1:0-2089 GCA_015062635.1 Coriobacteriaceae bacterium | reverse complement strand
GCCGATGCCGGCGATGAGGTCGTCGACGTCGTTGTTGTTGCCGCGCAGCACCGAAAGCGCCTTCTTCTTGGTCTCGGAATCGGCCTGGCGGTACAGCTCGACCAGGCGTTTCTCGGTAGCGGTCACGCGCATCGACGTGCCCGACGACGTACCGGTCTTCGACGCGGCCGGCTTCGAGGACGTCTTGGGCATCGCATCGAGCAACGACTTTTGCGTCACGCCGCATGCCTTCGCGATGTCCTTCACGGTCTGGACCGCGGGTTCGGCCTCGCCGCGCTCGTATCGTCCCACGTCAGACGCGCTAACGCCCCGGAGCATCGTCGCCAGCTGCGCCTGCGTGAGCCCCGCGTCGGTGCGTGCCGCGCGGATGAGGTTGCCAAGCCGTTTTCCCATAGCCGCTCCTTCCGAATGCGCCGCCTTGGGAAAACTATAGCAGCTAAGGCGCGGCGCGGCGGGCGAAACGCGCGCCCATTCGTCGCGCGCAAGCCGTGTACAATCGATGCATGGCAGAAAACGCCTGACGCATTCCGGACGCAGCGGGAAACCTCCCGCCACGGCAACGGCGCAGCGCAACGGCGTTTCACGAAAACAAACAACCAACAGGCACGTAGGGGGAAACATGAGGGTATGCGAGTACTGCGGCGGCGTCGTGGGAGCCGATGACATCGCCTGCCCCCATTGCTCCGCGTCCTCGTTCGTCGAGAAATGCGACGAGTGCGGCGAGCTGTACACGGGCTCGTCCTGCCCCGCGTGCGCGCAAAAAGCCCAGGAAGCACGTGAAGCCGAAGAGGCGGAACGCAAGCGCAGCGACGCCGTCCTGAAGGCCAACACGGGCCTGGGGTGGAAGACTGCGCTCACCGTGTTCCTGCCGTTCATCGGCGGGTATTACCTGCTCAACAACAACGTGCGGAAGGGCTATCGCACGTTCGCGGCCATTTGGTGCTGTTTCATCGCGCTGGACATGGCCTTCGTCTCGAGCTCGGGCGTGGGTGCCAAGGTCATCGGCGCGCTCGCGTGCCTGGCGCCGGTGGCGGTGTACCTGCTGCGCAACAAGGACGAACTGAGCACGGCGCAAGGCGGCAAGGGCAAGCTTGCTCCCGCGGCATTGGGAGCCGTGCTGCTCGTCTCGCTCGTGGGCGCCGTGGCCAGCCCGTCCGGCCAGCCCGCCGAGCCGGCCGAAACGTCACGCACGGCCCAGGGCGTCACCGCCACCGCCCCCGTGGTGGTCGCGCCGGTTCCGGCAAACACGTCGGCATCCGCATCGAGCACCACGGCAGCGGAATCGAGCTCGGCTTCCGCGGAATCCTCGAGCTCGTCGGCGCAGGCCGGCCCCACCGCGAAGGACGCCACGCTCGTGGCGAACACGAAATACCTCGAGTACTCGAACAAGGAAACCGACGCGACCAAGCTCGTGACCTGCAACATCGACAGCGCGAAGGTGACGGCCGACGGCGCGCTCGACCTGTCGAAGGTGGGCGTGCACGCGGTGGCCTACACCATCGCGCTCGGCGGCGAAACCGCCACGCAGCAGGTGGAATTCACCGTGCGCGACACGAAGGCCCCGAAGATCTCGTTCGTGAAGGCGAAGCCCGGCATCGACGTGGGCGATACGTTCGACCCGCTGGACAACATGGAATACGTGAAGGACAAGGTCGACGGCGAGCTGCCCTATGTCGAGGAAGCGCCCGAAGCGCAAGGCACGAAGGTCGGGCTCGAGGAGTTCTACGACACCGGCTGGTACACGATCGAGGGCAGCGTCGATTCCTCGACGCCCGGCACGTATGCGCTGGTGGTTACGGCGAGCGACCGGCACGGCAACGTGACGACCCGCGAGATGCCCGTGACCGTGCGCGCGACGGTCGACGAGTCGGCCGGCCAGCCCGCCGCCGAAGAGCACACCTACATCGCGAACCGCAACTCCATGAAGTTCCACGTGCCCGGCTGCCGCGACGTCAGCCGCATGAGCGAGGCCAACAAGCTGGAGATAACCGCCACCCGCGACGAGATGATCAAGATGGGCTACTCCCCCTGCGGCCACTGCTTCCCGTAAGGGCGAGAAGGAAGCCAGCGCGCCATCACGGGCGCCCCA
>SUUF01000131.1 GCA_015062635.1 Coriobacteriaceae bacterium | reverse complement strand
CGTTACAGGTTGGCCTCGGCGAGCATGCGCAGGCGGTCGACTGCGATGCGCACGTTCTCGGTTTCCTGGTTCCAGCTCCATTCGCCTTCCGCGAAGCGCACGTACTCGATGGTGTCGCTCGCATCGGAAATGGACAGGAACAGGAAGGGCTCGGCGTCCCGGCGGCGGCGTCCCGGCGTGTTGTCGAGGTCGACGTCGAACAGGTACTTCTCGCCCGAGATGGGGAAGCGCATGCGGCCCGAGAACGACGAGCCGCTCTTCGAGGTGTTCGTGACGGTGACGAACGGCACCTCCACCTCGATGCGCTGGTTCGAGAAGTCGCGCTTGATGCCCTCCATGGCCTCCACGACGTTCGGGTACATCTTGGCTTCCTGCAGCACCATGCGCAGCTCGTGACGGGTGTAGTCATCGTCGGTCAGGGCGAGCTTGCGCACGAGCTTCACATGCAGGCCGCGAGCATGCAGCAGCTCGATGAGCTGCACGAGCTTGTCGGTGGCGGTGGCGTCGATGCTCTTCACCTTCGAGATCTTCAAGATGACGGCCTTCGAGTTGGGGTCGAGGTTCTCGAGGATGCGGTCGATGTGGTTGTCGATGTTGTAGAAGGTCAGGCGGCCCTTGATCGAGAACACGCTGAACGGCACGCCGGGGTTCGGACGTTCCTTCTCGGAAGCGCGCAGCGGGTCGTCGGCGGCGGCGACACCGAGCAGGGCCTTGTCGGTGTCTTTGCGGGAACGGCGGTAGTACGCCATGCCGAACGAGATGAGGATGCCGAACGCGACGCCCTCGATGGCGCCGAAGAAGAACACGGTGATGGCCGTGAGCAGGAACACGATGAATTCCGTATGCGCGTGGCGCGCGTAGGTGGCGATGCGCTTGTAGTCGACGACGCCGATGAGCGCGACGACGACGATGGCGGAAAGGGCCGGGCGCGGCAGGTAGTACAGCAGCGGGGCCAGCACGATGATGATGAGCGCGATGAAGCCGGCCGCAGCGATGGAAGCGATCTGCGAATGGCCGCGGGAATCCATGGCGGCCGCGGTGCGCGAGATGCTCGCGGAGCACGGCGGGCAGCCGAACAGGCCGGCGGCGACGTTGGCGATGCCGAACGAGATGACCTCGCGGTTGCCGTTGGAACGCTCGCCGATCTTGATGGAGAAGGCCTCGAGGCACAGCAGCGACTCGATGGTGATGACGACGGCGACGCTGAACGCGCCCCCGATGACGGTGAACAGGTCGACCGCGTCGAGGTTCGGCATGACCGGCGTCGGCAGGCTCGCGTTGACGGTGCCGAGGATGGCCACGCCGGCTTCATCGAGATGCAGCAGGCCGCAGACGATGGTGGCCAGCGCGAGCACGATGAGCGGGCCGGGCGCCTTCGGAATGAACTTCTTGATGCCGAACAGCAGCGCGAGCGACACGATGGCGATGACCACGGCCGCCGGGGTGGCGTCCGGAATGCTCTGGAAGATGGCGATGGTGCCGTAGGGGAAGCTCGAGGTGCCGCTGTAGCCCGTGCCGAAGAGCGTGGGAATCTGCGAGATGACGACGGCGAGCGAGATGCCCGCGATGAAGCCGTGCATGACGACCGAGGGCACGTAGCGCACGAGCTTGCCGGCCTTGAACACCCAGAACAGCACGAGGAACGCGCCGGTGAGCAGCGTGAACAGCGGCATGACGTCGATGATCTGCTGGGAGCCCAGCACCAGGCCCATCGACACGAGCGTCGTGCCCGCCACGGCCGACGTGGCCGAGTCCATGCCGAAGACGATGTGGCGCGTGCCGGTGATGATGGCGAACACGAGCGTGGCCACCACCGAGGCGTACAGGCCGTACACCGCCGGCAAGCCGACGATGTCGGCGTAGCCCATCGAGATGGGCAACGTGAGCGCCGCCACGACGGCGCCCGATATGATGTCTTCGGGAAGGTTCTTAAGCTGGTAGCCCTTCAGGCTTGCAAGCGGCGGGTCGAACCTCTTCGGTTTCGCGTTCGCCCGGTTCTTCACTTGGGACAAGGTAGCCATGCGTTTCGATGACCTCTTTTCGCTTTTGCTCTCAGCAATTTCTCAGCTAGTTCACAGCTAACTCTCAGCTATCTCACAGCTAATTCTCAGGAAAGCATTATAACGGGAAAGGGTCGCGCGCATAGGGATGGAGCGACGTTGTTATAGAGTAGAAGAACCGCCCCCGGCCCATCTGCAACGCCATGACGAGAATGAGCCGGAGGAACGCCCCCGGCTCATGTTCCGATTCGTTATTCGGCCGGCGTGTTCGGCCGGCGTTTCAGCTGCCGCTATTCGGCTGGCTTCACGGGCGGCATGGAATCGTTCTTGTCGGCCACCTGCGCGGTGAGCATGTGGTCGAACATGCTGCGCACCTCGTTGAAGTCGGAGGGCAGCACGACGGTCGACGCCTTGCCCGACTTCGCGAATTCCGAAAGCGCGTCGATGTACTGCGTGTACATGAACAGCATGTTCGCCTCGTCGGGCGACACGCCGGTTTCCTGCAGCGTCTCGAGCGATTCCTTCGTGCCGTTGGCGATGGCGATGCGCAGCGCCGCGATGCCCTGGCCGCGCTTCTCGGCGGCCTCGGCGTCGGCCTGCGCGGCGATCGTCACGCGCTGGCGGGCGGCCTCGGCCTCGTTCTTGGCCGATTCGCGGTCGTTGCGGGTGGCCACGATGCGGTTCATCGACTCGCGCACGTTCTCGGGGAGGTTGATGCTCGTGATGAGCGTGCGCACGATGATGTAGCCGTAGTCGTACATCTTGGCGGCCACGGTCTCGTAGATGGCCTCGGCGATGGAGTCCTTTTCCGAGAACACCTGGTCGAGCGTGTATTTCGGAATCTGGCTGCGCAGGGCGTCCGCAAAGTAGTCCTTCATCTGGCCCACCGGGTCGGCCAGCGTGTACAGCGACTTGTAGATGCCCGATTCCGTGGCCTGCGGGCGCACGTCCCAGTCGACGTGGTACTGCACCGAAACCTCGACGCCGATGGTCACGTTGTCGGCGGTCTTCGCGTCCATGCGCATCATCTCGTCCTGGGTGAGCAGGCTCACGCGGCGGATGACCTCGATGATGGGAATGCGCAGGTGGATGCCCGCGGTGGTGATGCGGTTGTACTTGCCGAACCGCTCGATGACGGCGCAATGCTGCTGCTCGACGATGTACACGCTGAAGAACAGCAGCACCGCCACAAGCACGAGGAGGAAAACCCAGAATGCGAGAAAGCCGACCATCAGATGCTCCTTTCACCGGAATTGCCTATCCCGATGATAGCAGGTGCCGCGCGGCGGGAGCCGGGTGATGGGTCGCAGCCGCCATGCCCGAGCGCGATTGTCGCCGACAAATAGTTACCACTTGGATAAAAAACGATAGGTTCATTGCTTTCAATCGCTGCATAACAGTATAATCCTGTTTCAATTACATGCGTTTGCCTGTAATTGCAAACGGGAATCCCGTGTTCCGAATAAGGAGAGGAGAACCAGTGAAGAAGATTTCCCTGAAGAAGCTCGGCCTGGTCTTCACCACCGCCTGCGTGGCGGGCGTGATGGCTTTCGCCCTTGCTGGTTGCGGCGGCGGAAGCAGCTCGAGCGATTCCGGCAGCGCCGATGCCGGCAGCAGCAGCGAGACCCTGCGTTTCGTCACCGGCGGCGAGTCGGGCACCTACTATGCGTTCGGCAGCGTCATCGCCCAGCATGCCACCAACGAGGCTGGCGTGGCCGTCACCGCGCTCGCGGGCAACGGCTCGCAGGCCAACGTGATGGAGCTGCAGGACGGCAATGCCGAGCTCGCGTTCTGCCAGTCCGACGTCATGGCCTATGCCTATGACGGCACCAACCTGTTCGAGGACACCGGCAAGGTCGACGTCTTCAGCACCGTCGCCTGCCTGTATGACGAGCAGGTCCAGATCGTCACCCTCGACGAGAACATCAAGACCGTCGCCGACCTGAAGGGCAAGAACGTGTCCATCGGCGCCGCCGGCTCTGGCGTGTACTTCAACGCCATCGACATCCTGGGCGCCTACGGCCTCACCGAGAGCGACATCAACCCCACCTACGAGAGCTTCGCCGATAGCGCGAACTCCCTGAAGGACGGCAAGATCGACGCCGCCTTCATCGTGGCCGGCGCTCCCACCACCGCCATCACCGAGCTTTCCACCAGCAAGCCCGCCAAGCTCGTGGCCCTCGACGACGAGCATGTCGACTCCCTGCTGAAGAGCTCCCCGTACTACAGCAAGGCCGTCATCCCGGCCGGCACCTACGATGGCCAGGACGCTGACGTCACCACCGTCGCCGTCGGCGCCGTCATCCTCGCCGCCGACAGCGTGTCCGAAGACGCCGTGTATGCCTTCGTGGCCGACATCTTCGACAACGCCGCCGACCTCACCGAGAACCATGCGAAGTATGCTGAGGTGAACCTCGAGAAGGGCGCTTCCATCACCTCCGTGCCGTACCATGCCGGTGCTGCCAAGTACTTCAAGGAGAAGGGTATCGAAGTCGCCACCAAGTAACGGCGCCGATATCGAATCTGTCCGACCCGGGGAGTCGCAACGAGGCCGCGAGGCCCGTTGCGGCTCCTCCCTAGATGCAGCGGAGTTTGCACCGTGTTATTCAAGAAGAACGCAGACGAGCAGAGGAAACCGATGGTTCAGGCCGAGCACGCGCCCGAGACGCCCGAGTACGACCCGATGGTCGAGCAGGTGGGGCACGAGGCCGACGTCGACGAGGTCATGCGCAAATATGACCGTGAATCGCGCACCCGCGCCTGGGAGGGCGTGCCGCGCAAGATAATCGCCGTCATGCTCGCGGTGTTCTCGGTGTACTGCATCATCATGACGCTGTTCGTCACGGCGTTGCCCGAGACGCGCCTGTCGCTGTTCATCGGCTTCGTCATCATCATCGGCTACATCCTGTATCCCGCCCACAAGGGCGAGCATCGGGTGAATTACATGCCCTGGTACGACATCGCGCTCATGATCATCGGGGCCGGATGCTTCTTCTACTTCGCATTCAACGCGCAGGAAATCATCAAGCTCGCCACGCGCATCCAACCGCATCATGTGGCCATCGCCATCGCCGGCACGCTCGTGCTGATGGAGCTGTGCCGCCGCTGCGTGGGCATCCCCATCCTCGTGGTGGTGGCGTGCCTGCTGCTGTACGCGGTGTACTGGCAGTTCAACCACGGCACCGACCTCTACATGACGCTGCGCAACATCACCGGCAAGCTGTTCTACTCCACATCGGGCGTCATAGGCACGCCCATAAACGTGTGTTACACGTACATCGTCCTCTTCATCATCTTCGGCGCGTTCCTCGAGCGCACCGGCATCGCGGAGTTCTTCATCGCGTGCGCGAACCGCATCGCCGGCTGGTCGTCGGGCGGCGCCGCGAAGGTCGCCGTCATCTCGTCGGCGCTGTGCGGCATGGTGTCGGGTTCGTCGGTGGGCAACACCGTCACCACCGGTTCCGTCACGATCCCGATGATGAAGAAGACGGGGTACCGCCCCGAATTCGCCGCGGCCGTCGAGGCCGCATCCTCGACGGGCGGCCAGATCATGCCGCCCATCATGGGCGCCGCCGCCTTCCTGATGGCCGAGTACATGGGCATTCCCTACATCGAGGTCGCC
>SUUF01000019.1 GCA_015062635.1 Coriobacteriaceae bacterium | reverse complement strand
ACGTACTGCATCGCATCCGGTTCCGGAGCGGTCTTCAGCAGAGCGTTCATCTTGCCTTCCATACTTACTTCCTTTCGCTTCGAATTCATCGGTCGCCTTAGCGCCAGGCGTCTCGCCGAAGGAAACAGCGCGGCACACCAAGCCTTCCGACTTTTCCTGGCGGCTATTTTAAAACATCTAAAGGAAGCCGAATAAAACAGCGTGCTAATAATCGAAGAAATCTATGCTTCTCCAACAATTATTATCTCTGCCTATAAATCTATTAGGCAACATCAATAATTTGCCCATTTGCAATCATAGAGTTGCCATTTTCGGAAATGCCCGCCATGACTCATGCCAACCATGCATCACCGAGGCGCATCGTGGGTGCGATCGAAACGACCCGCCGGGCTTTCGCCGAACCCGTATTTGCGCTTCACGCGCTCGAACTTGCGATGCCACGGGTAGTACACGATGAAGAGGAAGATGGCGGTGGCCACGCCGTGAAGCACATCGAGCGGTACCGCCGCGGCAAGCAGCGCGAGAAACTGCGCGGCGTCTTGCGGGTGGAAGAAGCCGACGATGCTCCACATATTAAGTATGAAGCCGTACAGCAAGCCCGATGCCACGCCGTAAACCAGCAGCAACGGACGCCGCTCGAACGCGCCCGCTTGCGCGAGGAGGCCCGCCAGGTACCCGATGACGCCCCACGCGTACATTTGCCATGGCGTCCAGGGGCCTTGCCCGAAGAAGAAATTCGACACGAGCCCGGCAAGCGCACCCACCATGAACCCGCTGCGCCGGCCGAACACCACGCCGGCGATGATCGTGACCGCCGACACCGGCTTGAACGACGGGATGGGCGCGAACAACACGCGGCCCGCAACCGCGACGGCCGCAAGCACCGTAATGGGCACCAACTCGCTCGCCGCGGGGCGAGACCGGTCGTAGCCCACGAGGAATATCACGACCGAAGCCGCCACGACGATGAGGCTGAACAGGGCAAACCGGCTGTATCCAAATAACCCGCACAGCGCCATCACCGCGGGAGGCGCCAGCAGCGCCACCACCTCGAGCGCCGTGCGCGCGCGTTTGCCCGGCATCATGCCATGGCCCCGTACAAGCGCGCCTCGTCTTCGGGGGCATACACCAAACTGCCCTCGAAGAACTCCTCGACCGGCAACGAGCAGGCAATCGCGCCGTCGAACACCAGCGAGACGGCGTCTGCCGCGACGCGGATGAAGGCCACATCATGCGTGGCGACCGCGATTGCCACGCCCTCGGAAGCGAGCCGGGATATCTGCCGCACCACCTGCGCCGCCGATGCCGCATCGAGACCCTTCGTCGGCTCGTCGAGGAACAACACCTCGGGTTTGGCAAGCAGGAGCTTCGCCAGGGCGAGCTGTTGCTGCTGGCCCCCGGAAAGGTCGTATGGATGCCGGGCGAGCGTATCTTGAAGCCCGAAACGGTCGGCAACCTGTTGCTCGTCGTCCGCGTCATACCCGAAACGGACGTGCCACTCGTGAAGCTCCTCGGCCACCGAATCGCAGGCGAACAGCGCCTTCGGGTCTTGCGGAAGGTAGGCACGGCGCAACCCCGCAGCTGCCTTGACCTTCCCCCGTTGCGGCTTGCACACGCCGGCGAGCAGCTTCAGCAACGTGGTCTTGCCGCACCCGTTGCCGCCGAGCAACGCGTGCACGCGCCCCGGGTGCAACGCGATGGAAGCATCATCCACCACCCAGGGGTCGCCTCGCCCATACCGGAACGCGACCTCCCGCGCCTCGACAACCGCTTCCCGCGAAGCGGCGCCACGTTTCGGCCGCAGCGTCGCGTCAAACGGCGCCGGCTGCGCGAGCGCGCCCAGCTCGAATCGCTGCGTCGCGATTCGACCGACGTGCTCGGGGGAATGGGACGACATCACCACCGTGCAGCCCAGCTCGGCGTTCACCGACGCGAGCGCATCGAGGAAACGGCGCCGGGCATGGGGGTCGAGCTGCGCCGTCGGCTCGTCGAGCAGCAGGACCTGCGGCTGCATGGCCAAGGCGGCGGCAAGGTTCAGCAGCTGCTTCTGCCCGCCCGACAAGTCGGCGGTGCGCCGGTCGAGCCATCCCTCGATGCCGAGGAACCCGACGGCCTCCGCGATGTTGCGGCGCATGCGGGCGGGCTCCACGCCCAGATTCTCGAGTCCGAAGGCAAGCTCGGCGCGAACGGTGTCGCAGACGATTTGGGCCTCGGGGTCTTGCGCCACGAACGCGGCGACGCCCGCCTGCGCGCGCGGGTCGTACGTTCCGGCTTCCCCATTCGCCACAATCGCCGCGCCGGCGACGTCGATCGAGCCGCCAAGGGTGCCGCGCGGCGCGATTTCGGGCTTCAACAGGCGAAGCAACGTCGATTTGCCGCACCCCGTCGGGCCCGTCACCACGCAGAAGCTGCCCGCCTCGACCTGCAGGGACACGCCATCCAAGACACGATGCCCCACGGACTGCCCGTCGTCGGGCAGGTAGGCGAACGAGAGGTCGCGCACGTCGATTACCGCCATAGCACCCTGCTCCTCGCTTCCAATGCCAAGGGTATGCACACCAGGAAGATGCCCGGCACGCACGACCACCAGCTTCCTTGGGCGTCGATGGCTGGGTAAAACTGGAATTGGGACCCGACGCCGCCCGCCGCGACGCAGGCGATGACGCCGATGACGCCGATGACGATGGCCATGATGCCGTCCGACACCTTGAGTCGGCGGCGGCGATACCGCGTCCGCGCGGAAGCGCTGCCATAACCGCGGGCGTTCATCGACTCGGCGCGGATGGCGCCATCTTCCATCGACCATCCCACCAGCACCGAAACCACGCGCATCCGGTCGCGCACCCCCTGCCAGCGCGTGAGGTCGCCAACCCGGCACGATTCCTGCACGTCGAGCACGTCGCGACCCCGGCGCAGCATCTGCGGCACCAAACGCAACACCTGCGAGACCATCAACGCCACCGTCGGCATCGGTTTGGCAAGGAGCCCGATGGCCGAATCGCCCGAGATGCATTCCCCCGCCGACGCGAACCACAGCACCATGGCGCTGATCATCGCGCCCGCCGTAGTGCCATAGCATAGCGATTCCAAGCCGAACGTGAACGGCCCCACCGCAAAGGCGGTGCCCGCCTGCGATGACGAGTAAAACCCGTTGATGCAGGCGATGACCAGCCATAAGGGCACGAGCCAGCCAAGCGTCGCGCCCGTCGCCGCACGTCCGCGCATCACCAGGGAACAGGCAAGCGCCCCCGCGAAGGCCAGGCCCACGCATGCGGGGTTCATCGACACCATCGTGAACACGAGGGCGCTTGCGAAGAAGATGGCGGCAACCGCCGTGTGGTAGGGCGAAAACGCGTTATCCATGGGTCGCGCGGCGACGCAGAGAATCCGATGCGGTTATTCGAACGAGGTGACGTAGCGCCATTCGACCTTGTCGCCGTCGGCGACTTCCTGGGCGTCAGCCGAGACCATCAGGTCCTCGCCGTTCACTGCCACAAGCCACCCGCTTTGGTCGCCGTGGTCGCCCGTCGCCACGCCGTTAATCGCGTTCACATACTTGCCGTACTGGCTGTCTTGCACGTCGAGCTCGAAGGACGTCGCCTGGGTCGCCTCGAGGACCGTCGCGCCGGCGGGGACGCTCACCTCGGCGGTCTCGACCTTGCCGTCGGCCGCGGTGAGGTCGATGGAAACCGTCACGTTCAGCGTTTCGGCCGACTCGCTCGCCGCAGCCGTGCTGCTCGAAGCGGGCGCTTGCGCCGCCGAAGACGAGGCGGCCTCGTTGTTGCCGCAACCGCCGAGCATGCCCACGCACAATGCGAGGAGCACCGCCGCGAGCATCGCGGCAAGGCGCGTTTGAGTGGATACACGGGTGTTTTCGGAACCGATGGACATCGGAACCTCCTTTCCAGGGCGTTGCCAGCCGGCCCCATGCCAGCTGGTTCGCGATGGCAGGCATTCCGACTTCGCGTCATCCATGTGGGCGCACCCTGCAGCCGGGCGCGGCGTTCCCACATGTCGGCTCTTACGGTTGCTGGTACAGCGCGGGCTTCTCACCCGCATTCCCCTCGGCATGCCGCCCTTGCGGCATCCGGTGCCCTGCCGGCACGTCCATCTATCGCCAATCCGCATCATCATAGCACCTGCATGCGAAGCGCCCGGCAGAACCGGGCGCAACGGCGGGCAATCGCGATGTCTTCGGGCGGAGCCCGTCAGGCGGGCCGGCGGCTTACCGCACCGCGCCCAGCGCGTGTTTCACGGCAAGGGCGACAAACACCGCCACGATGATCTTCACGATGTCGACCAGGATGAAAGGCGCGACGGCGCTGGCGAAGGCCGCCTCGGGGCCAATCCCCATCACCAGCATGAGCTGGAACCACCCGCATACATAGGCGCAGGCCAAATACACGAAGCTCATCACGAAGGCACGCACGACCTCGGTGGTGTCGAAGCGCTTGCCAGCGGGGGCTTCCTTCACCTTGAGCAGCGAGCCAACGGCGATGGCCAGCGCAAAGCCCACGATGTAGCCCCACAGGAAGCCGCCGGTGGGACCGGCGAGCACGCCGATGCCCCCGCGCATCGACGAGAACACCGGGACGCCGATGGCACCGAGCACGATGTAGCCCACCACCGCAGCCATGGCAAGCTTCGGCTCGAGCATCACCAGGGCAAACGTGAACACGAAAATCTGCAGCGTGAACGGCACCGGCCCCAGCGGAACGGTGACCCACGCGCCAACCGCCATGAGTGCGATGGAAAGCGCGACATAGGCAATGGAACGCGTGCGGGAAGCAGAGGCCGAAAGCGTGGTAGCCATATTTGAAACTCCTGTCCTACCGGGAGGCCGCGCCGCGCCCCGAAGCGCTTGGCGGCAGCCCTTCACAACATCCTTCAACATAAAACCCGGTGCCTGCGGTCATCTCGTCCCGCAGGCACCGGTTCTCTTTGAAAGCAGACTACTAGAGTTTGCCGAATCCTGGTAGTTCTATAAGTTATTGCATACTCGATTTGTGGGCTTCATGCTGAACCTGCGCCTCGATGGTGGCGCTGGCCAGCTCTTCGCGGGTCTCATGCCAGCATTCGGTGGCGGGCATGCCGGGAATGCTTTCGGCCATGAACACCGGGTCGAGCCCCATGCGCTTCTGCGACTCGTAGTCCTCGAGCGCGGCAAAGGCCCATTTGCCCAGCACCAAGATCACGAAGATGTTGATGATGGCCTCGATGCCCATGAAGATGTCGGCGAGGTTCCAGGCCAGCGTGAGGTTGGACTGGGCGCCGAAGAACACGACCACGCAGCACAGGATGCGGAAGCCGAAGAGGCACCACTTGCCCGCCTGCTTGGACAGGTTCGCGGTCATGAAACGCAGGTTCTGTTCCGCATAGAAGTAGTTGCCCACCAGCGAGCTGAACGCGAAGCAGAAGATCGCGAAGGTCATGAAGTGGATGCCGATCTCGCCGAAGCCGTCGAGCATCGATGCCTGCACGAGGCTCATGTTGGAAAGCGCGACAGCAGCATCGGCGCCACCCCATGCGATGGTGCCGGTGTTGTCCTGCACGAAGAACATGATCATGACAGCCGAGCACGTGCAGATGACCATCGTGTCCAGGAAGACGGAGACAACCTGGACCATGCCCTGCTTCACCGGGTGCGAAACGCTCGCGGACGCGGCGGCGTTCGGGGCGGAACCCATGCCGGCTTCGTTCGAGAACAAGCCGCGCTTGATGCCCTGCACGATCATCGATCCTGCGAAGCCGCCAGCGAGAGATGCCGGGTTGAAGGCCTCGTACACGATCATGCCGAAAATGGCCGGCAGCTCGCCGATGTTCATGATGGTGAGGATGATAGCCAGCAGCAGGTAGACGCCCGCCATCAGCGGCACGATGAAGGAAGTCATGAAGCTGATGCGATGCGTTCCGCCGAACAGCACGAAGCCGAAGACCACAGCCAGGAGCAGGCCAAGAGCCATGGGGCCGGAGGTCTCGGTCCAGTTGGGCACGTAGTAGACGATCGACGAGCTCATGTTGTAGGTCTGCAGGCCGTTGAAGCCGAGGCCGAAGCACAGGATGAGCGAGATGGCGAAGAGGATGCCCAGGCCACGGCTATGCAGTGCCTGCTCGATGTAGTACGCCGGACCGCCGCGGAACTCCCCGCCGGGTGCGCGGCGCTTCCAGATCTGCGCGAGCGTGGACTCGATGAACGCCGACGCGCTGCCGATGGTCGCCATGATCCACATCCAGAACACGGCGCCCGGGCCGCCCACGGCGATAGCCGTCGCAACGCCGGCGATGTTGCCGGTGCCCACGCGCGATGCCGTCGAGACCATCATGGCCTGGAACGACGACACCGTCTTCTCGCCCGGCTGATGGCGCTTCTCGGTGATGGCCTTCAAACCATCCTTGATGAGGCGGAATTGAACGCCCTTCGTCCTAATCGTGAACCAGACACCCGCGCCGATGAGCAGGAACACCAGGAAGTAGGTGTACATATAGGTGTCGATGGTATCGGTTATGTTAACCAATGACTCCATATCCATGGGATACCCTCCCTCTTCCTATCGTATAGTCGACAGTCATTTTTTGTAAGAATACCCGAACTCTGCCTGTAATGCTGTTACAACACGGCAAAATGCCGGCTCACCGCGTTGAGCCGGCATGTGCTTTTGCCCCGCCTCGCAGCGAAATGGCACGGGGAATAGGGCCCTTTCGCCTACTGGCGGTAATACGCCAAGAAATCGGCGAGCTTGTTGGTGGCGTCCTTCAGCACCTCGATGCGCGGCAGGTATACCACGCGGAAGTGGTCGGGTTGCTTCCAGTTGAAGCCGCTGCCCTGCACGATGAGGATGCGCTTCTCTTTCAGCAGGTCGAGGGCGAACTGCTCGTCATTGGTGATATTGAACTTCTTGGCATCGATCTTCGGGAAGATGTAGAACGCCGCCTTCGGCTTCACCGCGGTAATACCCGGGATGTCGTTCAGGGCCTGGTAGATGAACTCGCGCTGCTCGTAGATGCGGCCACCCGGCACGATGTAGTCGTTCACCGACTGGTGGCCCCACAGGGCCGTTTGCACGATCGATTGCGCGGGCACGTTCGAGCACAGGCGCATGTTCGAGAGCATGTTCAAACCCTCGATGTAGTCCTTGGCGACGCGCTTGTTGCCCGACAGCACCATCCAGCCGATGCGGTAGCCGGCGATCATGTGCGACTTCGAAAGCCCGCTGAACGTGACGCAGAACAGGTCGGGGGCGAGCGAGGCGATGGAGACGTGCTCCTGCCCATCCATCACGAGGCGGTCGTAGATCTCGTCCGAGAAGATGATGAGCTGGTGCTCGCGGGCGATCTCGACGATTTCCTGCAGCAGCTCGCGCGGGTAGAGCGCGCCGGTGGGGTTGTTCGGGTTGATGATGACGATGGCCTTCGTGTTCGGGGTGACCTTCGAGCGGATGTCATCGAGGTCGGGATACCATTCGGCCTGCTCATCGCACATATAGTGCACGACATGACCGCCGGCGAGCGTGGCGCAGGCGGTCCAGAGCGGATAGTCGGGCGAGGGGATGAGGATCTCGTCGCCGGTGTCGAGGAGCGCCTGCATGCACAGGTTGATGAGCTCGCTTGCGCCGTTGCCGGTGTACACGTCATCCATCGTCACGTTGGGGATATGCTTGATCTGCGCGTACTGCATGATGGCCTTGCGCGCGCTGAACAGGCCCTTCGAGGCGGAATAACCTTCGCAGTCCACGAGCTGGCCAGCCATGTCGGCCACAACCTCGTCGGGCGTGCGGAACCCGAACGGCGCCGGGTTGCCGATGTTGAGCTTCAACACCTGCATGCCGGCCGCTTCCATGCGCGCGGCTTCGTCGACCACCGGCCCGCGGACGTCGTAGAGCACGTTGTCGAGCTTGCTTGATTTGCTGAATGTGCGCATGGGGGTTCCTTTCGGGGTGGAGGATTTCGGGGAGTCGGCCGCGGGCGCATCGGCGTGCGCGGCCTTGGACGCAGGCGTTGGTTCCGGTTCGGGGCGTGCCGACTCAGGGGCGGGTGCCTGTGCGGAATCGTCGCCGGCAAGCCACTCGGGACTCACGTTCAAGATGCCCGCAATCGACGCGAGCACCGCCGGACGCGGGGCGGTCTTTCCGCTAAGATACTGGCTGAGCTGGGATTTTCCCATCTTTTGCCCGCGCTCTTGCGCAAGGCGGAGCAGGTCGACCTGCTTATAGCCCTGCGCACCCATGGCGGCGCGTAGCCGTTCGCTGAATGTCTTCTGATCCATGTGCTGCCTTTCACGCGAACTTGCGAACTGAAGTTCAAAGTTCAATTTATTGGCGAGCATCATATCATGCCATGCGGACCGCACAAGCTAGAGTTCAATATTCGGTTCAAAAGTTCAAGAATCGATTATCGGCGTTTCAAGCCGCAGGCAGCTACTTCCCGATGTTGTTCACCGTGCCGATGAACACGGGAAGATCCGTCGCGTTGTCGACGATGGCGTAGACGAACGGACGGTTGAGCGTGACCTTCTTCACTTCCCCGATGAGCGCCGCGCCGGCTTTCACCATGGCACCCGTCGCCGCAGCCGCCTTCGTGCCGTTCTCGTCAACCTGGATCTTCGTCTTATGCACCACGGTATCGATGTACAGCGGACCCTCGCTGCTCTTTGCCATCTTCTTGAAATTGGCCTTGGCGCCAAATGCGCGGCTCAGGCCCATGTCTTTCAGCTGCTGCTCCATGGCGTCGTTGCTGTAGGTTATCGTGTATTTGGGCATGGCCACGTGCACCTCGGCATGCTCGGCTCCGGCAACCAGCGCGCGGAAGTCGTCGCCATCGAGCCCCTTCACGAACTTCTTCACGCTCGTGCCCTTTTTCGGCAGCAGCGCGACATAGCTGTAGCCCTTGGCATACGGCTTCACGAAGCCGGTGACGCCCTCGCCCTCGATGTAGCGGTGCTCGGTGCCGAACATCATCTTCACCTTATGCTTCTTGCCGTTCGCCGCGGTGAAGGTCTTCGTGCGCACCGTATCCTTCTCGAAAGGCTCCTGCCACTTCGCATCGAAATAGAGCGCGTTCACGATGGCGATGCGGGTGTCGGAATCCAAACGGTCGACGATCTTCTTGATCATGCCGTCGGTCTGCTTGGAAACCCACGCATTGACATCGGTGGTCGTGGCGGGATCGGTGAAATCGGCGGGCGTGACCGCCGCCGCGTAGTACTTCTTGGCCGCCTTCAGGAAGCCCTTCTTCATGGCGATCGAGCCGTCATCGTGGTACCAGATGGCGTTCGCCGTGCGGATCTTGGCCTTCTTGCTGTTGGTAAGCTTGCTGTTATACCAGGCCAGATTCTTGTTGATGCGGGCGATGGAGGCGCCGTCGCCCAGCGCGTCGCGCAGTTGCGTCGCGGTCGACCCGCCCGCGCCGTTCGCGGCAAGCGCCATCGTGTTCAATACCGACATGGGCGCGATGGTGACGTTCGCGTTCTTGCCCTTGGCGGCCACGCAGCGCTGGAACAGCTCCAGCGAGAAGTCGGCGCTCGCCTTCTTGAACGCCTTCAACTGCTTGGCGGAGGGCTTGGCCGGCGCCGATGCCGCAACCGATTGCGCCGTGGCTTGGGGCGCGGCCGCGGCCGATTGCGCGGCGACGGCAAAACCCACGATTCCCACGGCGAGCATGAACACGAACAGGCAGGTAATCCAACTGATGCGACGTGTACCCATGGCATTCCCCTTCCAACGTCCTCGTTCCATGATAGCCGCTTTGGGCGCGGTGTAGCCCATTACCACGTGGGCACATCAGGCGTTTTGCCCATCTATCAGGGCGCAAACACCCCCGCACTTCAGTACAATAAGCTATGTATCATGTTTTGATACATACCGAGCGATAGGAGGGCAACATGTCTGGGAACAAGGTCGTCATCGTCGGCGGTGGCTGCGCGGGAATCGCGGCGGCATATGAACTGCAGAAAGCAGGAGTGGACTACACCCTCGTCGAGGCGAGCGGCCGGCTGGGCGGACGCGTCGGCACCGTGCATGAGGGGCGCTTCGAATATGCCATCGGCGCCGCCTTCACCGAGCCCCAGTGGGCGCAGACCTTCGAATACCTCGACGAATTCGGCATGATGCCCGACGTCGGCACCATCCAGCGCCAAATATACGGCTTCTGGTACAACGACAAGGTGAATTACCTGCCCATGGGCGGCAAGCTCGACCTGAACGCCATCCTCAACTTCCGCGGCCTCCCCGCGCGCACCGTCCCGCAGCTGCTGCGCTTCGTGGCGAAATTCGCGCCCTTGATGAAATACGCGGGAGCCGACCACGATTTCAGCGGCCTGGCCGAGATCTCGAACATGTCGACCGCCGAATTCGGCTTGAAATACGGCGGCCCGGACGTGGTCGACCGCATCCTCACGCCGTTCCTCGGCACGATGGTGCTCACGCGGGCGCAAGAGGTCTCCATCGCGCATCCCATCGCGCTGATGTCGCTGATGCAGGGCATGTGCCACGTGAAGGGCGGCCTCGGTGCGATCAACGACCACCTCATCGCCGCCATCAAGGACAATTGCCAGCTCAACACGCCGGTGAAGAAGGTCGTCATCGAGAACGGCGCCGTGAAGGGCGTCGAGGTGGAAGGCGGTTTCATCGATGCCGATCAGGTGATCATGGCCGTCGATGCCGAGGTCGCGCTGCAGATAGCGCCCGACCTGCCGGAAGCCATGCGCAAGCCGCTCACCACCTGCAAGTACAGCGCCACCTACAACTACATCTTCGGCATCGACGAAGCCGTGGTGCCCGAAGACTTCCTGTCGGTGTTCATCCCCGGCTCCGAGAACTCCCTCCTCACGACGATCTTCGACGAGAACGCCATCCTGAAGAACAACCCGAAGGGCACGGGCGTCATGCACGCCTTCACCGCCGGCTGGCACGACAAAGACCTTAGGTGGCTTTCGCAAGAGGAGCGCGACCGCCTGGTCATCCGCGAGGTCCAGCGCTTCCTGCCCGCCTTCCCCGATAAGCCCGAGATGGTGAAATGCCTGCGCTACGACAAGGCCGTGAACCTCGAGCGCCCGGGCCAGTACGTGGCAATCCAAGACCTGCTGAAGAACCACATCAAGGACGTGAAGGGCCTGTACCTGGCCGGCGAGTACCTGTTCCTCATCGCCTGCACCGAGGGCGCCTGGTCGACCGGCGCCAAGGCGGGCAAAGACCTCATCGCCGACCTGTAGTAGACTGGCCTCAAGAAAAGACGCGTCACCTGCCGGCGGTCGATGGGTGCGGGCATCCGTCGACCGCCGGCGCGAGTCGGCGCGGATACGCGGTATCGCATCTTGGGGGGTCGTATGAAGCTCAACGACGTGCTGCTCGGCTTGGTGAAACTGCATCCTGGCGCATCGGGGTACGACCTGCGGCGCATCATCGCGCAATCGACCCAGTATTTCATGAACGCCCAGCTCAGCCAGATTTACCCCGCCCTGAAGCAGATGACCGCCGACGGACTGATGACCTTCGACGAGGTGACGACCGAAGGGGGCCGCCTCTCGAAGCGGTATTACCTCTCGAGCAGCGGCGAAGAGCGGTATCTGGAATGGCTGCGCGAACCCATCGACTACACGCTCTCGTTGAACACCCAGCGCGTTTTCCTGTTGAAGCTCACGTTCATCGGCTCGCTGCCCGTGAACGAGCAGATCAACTATGTGCAGGATGCACTCGATTACTTCCACTACGAGCACGACGAGCTCATGGCCGGGCACATCGAGCTCGAAAACGAATACCTGTCCTCCAAGCTGCCCGAGCGCGATTCCGTCTTGAACCTATGGCAATGGGAGGTCAAATTCATCCTCGAGCGCGAAGAGGGGCTTATTTCCTGGCTCGAGCAACTGCTCCGGGAACTCGAGGGCAAGGCAGCCGGAGCCTGACGGGGGAAGGCCCCATCAGGCCCAGCTCACCCAGTGGCTATAGGCGCCAACCGGCGCTCGCCGATTGCAGTTCGGCCATGTGCCGATACAGGCCGCCCTCCTTCGCGCGCAGCTCGGCGGGGCTCCCCTGCTCGGCCACGAACCCGTCTTTCAGCACGACGATCTTGTCGGCGTTATCCACGGTGCGCATCCGATGCGCGATGACCAGCACGGTCTTGCCGGCGAGCAGCCGCGAGAGCGCCCCCTGCACCTTGGTCTCGTTTTCCACATCAAGCGACGCCGTCGCCTCGTCAAGCAACACAATGGGCGCATCCTTCAGCAACGCGCGGGCGATGGAGATGCGCTGACGCTCGCCGCCGGAAAGCCGGGCGCCATTCTCGCCGATCTGCGTCTGGAACCCCTCGGGCAGGCGCGTGACGAACTCGTCGCAGTTCGCCGCCGTCGCGGCCGCCATGACCTCGGCATCGGTCGCACCGCGCCTGCCGAGCCGGATGTTCTCCATTACGGTATCGTCGAACAGCACCACATCCTGGAACACCATGGAATAGTCGCCCATCAGCACCTCGGGGTCGACGGTGGCGATGTCAACCCCGCCCACCGTGATCGAGCCCGACGAGGTATCCCATAAGCGGGCGACCAGGCGCGCGCAGGTCGACTTGCCCGACCCCGAAGGCCCGACCAAAGCGGTGACCTCGCCTTCCCTCGCCACGAACGACACGCCATGGAGCACCTCTTCGCCATCGTAGGCGAAGCGCACATCCGTGAATTCGATGTCATGCCCGACGGGAACGAACTCATCGGAGCCGTCGGCGACGGGCTGGTCGAATATCTCGTTCAGGCGATCCACCGACACCTCGCTCATGAACACCTCGGCGATGAGCGCAAGGGACTGGTCGAAGGGCGCGTAGATGCGCGTGATGACCAGCAAGAACATGAAGAGGACCATGAAGTCGAGCTCGCCCGCGAGCATGAGGTGCGCGCCGGCGAGGATCGTGGTGGCGACCCCCAGGCGCATGATGACGCTGGCGGCGTTCACGAAAAGCCCGTTCACCAGCTCGCCATGACGCGCCGCCCGCTCCGCCTCGTCGATGGTGGCGTACAGCTTGTCGAGGAAGAGCTGCTCCTGATTCGTCGCGAGGATCTCGCGGATGCCCTCGAGCGTCTCCTGCACGCCATCCGACACCGCGATGGCGGCCTTCTTCCCCATCGCCGCGTTCTTGCTGGTGGTGCCATGCGTGCCATACAGCAGGCCGAACGCCACCGGAACGCCCCACAGGCACGCGAGCGCGAGCCGCCAGTCGAAGGCGAAGAGCATCACCGCGATGACGGCCGTCGAAATATACGACCCGTACAGGTAGCCCACCACGTGCGACCACACGTGCTCGAGGCGCTTCACGTCGCTCATCAGCGTTTCGGTGAGGTCGGCCACATCGCGCTTTCCGAAATAGCCAAGCGGCAGCTTGCGCAGGCACTCGACCAGAATGCGCAGGTCATCCGTCGTCGCCTCGTACATCGTCGGCGTGCTGATTATCGGGACGCTCCTACCCTCGGCCATCGTGCGCTTCCTCCATAGTTAGGCTTTCCTAATTTAGATAAGTCTAACAATATCGATTCGGCGAGGATGTCAATTGCAGGTGGCAACTAAACCCGTGTACGGCATCGCCCTTTCACCAGCCGCTAGGTGGCAGACGGGCAGCCCCTACTTTCTCTATGCCCACTCGGTAAACCCAGGCCGAAACCCCGGGGGTCATTCAGCGTCGCGTTCACCGTGCTCCAGGATGCGTCGTTTCCAATCGGATGACATATAGAACAATCGGCTCAAAACAACGACCTTTTGCTCGGCATCGACGGAAAACACCGCCGTATAAGAGCCTATGGGACACCAATGCAAACCGGTATCGCCGATTTTTACCGCAGCTGTCGGCATGCTTTGCAAACGGGAAACGGTCAAATCGTATTCGTCGAGAAACCGTAATGCACTGTTGGCACCGGCCTGTCTTTGGTAATAACGATAGGCGCTTACCAGGTCTTCCTCGAAATGCGCCGTTGCGCGAACCACATAATCTGGCATGTTACATACTCCGCAGCACATCCGAAAGTGCGGCGGCATCGACGACGCGGCCTCCGGCAATGTCGGCTTCCGCTTGATCGATTCGATGCCAGAAATCCCTCGCGGAGGTGACAGATAGCGGTATCTCTGGCTTTGCCGTCACGTATGCCCGGTCGCCCTCGCAGGTCCAATACACGCGATCCTCCGCACCAATCCCCAAAGCCTTCCTTATAGATTGGGGAATGGTGGTTTGGCCGCCTTTGGTCAGCTTGGTGCTGATAACCGTTCCCATGGCACATCCTTTCAATGAATCAATAATTCATTGTTTTCATAGTATCACGCATCGGTACGAACAGAATCGCGCGAGGAAAAACGCAAGACGAGTATGCATATTTAGCACGCTAACGCGCAAAAGGAGTGTGTCCCTGGTCGCCCGGGGACACACTCCGGACGCCACATGTATGTCCCCGGTCGCCACATGTATGTCCCCAACCGCTCACCCGGAGGTTCCAGGTTCGCCGGGAACGGCAACGGGGCACGAGGGGCGTCCAGACGCCCCAGATTCGTGCGAAAGCCGAGCGAAGCGGCCTTAGGGCCGTGAGCGAGGCTTGGAGCGCGAAGATGGGGTGCCTGGGCGCCCCTCGTGTATTAGCGAATGCGGAAGCCGAGGATGCCTTGGGCGGCGGAAAGCACGGCAAGGACAATGCCGAGCAGCAGCGCGAACGGTTGCATGACGGCACGGCATTGCATGGTCTCCATCATGCACAGCGGCAGCAGGTTGCCGGGAGCGAAGGCCACGAACAGCCCGAGCGCCAGACCGAGCACGCCTAAGATGATGCGCACGGTGGGCGTGACGTCAAACAGGCCGAATATCGCCACGCCGGCGAGGAACAGCGCCGCTCCCCCGATGCCCGTGGCGGAATTGAAGCACGTGGACAAGCTGCCGTCGTCGTGCGAGCACGGGCCGGCAAACGAGAACAGACCGACGATGAGGAGGGCGCTGCCGGCGAGCAATGCGACGTTCAGCGCGCGAAAGATCTGCTTATGGGTCATGAGGTTTCCCTCCGTTCGTATTCCAGTAAGAATTAGGCTATTCTAACTTATTTCGGCCCATGCTGCCCGTCATTTCCGGCAGCGGTACCTGCTCGTCAAGCGTCCATGAGCACGCCGGCATCCATGCGCAGCACGCGGTCGGCGAATGACAGCGCCGCCTGGTCGTGCGTCGCGACGAGCACCGCCGCGCCCCCATTGGCAACGTCGCGCAGTTTCTGCAGCACCACCTGCGTGTTCTCGTCATCAAGGTCGCTCGTGGGCTCGTCGGCCAACACCACGGCCGGGTCGCACACAAGCGCCCGGGCAATGGCCATGCGCCGCATCTCGCCTCCGGAAAGCTCTCGCGGATACGCATCGGCCAGATGCTTCACACCGAGCGAATCGAGCAGTTCCAGCGCACGCGCCTCAACGCCGTCATCCGAGCGGTACATCAGGTAGGGCAAGGTCACGTTCTGCACCACCGTCAGGCTATGCAGCGGGGTCTGGCCCTGCGGCACCACGCCGATGCGCTCGTTGCGCATACGCGACCGCTCGCCATCGGGCAGCGCATACAGGTCGTCGCCTTGCAGCAGCACCGCGCCCTCGGAAGGCTCGAGCAGGCCACCCGCCATGTTCAGCAACGTCGATTTCCCGCTACCCGAACGGCCCATGAGCACGCAGAATTCCCCTGGCGCAAGCTGCAGGTCTGCCTTGGAAACCGCATCGAACCACTGCGCCGATTCGCGCCCCTTGCGGAAGAACTTCTTGGTGATGCCACGCGCCACCAAACACGCCTCTGCCATGCTCACTCCTCCCGCAGGGTCTGGCCTGGGTCGACTTTCGCCAGGCGCACAGCCGACGCATACGACGCCCCGCAACCCGCCGCCATTGCGAGCGCGAAGGTCACAACCGCAAGCAGCGCCATTGCACCGGCATCGGGCAGCAGGAACGGAAGGCCGAGCGCGTTTTCGAGCGCCCCATTGAACGCCACGACCACGACGAGCGCCACGAGAACGCCTGCCACGGCACCTGCCGCGCTGATGATCGCCGCCTCTTTCACGACGATGCCCGAAAGCGCCCGCTTCGAAGCGCCCACGACGCGCAACACGGCGAACTCGCGCGTGCGATGCCGACCAACCACCAGGAAGGCCACGACGAGCACCACGAGCGCCAACACGCCGATGACGCCGAACACCACCTGGATGACGCCCGACATACCGGCCACGCTATCGGCCACATCCGAGGTCATCGTGCGCGTGGCCACGGCCGACACGCCGCGCACCTTCAGCTTGATGCTGCCGAGCACGTCGTCGACGTTGTAGCCATCGGCCACCTTCACCATCACGGTCGACACCACCTGCTGCGGGTCTTCGTGCGCAAGCGGCGAGAATCCCAAGTCGACCGCCGCTTCCACCAGGTGCTTCACGGTTTCCGCCGAGCCGTACACGGCGTTGTCCATCGACGTGCCCGTCTCGGCGAGCTTCGCGACGATGGTGCAGGTCTCGCCATAGAATTGAATCTGGTCGCCCACGCCGCCCGAGATGTTGCATCCGGCGATGACGTCCAAGTCGCCGAGATCGCCGCCATAGGTGCGCGCGATCCACGGCTTCACGGTGAAGTCGGCATCGGGGTCGAACCCGATGATCTGCACGGGCATCGCGCAGCATCCGGCCTTCATCGTGGCGAGGAAATACTGCGGCGCCGCAAGCTCCACGCCCTCGACCGCCGCCACCTTCTGCACGTAAGACTTGTCCATGTAGAAACTGCTCGGCACGCCTTCCACGAGCACATCGCTCAGGTCGTACTGCGTGCGGGCATCGGCCGGCGCCACCACGATGTCGGCTCCCAGGCGCGCTTCCAGGCTGGCCAGGCCGCTTTGCAAGCTCGACACCACGAGCATGCCGCCGTACACGGCGCACGTGAGCAGGGCGACGATGGCGGCAAGGCCCACCGTGCGCCCGGCATGACGTGAAAGGTTTTGCAGCGGAAGCTTCTTCAGGTCCACCGGCTAGGCCCTCGCCTGCGCCATGGCGTCATCGACCGCCTCGCAGAATTGGTCGTAATTCACGGTCGCGCCCGAAATGGTGTCAACGCCATCAAGCGACCCCGCCTCGACGAGCGCCTTCGCGTATTCGGGACACGCTTTCACGGCGTTTTGCGCCTTCGTGTACTTGTTCTGGTTCCCCGAAAGGCTCACGCCGTAGTTCTCGTCCTTCTTGTTGCCGTCAAGCTCATAGGTCTCGAACGTGCAATCGGTAATCGCCCCATCCTTGATGGTGATGGTGGCCACGCCGTAGCCGGCGCCGTCGACGGCATCGCCCTCGAAGTTGCTCGACTGCCCCGTGTAGGTGCCGTCCTTCAGCTCGCCACCGCCGCCGCAGGCGGAAAGCCCGAGGCACGCCACCGCTAACAGGGTGGCGATGACCAGGGCGAACAGCTTCGATGAAAGCGTCTTCTCCACGCTAGATCACATCCTTTCGCGCGGCCTTGCCGAATTCGGTGCCGCCGTTTTCGCTTGTCACCTTCCCGTATTCCAGGGTAATCACGCGCTCGGCCGAAGCGCCCACCTCGGCGTCGTGTGTCACCACGATGAGCGTCGTCCCCTCGGCATGCAGCTGACGGAACAAATCGAGCACGATGCGCTCGTTCGTCTCGTCGAGGTTGCCCGTGGGCTCGTCGGCCAGGATGAGCTCGGGATGGTTGATGAGCGCACGCGCGACGCACACGCGCTGCTGCTCGCCGCCGGAAAGCTGGCTCGGCAGATGGTGCGCGCGGTCGGCCAGGCCCACGCGCTCGAGTGCCTCCATGGCCTCAGCTTCATCGGGCATGGAATGGTAGTACTGCGCCACCATCACGTTCTCGAGCGCCGTGAGGTAGTTGATGAGGTGGAACTGCTGGAAGATGAGGCCGATCTTGTCGCGGCGGATATCGGTGAGCCCTTGGCTCGTCTCCTTCGAGATGTCCTTGCCGTCGAGCAGCACCTCGCCCTTCGTGGGCTTGTCCATGCAGCCGATGATGTTCATGACGGTGGATTTGCCCGAGCCGGAAGGCCCCATGATGGCAACCCATTCTCCCTCGTCAATGGTCAGGTTCACGTCGTCGAGCGCGTGCAGGTCGCCATAGATCTTGTACACGTGCTTCAGTTCCAAAAGGCTCATGCATCTGCCCCTTTCCTATTCGCCCTTGAGCACCAGGGCCGGGTCGACCTTCGTGGCGTTGCGCACGGGCATCACGCAGGCAAGCGCGGTTACCGCGAGCGCCGCCAACACCGTCACCGGCACGAGCGCCGGCAGGAAGGTGATGGTCGAGTTGAACACGTTCGTGCTGACGAGGTAGGCGAAGCCGAAGCCGAGCACCGAGCCCAGCAAGCCGCCGATGAGGCCGAGCATCAGGCCTTCGCCCATGAATTCCAGCATGATGGATTTATCGGATGCGCCGAGCGCCTTGCGCAGGCCGATCTCGCGGCGGCGCTCGGTGACGACCGCCGTCATCGTCGTGGCCACGCAGATCATCGTGAGCGCGAGCGTGATGATGGTGACGAGCAGCACGAGCGCCGACAGCTTCGAGAGCACGGTCGTCTGCGATTCGGTGATGCGCTTCACCAGCTGGGGCGTCACGCCCGGGACCGCCTGCTCGATGCGCTCGACGCTTGCCGCCAACGCATCCGCATCGGCGTTCACGCGCAGCTCGGTCACATCGTAGGTCAGCGTCTCGCCCGTCAAGCCGGCCATGTCCTCTTCCGAGATGAAGAAGTAGTCTTCCTCGGTGCTGCCCGTGTCGAGAATGCCCGACACGGTGAATTCCTTGAGCACCTTGCCCTCGACGTCGCCGTTGAGGTTCTCGCCCTCGACGGCCGCCTTCACGTCGGCGGGAATGTATGACACCGGCACGGTATCGCCCACCTGCAGCGAGAAGAAGTCAGCCTGGTTCAAGCCGACGAGAATCTCGCCTTCAGCCTGCGGAAGCGCGCCGTCGATTTGCCAATAGGGGCTCGTCTCGAGCGTGGCGTTCAGGTCGCAGCCCGCGATGACGATGGGGGCATCGTTGATCGTGGCCGACTCGTAGCAATACGAGATGACGCCCTCGACGCTGCCGTCGATTTCGGATGCGGCCTGCTCGATTTCCTCCGACGTCATGCCATCGGAATCGGAGCTCGGCACGAAGATCATGTTGGCGCCATAGGCGAGGAACTGCTCGCCCATCTGGCGGGGCATGTCGTAGTACACCATCACCAGGCCGGCGAGAATCGTCGAGCCCACGGTGACAGCGAGCAGCGCGACGAGCATGCGCGACTTGCGGCGCGCGAGCGACGCCGTGATCATGCGCAGGTACATGCTTGATTTCTTCATCGCGCGGTCACCTCCTTGCCTGCGCGGCATGCGAAACGGTTCATCTTAGCGGCCATGGAGCACCTCCGCCGGGTCGAGGCGCAACACGGTGCGGATGGCGGGGATGGAGCCGGCCAGCGTGACGAGGATGACGAGCGTCACGACCAGCGGGATGACCATCGGCGACAAGTTGATGCTCGAACTGAACACCGTATAGCCGATGACCTGCGCAAAGCCGTATCCCACGCCAAAACCGACCGCGCCGCCGAGTATGGCCACGATAATCAGCTCGGCAAGCAGCAGGCCCGAAATCGCGCGGTCGTGCGCGCCGATGGCCTTCAAGAGGCCGATTTCCTGCGAACGCTCCATCACCGATGCGGTGATGAGGTTCGAGATGCCCAGCGCCGAGCCGATGAGCGCGAGGATCGTGATGAGGATCATCAGCAGCTGCGTCTTGTCGAGGATCGCGCCCTCCGATTCGGCCACCTGGCGCACCGCCTTAGCGACGGCATCGGGAATGGCTTCTTGCAGCTGGTAGCAAATCGAGCTCACATAGGCCGTGCAATACCAGGTTTCGTACTGCGCCACGGTGAGCTTGCTCGGGTCTTTCGCCGCCTGGCGGGAAAGTTCGTTGTCGGGCGTGGTCAGCGCGCTCACCTCGATGCTCGTGATGAGGCCCTTCTCGCCGGAAAGCCCCTGCACCAGGCTCAGCGGGGCGAACACCTGGTTGTCCTCGTCGCCGCCGGCGCTGAACACGCCCGCGACCTCGTATTCGCCCGACTTCTTGCCGCACGACAGCTTCACGGTGTCGCCGGCCTTCACGCCAAGCGTCTGGGCGAGCGCTGCACCGACCATCACGCGGTCGACGTCCCCCTCTTTCGTTTCGTCGAGCCACGCACCGTCTTCGACGCTCCACCACGAGCGCATGCTCACGATGCCCGCGTCGAGCTCTTCGCCCGTATCGAGCGACAGATGATGCCCGAACCACGTGCCCACGAGCACGGCGTCGGTGCCGTTGATGCTCGCCGACGTTTGCAGCAGCGGCGCGAAATCGACGATGTTGAATGCCCAGAAGATCTTCTTCACATTCGCGACATCGGCTTCCTTCAGGTACGACGTCGGGATGGACGATGCGCCGTCGACCTCGTACAGGCTATCGACGACCGACGCCTCCTTCGCGACGACCGTGATGTTGGCGCCGTAGGTCTTCAGCTCTTGGTTCACCTTGTCGCCGACGTCGAACATGACGGCGAGCATGGCGGTGGCGAGCGAGGCGCCGAGGGCGATGGTGAAGGCGATCATCGCCATCTTGCCCTTCTGGCGCAGCAACACGCCTTTTATCATTCGGAAGAACATGCGTTAATCACCTCAATCCCAGCTCGATCCGGGAATCTTCTCGTATTCCAACAGGGCTTCCGAGGGAATGAAGATGTAGCCGTCGTCGATCTTGTAATCGATGACGATGGGGTTGCATCCGCCCTTGAAGCCGATGGTGTTGATGTTCATGACGACGTCGCACTTGCTGCATACCACCTGGCCGTCTCGCTCGTAATAACCCGTGGTGCCGCAGATGTCGCACGCATCCAGGCCCACGCCATAGGCGTTCGAGTTGGGCTTCTTGATGACGATGACGCGCACGCCGACGCCGCCTTGGGTCTCGTAGCCCGAAGAGGTGGTGTAGCCCGCCGTGGTCTCGTAGGTGAAACGGTGCAGGTGGCCGTCGTCCACCTGGTCAAGCGCGATGTACATGCCGTCGTCGCGAATCTCGCATTCTTCCGATTCCACGATTTCCGGACCGCGGTTCACGTAATCCTTCACCACGGTGATGATGCCGAACGAGAACACGAGGCACACGATGAGGCAGATAGACCACCGGCGCTTGTTGCGCCAACGGGCCTTGTTGCGGCGGTGCTCGGCCGGATTCGCGTACGGTTCGTCGTCGCGCAGGCTCAACGCGATGACGATGGCGGCGAGCAAGATGGTGATGACGATGATGCCGAGCGTGAACACCGCGGTGTGGTTCGAGACCCACGATGTGAGCGGGAACATGATGCTGTAGAGCAGCGTGCCCCGCACGATGATGCGGCGGGCGAGCATGATCTGGAACAACGACATCGATTGCACGAACACGATGATGCCGACGATGACGGCCGTCGCAATGCCGATGTTGCGCGCGTCAAGCGCCTTGAACGCCTTCGTCACCGACACGCACACGAGGCCCACGACGAACAGGCCGATGATCCATCCGATGATGCGGTAGGCGAAATCGGTGGAGATGAGGTTTTCGGTGCTGATGCCGAAGTTCGCCGGATAGTTGATGACATCGGGCAGAGTGTAGAAGATGCGCAGGAACACGATGACCGCCAGGCCGAAGAGCACGACCAGGTGCAGCACGCGCACCGTGCCGGTTTCCGACAAGGCGATGCCGGCCGTTTCGCCCCCGACGTTTGCCTTGCCTTTACGGCCCATCACGGCAACGGCGATGAGGCAGCCGAGCACCAGCAGGAACACCGCGAATGACGCGATGAAGATGCCGAGGTTCCAGTCGCCGGTGGCGATGAGCGATGTGTTCTGCTTCGCGAAGGCCATGATGGCCGAGCACACGGCGGCGGCGATGGCCGCGATAACCACGACACGCGTGCCGAATGCCGCCCAGCGCGAGCGCGCATAAGCATACACGGCCCCGCCGAGGACTGCCGTCACCACCAAATCTTCTATGACGTAAATGAGATATGTTTCCATCTCGCGTCCTTTACCATCCCCCACAGTTGCGGTACAGCCGCCTGCGTGCACAGGCCGTGCATGCAGGCGGCTACACCGTGAAACGCCAGTACTGGGTCGCCCTTTCGGACGGCCCAGTACTCTAACGCAACACGTTAGGCTTGACTAATCTTAGCGATTAGTACTCCAGCGGCACGTAGTCCCACGACTTCGTGATGACGAGCGGCCACTTCACGCCGTCATCGAAGCTGCTGGCGCCAGGGCCGGTCTCGGCGTCGGTGTGCAGCAGGTAGTTGTTGTCGGCCGGGCTGCCGATGGTGAGCTCGAGCGTGTAGGTGCCGGCATCGGGCAGGGCGATGTTCGCGCCATAGTGCGGGCCGTCAGAAGCGCTCATCTCCATGAAGGTACCGGCAGCGGCTTCCTTGCCGTCAGCATCGGTGATCTTGTAGGAGACGGTGAGATACGGCACCCAGTCGCCAACGCCAAAGCCGAACTTGTTCTCAAGTGCGTGGATGTCGGCCTCCAGGTGGATGTCCTTGCCCTCGATGGTGGAGCCGTCGGTCATCGGGACCGGCTGGAAGTACACGGCAGCGACGTCGAGCCAGCCGCCAGCCTCTTCACCCTCGAAAATCGGGGTCTCTTCGAAGCCGGTGCCAACCTCGGGAGCCGCGGCATCCTCAGATGCGGAGCTGCTCTCCTCGGCAGCGGCAGAGCTGCTCTCGGCAGCGCTGGAGCTCGCAGCGGAGTTGCTGCCGCAGCCGGCCAGGCCCAGGCACGCCACGAGGGCGGCGCAGGCGAACAGGGCGACGAGCCACGAAGACAGGTTCTTGGTTTGTTCCATTGTTCCTTCCCTTTCTTGTCGAATCGACTATTGGAATCGGCGGCTTTCCGCCGGTGTTCCCGTTACGCGGTTGCGGTGGGATCGATCATCTCGGCGCCGGAATCGGCCGTGGCCTTTTCCTTGCGGAAGTGCACGATGTAGATGACGATGGTCACGACGAGCAGCAGGACCTGCGGCACGACGGTCTCGACCCACGGGTTGATACCGAGCACCGTGAGCACCTCGTTGCCGGTGGGAATCCACGGGATGTAGGTGCCGGTGATGACGTTGCCCTCGATGAGCTCGGTGATGCCGCTGCCCAGGAAGCTGATGGCCATGACGAACATGATGGCGGACATGACCATGAAGAACGGCTTGAGCGGCAGCTTCACGCTGAAGACGCGCATGACGATGAAGATGATAGCGAGCACCACGAAGCCGGCGAGGATGCCGCCCCAGATGACCATCGGGTCGGTGCTCGTGACCAGCGGGTACAGGAAGAGCACGACCTCGGCGCCTTCGCGGAACACCGCGAGCCAGGCGGTGAACGCCAGGGCGAAGATGCTGCCCGTCACTGCGGCGCCGGCGATTTGCTTCTTGATGTAGGCGTTCCACGCCTCGGTTTCCGACTTCGAGAGCATCCAGTTCGACACCCAGTAGAGCATGACCACCGCGACGAGCGCCGTGACGCCCTCGATGATCTCCTGCTGTTCGGAGCCTTCGCCGAATCCCAGGCTGTACAAGATGCCCGCGACGATGAAGCTGCAGACCACGCCCAGGATGGCGCCCAGGTACACGTGGCGCAGGCTCTTCTTCTGGCCAGCTTTCACCAGGTAGGCGATGATGGCGCCGAGCACGAGCATGGCCTCGATGCCCTCGCGCACGATGATGCCGAACGCTCCGAGGAACGCGGCCATCGAGGCGAGGTCGCCGCCGCCCTCGTTCTCGTCGACGCCGTCGAGCTTGTTCGCGTCGGTGTGGATCATCGAGCGCAAGCCCTCGGCCGCATCCGTGAACTCAGCCACCGAGCCGTTGTTCTTGGCAATCGACTTGCAGAGGCTGAACTGGTTCTCGACCTCGGTCTTTCGGCTTCCGGCAATGTAGCTCATCGCGCTGCGCTCGAAACCGGTAATCTCGTAATACCCGTAGTAGGTTGCGTTGATCGCTTCCCAGGCGGCCTCGGTGTCGCCCGCATTGAATTCCTCGATCGCCGCATCGATGAGGATGTCCATGGCATCTGCCACGACGTTCCAGGTAACCTTCTCATCGGCGGGCAGGGTCTTCTCGTAGTCCTTCCACGAGGCGATGTACTCGGTTGCCGCGAGGGCCGGCGAAGTGCCTACTAGCAACAACACGGCCACCAATGCGACGACGATGTGGCCCAAAAGGGTCATGCCTTCCCTACGTGCCAAAATACCTTGAGTACCCATTCCCTCGTATGCTCCTTCGCCGTGCGGCGCTCTCGATTTCCCAATTAGTTAGTTCGACCTACCTAACTATTCGGGAGAGTTTAGCACACCTAACTCATAAATAGTTAGGCATACCGAATTTTTTTGGGAATGGATTTGAGCGGGTGGGGATCGTTCGCAGCCGCCATTCTGCAAAGGCAGCGCACGACCGGCCCCGGGTGTCAGGTACATCGCGCGCGATGCAACGTTTCCCCAGGCGTTTGCGGCCGGTTTGCAGGAAGCAGCGCTGAACTAGTAACGCAAGAGGCGTTCGACGAGCCCGACTGCCTACCGCGCCCCATGCCGTCACCTGGAAACGGTGGCGGCGCCGGCCTATGTCCCTAGGCGCCCAGCGCAAACCGCGCCAGCCGCGTCCCGCGTCGTCGCTCGGGACGGTGCCGGCGGCGGAACGCTCCCTCGGATGTCCAGTGCAATCCGTGCCAGCCAGCCCCTCCGTTTCGCCAAAAATTCGCCATCGTGAGGCCAAAAAATCGCCATCGTGAACGA
>SUUF01000130.1 GCA_015062635.1 Coriobacteriaceae bacterium | reverse complement strand
TGGCGTATACTCGTGCGCGAGAAGAAACGACGAGGAGTAGCGCGCATGATTTACCTGAAGACACCCGAGCAAATCGAGGCCATGAAAGAGGCCGGACGCATTTCCGCAAAGGTCTTGCGCCTGGTCGGTGCTGCCGTCGAGCCCGGCATCTCGACGAAGGAGCTCGACGCGATGGCCGAGCGCCTGTTCAAGGCCGAAGGCGCGAAGCCCGGCTTCAAGGGCTACGGCGGGTTCCCGGGGTCCATTTGCGCGTCGGTCAACAACCAAATCGTGCATGGCATTCCCTCGAAGAAGACGATCCTGCATGAGGGCGACATCATCTCGATCGACACCGGAGCGCTGCTCGATGGCTGGTACGGCGATAACGCCTGGACCTACCCGGTGGGCGAGGTGACGCCCGAGGTGCAGCGCCTGCTCGAGGTGACCGAACAGAGCATGTGGAACGGCCTGGAGGCGGCGAAGGCCGGCAATCACCTGGGAGACATCGGGACGGCGGTCGAGCACCTTGCGCATAAGAACCACCTGGGCGTGGTGCGCGAGCTCGTGGGCCATGGCATCGGGCGCGACATGCATGAAGAGCCCAATGTGCCCAATTACGGGTTGAAGCATTTCGGGCGCAAGTTGGTGGCGGGCATGTGCCTGGCCATCGAGCCGATGTTCACGCTGGGCAGCCGCAAGATCGCCTACCACGACGACGGTTGGCTCATCACCACCATCGACGGCTCTTGGAGCGCGCACTTCGAGAAGTCGGTGGCCATCACCGACGAGGGAACCATCGTCCTTACCACCGAGCCCGGTTACGAACGCCCGGTGGGATAGCCCACGGCGCAGCCGGGCGGGTTACATCAGCTTCGAGGCCTCGACCTTCTGCACGAAGCGGTCAACCACCTTCAACAGGGGGTTGCGGAACACCAGGCCCAGGAAGATGAGCGGGACGGCGAAGAGCAGCAGCACGCCCATCTCCATCCAGAAATCGCCGTTGTACAGGCCGAACATTGCCGCGCGCATCGCATTCACCACGTGGGTGATGGGCAGGAAGGGGCTGATGGCCTGAATGGGTTCGGGCAGCAGTTGCAGCGGGAAGCTTCCGCCGCCGCCCGACACCTGCACGATGAGCAACACGACGGAAAGGGCCTTGCCGAGGTTGCCGAACGATGCGACAAGCGTGTAGATGATGAACGCGAACACGAGCCCCGCGACCCAGAAGCACAGCAGGTACAGCAGGGGGTTCTGCACCTGCACGCCCAGGAAGAACAAATGGCCGAGGCACATCACCGTGCTCTGCATCAGCGAGATGAGCGCGACGATGCCGAATCGGCCGCAGAACAGCTGGGCCGAGGTGGGGTTGCGCAGCCCGCGCGTCGACCGCTCGGACGGCAGCACTTTCAGCGTCACCATCATCAGCAGGTTGCCGATCCACAGCGCGAGCGTCGTGTAGAGCGGAGACATCGCCGATCCGAAGGTGTCGACCGGGTACACGGCGATGCGCTCGACGGCGACCGGCGCCGAAAGCGCCGTGGCGAATGCCGCCGGGTTCGCGCCGATGACCGCGCGCAGCTGCGCGGTGTCGCCCGATTGCAGGGCCTCGGTGATGTCGCGTTCGAGCGTGTCGATGTTGCCTGCGGCGTTCTGCAGGCTGCGGGCGGCGCGGGAAAGCTCGTTGCGCGCATCGCCCATATCGGCCTTGAGCGTGGATGCCGTGCCAGCGATGTCGTCGCCGACGGCGGCGAGCTTCTTGCTCGTTCCCGAGAGCGACGAAACCGCCGTGGAAACCGTCTCTCCCATCTCGGCGAGCGCCGGCTTCAGCGTCGATTCGTATTCTTCCTTCGCCGCATCGATGCTCTCGCGTGCATCGGCGGCGAGCTTCTTCACCTGCGTGCGGGTCTCTTGCGACGAGCTGCTGCCGGTCTCGACCTCGGTTGCCGCACCGTTCAGGGAATCACGCACCGCATCTTGCTGCGCCGCCGCGTTCTCGAGGCGTTGCGCGAGGTTTGTCACCTGCTGGGCGACAAGGCCGTCTTCGGGCATCACCGATGCGAGCTGCGCCACGTCGGCGGCAAGCTCGTGGTAGCGCTTCGCGATGGCGTCGACGGCCGAGGCGCGGTCGCGCAGCTGTGCGGCGGAATCGGCGGCGAGGGCGTCGGCCGAGTCGAACGCGGCATCGATGGCATCGGGCACGGTCGCGAATCCGGCGCTGCTCTGGTCGAGCGCATCCGACAGCAGCACGATGGCGTCCTCGAGCGAACCGGCGGCGCCTGAGGCGTCTTCCTTCGCGCTCTTGACGGTCTTCGCGGCCGTTCCCGCGGCGTCTTTCGCCTGCGAGAGCAGCGCCGAGGAATCGTCGACGAGCGCTTGCGCCGTATCGACGACCTGGGCGTACATCTCGACGGTTTGCGCGGTGCGGCTCAGCTGGGATGACGCGTGCTGCAGGTGGGCAGCCAGCTTGGCGATGCCGCCATCGAGGTCGGCGTCATCGGCGTAGTCGTACAGCGCCGAGGCGATTTCCAGCCCCACTTCCGAGAGCGTTTCCGTGAACACGCGGTTCACCTGGCTCGATACCTGGTCGGCACCCTGGTCGGTGACCTTCGGGGCGATGGCGCTCTTCTTCTCGTTCGAGTAGTAGATGATGCGCGCCGACTGCGCGTCGGCGTCGAAGAACGACATCATGTTGCGGCTGAAATCGTGGGGGATGACCACGGCCGCATAGTAGCGGCCCGACCGCGCGCCGTCGACGGCATCGTCTTCATTTGTGAACACCCAGTTCAGCTGATCGTTTGCCCGCAAGGCCGACGTGACCTTCTCGCCGATGTCCACCTTCATCGGCAGCACGTCGCTCTCGTAGCCCTCGTCGGAATTCGCCACGGCGACGGTGAGGTTGCCGGTGTGCTCGAACACATCCCAGCAGGCGATGATGTTGTACCACGAGAACAGCGACGGCAGCAGCACGAGTCCGAGCACCACCAGCACGGTGATGGTGTTCGCGCCCATGCGCTTCACGTCCGAGACGAAGAGCTGCCAGATGTTACGCATCGGGGCTCACCTCCCCGTCATCCGGTTCGTCGCCTTTCTGCCGGGCGATGGCCGCCCGCAGGCGCTCGCGGCCATCGGCCACGCGTTTGCGCATGCCGCTGCCGCTTCCGCCGAAATACAGGCGCGAGATCTCGCCATTGCTCAGCTCGCTCAACGACAGCTGGTGCTCGATGCTGTCGCGCAGGAATTCCGCCACGATCAAGACGATGCTTATCGCGATGAGCCAGATGAGCCAGATGGTGAGGATGATGACCTTGTCGACGTTGGTCGCGACGAAGATGGGGGTTGCCACGACCGGGGCGATGATGCCCGCAACAACCGCCACCCGCTTGATGCGCGGGTAGTTGCGCGCGAATTGCTCGGCGCGCGATTCCATGTTGCGCCGGTATTCGTCACGGCTCGAGATGACGCTGATGAGGTGCGACACCTTGTAGCGGCGGTCGGGCAGCTGCACCGCCTCGATGTTGATGAGGTCGCTTTGCTTGAGCTGCTGCTCGAACAGCCGGTTGAGGTTCGCGGTGAGGGGACGCGCGAGCGCGCCGAATACGGTGAAGCCGGCGAGGAACCCGGCGAGCACGGCGATGTTGCCCGCCCAGAGGTTCCCGTAGAAGCCGAACACCGTCTCGCGGATGGCGTTGATGCCGTAGGTGAAGGGGAACAGCGGGTACATCGTGCGGAAGAAGTCGGTGGTCATCTCGATGGGGTAGAGGCCGGTGGCACCGGGAATCTGGATGAACACGAGGATGACGCACAGCGCCTTGCCCAGGTGCTGGAAGGTCGAGGAGAGCGCGTACTGGATGGCGAGGTAGGCGAGCGAGCCGATGACCGCCGTGAGGACGAAGAGCGGCGCGCTTGCCACCTGGACGCCGATGGCGAGGCACCCGGTGCAGCACACGATGGCCTGCAGGGCGGCCATGCAGGCAAGCAGCAGCAGGCGGCCCAGATAGCGCTGCGGGACGCTCGTCTCCTCCACGCCTTCGGCATCGACTTCCATGCGCATGATCACCATCAGCATGAACACGCCGATCCACAGCGTGAGGTTGATGAAAAGCGGCGCCATGGCCGAGCCGTAGGCATCGAGCGGGTACAGCTCCTCGGTTTTCACGGTGGTGGGCGAGAGCATGAAGTCGGCGACCTTCGTGGCGTCGACCTCGTGGTCGAGCAGGTCGTGCAGCGATTCGGATGTTCCCAGGGCGACGAGGTCGGCCTTGATGGTCGAAAGGTCATCCTGCGCGTCGGCCAGCAGGTCGCCGGTTTGGCTGAAGGCCTTTGCCGACTGTTCGAGGGCGGTCTCGAGCTGCTTGAGCGAACCGATGGCCTGGTCGATGAGCGCGGTTTGGGAAGCGACGGTGGCGGCGAGGTCGGCGCTTGCGGCGCCGAGCGATGCGATGCCGTCGCTCACGGCGGGCAGGGTCTCGCCGTTCACGGTGGAGCGGTAGCCGGCGCCCACGTCGATGGCCTGCTGCGCGGCGTCGTTCACGGCGTCGGATGCCCCGGCCACGCTGCGCGCGGTGGCGTCGATGTCGGCGCTGAGCGTCGCGAGGCCGTTCACGATTTGCGCGGCTTCGTCGTTCGCCTTCTCGATGGGGGCTATGGCTTCGCCGATCGATTGCCTCGCATCGCCGTCGGGCAGCAGCTGCTCGACGGTGCGCATGGCCGCCACGATTTGCGCCTGCTCTTGCACGACGGCGTTCATGCGGTTCACGGCGCCATCGACATCGCCCTTCGCGGCGGTGACCTTCGCGGCGGTGCGCGCGATGGCCAGGTTCGTCTGCGAGGCGGCAAGCGAGAGCGCCTGCCCGCCGGTGTCGAGCGCGTTCCCCAGCTGTTGCGATAGGCGCGCCGACGACTCGTTCGCCTCGGCCACCAGATCGGCCATGCGGTCGAGGTCGTCGGCGAGCCCCTCGATCGATTTCTTCTCGTCGGCGAGCGAGGTGCGCGCGTCCGCCGATTTCCGCTGCGCCGATTCGGCGGTGTCCTCGAGCGTGCCGAGCGAATCGCGGATGCCGCCCAAGGTGTCGATGGCCTTGTCCACGCGCTCGAACGAGGCGGTGGCCTTCTCAGCCACCTCCTGTTTCACCTCGGCGGATGTGCCCTCGAGGGCCTCGACGACCGTCGAGCTCACCTGCGAGACGAACGCGCTGTTGATGGTCGTGTCGAGGGTGGTCGCCCCCTTGTCCATGATCTTCGGGGCGACCGGCCCCGTCTTCTCGTTCACGTAGTATTCGATTTGCGCCTGCTCGAGTCTGCCCGACGCCAGCGCGGCGACGTCGGCGCTGAACGAGCGGGGGATGACGAACGCCGCATAGGCGCGGCCCGATTCCACGGCGGCCATCGCCTGGTCACGGTCGACGAACTCCCATCCCATCTGGTCGTTTTCCCGCAGGTCGTCGACAATCTGGTCACCCAGGTCCAGATGCCCGAGCAGCTTGTCCTTCGTTCCCGCATCCTCGTTCACCACGCAGACGGCGAGGTTTTGGGTGTTGTCGTAAGGATTCCAGAAGCCATAGACGTTGATCCAGGCGTACAGCGAGGGAAGCACGATGAGGAAAAGTGCGACAACCCATGCCGCCGGCGCCTTCGCCAGCCGCTTCAGGTCGCGTATGAACACGCGCAGCACGTTACCCATGTACCCTCCTTTCG
>SUUF01000018.1 GCA_015062635.1 Coriobacteriaceae bacterium | reverse complement strand
GGAGGCTCCCCAGGACCTCCCCGCCCCACGGGCCGACTGAGCAAGACAAGGTTAGTGAGCGTTAACCGTATGGCGATACGTGGGAACAGCGTGTTCGATGGCGGCGATGGCCTCTTCGTCGGTGGCGGATATCGCAGCGGTGAGTTCCTCGATTTTGGCGGTCACCTCGTCGTAGCAGATATCCTCGCCTGCCGAGATCATGATGCGCGAATCGCGCGTCGGAATCGTGGTTTCCTGGTCCATCAGCAGCTCTTCGTACATCTTCTCGCCGGGGCGCAGGCCGGTGAACTCGATCTTGATATCGACGTCGGGTTCGAGGCCGGAAAGCTGGATGAGGTTGCGTGCGAGGTCGAGGATCTTCACGGGTTCGCCCATGTTCAGGATGAAGATCTCGCCGCCCTTGCCCATGATGGAGGCTTGCACCACGAGGCGAGCCGCCTCGGGGATGGTCATGAAGAAGCGCTCGATTTCCGGATGGGTCACCGTCACCGGGCCGCCGGCGGCGATTTGCTTCTGGAAGATGGGGATGACCGAGCCGTGGGAACCCAGGACGTTGCCGAATCGCACGGCCGAGAACACGGTCTTCGAGGTGCGGGCGTAATACTGGATGATCATCTCGCCCATGCGCTTGGTGGCGCCCATCACGCTTGTCGGGTTCACCGCCTTGTCGGTTGAGATGAACGTGAAGCGCTCGGTGCCCGTGCGGTCGGCGGCGCGTACGGTGTAGAGCGTGCCGAGCACGTTGTTCCGCAGCGCCTCACGCGGGCAGGCCTCCATCAGCGGCACGTGCTTATGCGCTGCCGCGTGGTAGACGGCCGTCGGATGGTATTTATCGAACACCTCGTCGATGCGCGCCTGTTCGCACACGCTGCCGATTTCGACGATGACCTCGACGTCGTCGTAGTTCGACCGGAGCTCTCCGGCGAGCAGGAAGGCGTCGTTCTCGTAGATGTCGAAAATAACCAGCCGGCTCGGCGCGACCATGCACAGCTGGCGGCAGAGTTCCGAGCCGATGGAGCCGCCGCCGCCCGTGACGAGCACGGTCTTGCCGGCGATTGTGGCGGCCACGGGTCGCGTGTTCAGCAAGATCTCGTCGCGTCCGAGGAGGTCGGCCACGTCCACGTCGCGCAGTCCGATGCCGTCGAGCTCGTCGACGCGCAGCTCGCGGACGTTCGGCAGCGTCTTCAGCTTGCAGTCGGTCTTCATGCAGATGCCATAGATGCGTTTGCGCTCTTCCATCGTGGCCGAGGGTATGGCGACGACAATCTGCTCGATGTCGTACTTTTCGACCAGGCGCACGATATCGTCGCTGCCGCCTTCCACCTTCACGCCGTGGATGCGCATCTTGCGCTTCTTCGGGTCGTCGTCGGTGGCGACGATGGGAATGCCGGGCATCAGCGGGTCGTGCTTGCTCATGCGCAGAATGGTGAGCGAACCGGTTTCACCGGCTCCTACGATGAGCGAGCGTGGGCGTTTCTCGTAAAGGCGCTCGACTCCCCGGGCGGTGCCGGGACGGCGGCGCTTTGCGCGATAGATCATGCGCGAGCCGCCCATGAGGAACACGAGCAGGATGCATGCACCGGCGAACACGCGGATGGGCAGGCGCACGTCGATGATCCACAGGAATGCCGCGCCGGTGAGCGTCGAAAGCACCACCGAGAGCGTGATTTGCAATGCCTCCTCGAGCGAGGCGTATTCCCATAAGTGGTTGTATAGGCGGAACGCGCCCAGGATGACGACGTTGATGAGCGCGAGGATGCCGATGGTGAAGAAGATCTCGTTGTCTACGAACACCTCGCCATAGACGTTGGTGAGCCATGACGCAGCCCAATAGGCGACGTAGGTGCTCACGACGTCGAGCAGAAGAAGAATCGCTGTTCTCTGTGTGATGCGAATAACAGGGCCTTTCGGTCTGCGCTACAATTTCCGTCCGAAATGCAATGATACCGCTACAAGGGGCACTACATGGAAAAGACACCTGAGAACCAGCCTTGCCGTCAGGACAACATACGCGCCATCGTCGATTGGATCCTCGACGGTGCCGACGGCAAGTCCACGCGCGTTGGAATCGAGATGGAACACCAAGTTCTGCACGGTGACGGCGGCACCCGCGTCGGGTACTCGGAAGAGCACGGCATCGAGTGGCTGCTTGGCGAGATGAGCGCCACCTGGGACGAGAAGATCTATGAGGGCGAGCACCTGATGGGCCTCGCCCGCACGATCGACGGCATCCGCGAAACCGTGACGCTTGAGCCGGGCGGCCAAGTGGAGCTTTCCGCCGGTCCGTTCAATGACCTGTTCACGGCGCTCGAGGTGCTGAGCGATTTCGAAGATGAGCTGCGCGGCCACCTGGAGCCCGTCGGCGAGCTCGCGGTGCAGATGGGCTATGCCCCCATCGACAAGGCGGCCGACATCGAGCTCATCCCGAAGAAGCGTTACCAGTTCATGGACAAGCACTTCGCCGAGATCGGGCCGTACGGCACCTGCATGATGCGCGGTTCGGCGTCCACCCAGGTGAGCATCGATTTCGCGAATCGCAAGGAGGCCATCCGCAAGATGCGCCTCGCCTACTGCGCGGCACCCATCATCGCGATGATGTGCGATAACACCGTGATGTTCGAGGGCGACCTGCGCGAGCATTACGTCATTCGCACCGAGATCTGGAACGGTGTCGACCAGGCGCGCTGCGGAATCATCCCCGGCGTGCTCGACGATGATTGGTCGCTCGACAAATACGCCGAATGGATTCTCGATACGCCGGCAATCGTCGCCATCGACGAAGAGGGCAATACCGTGAACGACGAGCGTACCTTCGGCGAGATCTTCGCCGAGCGCGTGATGTCGGAAGATGATGTGGCCCATGCGATCTCGATGGTGTTCCCGGATGTGCGCCTGAAGCAGTACATCGAGTTCCGCACGCCCGATGCGTTGCCCGCGAAATATGCGGCGGCCATCGCGGCACTCATCAAGGGCTGCTTCTACGCCGATTCCGCCCTCGATGCGCTCGACGACCTGTTCAAGGGCGTGACGCGCAAGGACGTCATCCTCGGCAAGATGGCCCTGATGTCCGATGGGTACGAGGCGCAGATTTACGGCCAGAAGGCCTGGCGGATTGCCGAGAAGCTCAATATCATCGCGAAGCTCAACCTGACGAAGGAAGAGCGCGATGTGCTGGAGCCGTTGACCACCTATGCGTTCTCGCATGTGACGTTGGCGGAAATGACGGTGTTCGAATAAGTCGCTCCGGGAGGGCCGGGCTCGCCGGCGGGGATTGCATCCCCGGCGGCCTCCTCGGACCTTGGATGCGATTAAGGCTCACGCGGGACTCGTCGAGGTCCTGCGGGGGTGCCGCCGGGGATGCAATCCCCGCCGGCGAGCGCGGCCCGGCGCGCCTTTTCTCGCTTGGAGGGAAGAGGGGCTGGGGCGTAGACTTTGATGTTACGACGGTGAATGAGGAGGTTTGCATGAGCAATCGGGGTAAGAAGGTGAGTGTCCACTATACGGGGACGCTTGACGACGGGACGAAGTTCGATTCCTCGTATGACAGGAACACGCCGCTCGAGTTCACGTGCATGGCGGGGCAGATGATTCCCGGGTTCGACGCCGCGGTGAACGAGATGGAAGTGGGCGAGACGCGGCAGGTGCGCATCCCGTGCGCCGAGGCGTATGGCGAGTACCGTGACGACATGGTTCAGAAGATCCCGGTTGCCGGCATCCCGAATGCCGAGAAGCTGCCCGTTGGCGGCATGGTGGTGCTGCAGACCGCCGATGGTCACCCGCTGCAGGCGAAGGTTGTCTCGGTGGACGAGCAGTTCGCCACGTTCGACCTGAACCACGAGATGGCCGGCAAGGACCTCAATTTCGAGATCACCCTGTTGACGGTTGAATAGCGTATCGGGCGCATGACGCCCGCAAGCGGTACGCGCGCCATGCGCGCATGCCGCCTTTTCGAACGAGGATACGGAGAATTACCACTATGGAACACGTGCAGATCGCGGCGTTGTTCGCTGCGCCGGATGCTTATGCAGACCAGGAGATAACTGTCGTGGGATGGGTGAAATCCATTCGCGACATGAAGAATTTCGGATTCGCCACCATTAATGACGGCACATGCTTCAAGGACCTCCAGGTGGTGCTCGAGCGCGAATCGCTGGCCTGCTATGACGAGATCGCCGCGCAGAACGTCGGGGCCGCCTTGGTGGCGCGGGGCACGTTTGTGCTGACGCCCGAGGCCAAGCAACCCTTCGAGCTGAAGGCCATCGACATCGCGGTCGAGGGTGAGTCGGCTCCTGATTACCCGCTGCAGAAGAAGCGCCATACCAACGAGTTCCTGCGCACCATCCAGCACCTGCGCCCGCGTACCAATCTGTTCCGCGCCGTGTTCCGCGTGCGTTCGGTGGCCGCGCAGTCCATCCACCGGTTCTTCGGCGACCGCGGGTTCGTCTATGTGAACACGCCGATCATCACCACATCCGACGCCGAAGGCGCCGGCGAGATGTTCCGCGTCACCACGCTCGACCCGTCCGACCCGCCGCGCTTGCCCGACGGCTCCGTGGATTTCTCGAAGGACTTCTTCGGCCACGCCGCCAACCTCACGGTGTCCGGCCAGCTCCAGGCTGAGAACTTCGCGATGGCCTTCGGCAACGTCTACACCTTCGGCCCCACGTTCCGCGCCGAGGACTCCAACACCGCGCGCCATGCCGCCGAATTCTGGATGGTGGAGCCCGAGATCGCCTTCGCCGACCTGGCCGACGACATGGACCTGGCCGAGAGCATGTTGAAGTTCGTCATCGCCGACGTGCTCGAGCGCTGCCCCGACGAGATGGACCTGTTCAACCGCTTCGTGGACAAGGGGCTCATCGATCGCCTGCGCCACGTGGTGGAATCCGATTTCGCGCACGTGACCTATACCGAGGCTATCGAGATCCTGAAGGGCGCGAAGAAGAAGTTCGAGTACCCCGTAGAGTGGGGCTGCGACCTGCAGACCGAGCATGAGCGCTACCTCACCGAGGAGCATTTCAAGCGTCCGACCTTCGTCACCGATTACCCCGCCGCCATCAAGGCGTTCTACATGCGCCTGAACGACGACGGCAAGACCGTTGCCGCCATGGACTGCCTGGTGCCCGGCATCGGCGAGATCGTGGGTGGCAGCCAGCGCGAGGAGCGCCTCGACGTGCTCGAGCGCCGCATTACCGAGCTGGGCATGGACCCGGCCCAGTACAGCGCCTATTGCGACCTTCGCCGCTATGGCTCGTGCCGCCATGCCGGTTTCGGCTTGGGCTTCGAGCGTCTAGTGATGTACCTCACCGGCGTCGCAAACATTCGCGACGTATTGCCGCATCCTCGTACGGTGGGGAACGCGGAATTCTAATATGTTTTGTCCGGCCGGTCGGGGCTGGGACGGGAGGGCGCCGGGGAGCCTCCTCGGACTTTGGATGGGCCACGCGCTGCCGCGGGACCCGGCCATGTCCTGTGGGGGTGCTCCCCGGCGCCCTCCGTCATTCTGGGCCGAATTCCGGGCATCCGTCCTAGCTCCGACCGCCGTTCGTGGTTTGAATTACATAGAATGCTATATTTTGGGTATACTTGTGCAACCGGATGAGGGGCGTGCCATCCGCCGTTCACCGGTGTTTCTGTTGCAATATGCAATAAATATGCAATTTACGGTAAATATAAAAAATAATATTGCGTACTATAGCTATCGATATACACTAATGAGCCATTAACGGTTCCTCGGGAAGGGTGAGCTATGGTGTTTAAAGTGGGCGTTATGGGCGCGGCTGGGTTCGCGGGGGTCGAATTGGTGCGCTTGCTGACGCAGCATCCGAACTTCGAGCTTGCTGTCGTTACCTCCGATGCCGATGCAGGCAAGGCCATCGCCGACACGTACCCGGCATTCACGGGAATGGATTTGCCCCTGTTCACGAACCATGACGATCCGGCTCTGTTCGAATGCGACCTCGTGTTCTTGGCGGTGCCGCATACGGTGGCGTTGAAATACGCGCCGCCGCTGCTTGAAGGCGGCGTTACCGTCATTGACCTTTCGGCCGACTACCGCCTGAAGGACCCGGATGTCTACGAGAAGTGGTATGCGACGAAACACACGTCGGTTGACGTGCTGGCCAACGCCGCCTTCGGTTTGCCCGAGGTCGTGCGCGGCGAGATTGCCGCAGCCGCCGAGACCTTCGCCGCGGGCAAGGCGGTGCTCGTCTCGTGTGCGGGATGTTATCCCACGGCTACATCGCTTGCGGCGTTCCCGGCTATCCAGGCGGGGCTTTCCGCGGGACTCGTGGTGGTGGACGCCGTTTCGGGTGTTACCGGCGCGGGCAAGAAGGCCACGGCACGCACCCACTATTGCTTTGCCGACGAGAGCGTGGAAGCCTATGGCCTCGCGAGCCATCGCCACACTCCCGAAATCGAGCAGATCCTCGGCATCTCGGGGCAAGACCGCCTCGTGTTCACCCCGCACCTCGCGCCGCTGAAGCGCGGCATCCTGTCGACGGTGACGCTTTCGGTGCCCGAGGGCGTGCGCATCGCCCCCGAGGCCTTGCAGGAGCTGTACGAGGGGTTCTATGCCGATTGCCCGCTCGTGCAAGTGTTGCCGGCGGGCACCTCGCCGAAGACCGCAAGCGTTGCCGGCACGGTGAAAGCGCAGGTATCGGCCACGCTGGCGGCGAATGGCCGCGCCATCGTGTGCTTGGGCGCCATCGACAACCTGTGCAAGGGCGCTGCCGGCCAAGCCGTGCAATGCGCGAATATCGTGGTCGGCCTCGCGCCTGATGCCGGGCTGCCCACGGTGGCGCTGCCGGTGTAGCCGGGCAGGCTTATTCGATGTGAAAGGAATGGACGTGTCACAGACGTTGACCTATATCGAAGGCGGCGGCGTCGCGAGCGCGGCCGGATTCAAGGCGGCGGGCATCCATGCCGGCTTCCGCAAGAACCCCGGACGGCTCGACCTTGCCTTGGTAGAGGCAGATGCCCCGGTGCCGGCGGCCGGCGTGTTCACGCAGAACGTGTTCTGCGCAGCACCGGTTGTCGTATCGCGCGAGCATCTGGGAGCAGATGCCACAGGCACGGCGCGCGCGGTCGTCATCAATTCCGGCGTGGCCAACGCCGCCACCGGATCGCGGGGCCTCGATGATGCCCGGCGCATGGCGGCCCTCACCGCCGATGCCGTGGGATGCGCGGCGGATGACGTGCTCGTCGCCTCGACGGGCGTAATCGGCACGTTCCTGCCGTTTGCCCCGTTCGATGCGCTGCCTGAACTGCATCAGGCGGCGTCTGCCGATGGCGGCCCGAGCGCGGCGCGGGCCATCATGACCACCGATACGCACCCGAAGGAATGCGCGGTACGCTATACCAGCACGGCAGAAGGCTATGAGGGCGTGACCTTCACGGTTGGCGGCATGGCGAAGGGCTCGGGCATGATCATGCCGAACATGGCGACGATGATCTCGGTCATCACCACCGATGCGCCTATCGCGCCCCGCCTGGCGAAAGCGGCCCTGAAAGCGGCTGCCGATGCCAGCTTCAACAAGGTGACGGTCGATGGCGATACGTCCACGAACGACACGTGCATCCTGATGGCGAGCGGTGCGGCGGCCCCCGGCGCGCCCGCGTTCGACGAAGATGGCGCCGCTTTCGCGGAATTCACCTGCGCGCTCGATGCGGTGTGCCAGAACCTTGCGCGCCAGATGGCGGCCGATGGCGAGGGTGCGACCAAGCTCGTCACCGTCAACGTGCGGGGGGCGGCAACCGCCGCCGATGCCGACCTCGCCGCCCGTACGGTGGCCAATTCGCCCCTTGTGAAGACCTGCATCGCAGGCCACGATGCGAATTGGGGCCGCGTGGCCGGTGCGCTCGGACGTTCCGGCGCGAGGTTCTCGCAGGAAAACGTCGACATCGATTTCATGGGCCTGCCCGTATGCCGCGGCGGTTTGGCGGTGGGCTTCGACGAGGATGAGGCCCTGCGCCGCTTCGAGGCGCCCGAGATCGCCATCGATTGCGACCTGGGTGAGGGCGAAGCTGCAACCACGGTTTGGACGTGCGACCTCACGCACGAGTACATTTCTATCAATGGAGATTACCGGTCATGAAGTACGAAACGCGGAGCCGCGCCGAGATTTTCGCGGAAAACCAGGCAGCCCATTTCATCGCCGAGGCCATGCCCTGGATCAAGGCCATCACCGGCAAGACGATCGTCATCAAGTATGGCGGCAGCGCGATGGTCGACAAGCAGCTGCGCGACGACGTGATGAGCGACATCGTGTTGCTGAAGATCATGGGCGCGAACCCCGTGCTCGTGCACGGCGGCGGCACGGCCATCAGCGACATGATGACGAAGCTGGGCATTCCCGTCGAATTCAAGGACGGCTTGCGCGTGACCACCGAGGCGGCCATGGACGTCGTGAAGATGGTGCTCGTGGGCCAGGTGAACCAAGAGCTCGTGCGCGCGATGAACAAGCACGGCAACCTGGCTGTGGGCGTTTCGGGGAGCGATGCCGGTACGGTCATCGCGCGCCAGGCCGACCCGCGCCTCGGCCGCGTTGGCCGCGTGACCAGCGTCTCGGGCGACTATATCGAGGCGCTCATCGAGGATGACTACATCCCCGTCATCGCGAGCGTGGCGCTTGGCGAGGACGGCGGCTACTACAATGTGAACGCCGACCACGTGGCAGGCGAGGTGGCTGCGGCCATCGGCGCGCAGAAATGCATCTTCCTCACCGATGTGGACGGCATCTACGAGGATTTCGATGACAAGAGCAGCCTCATCTCGAACATGACGCTCGAGGAGGCGCGCGAGCTTGTCGAATCGGGCATCCTGTCGACTGGCATGATCCCGAAGGTCAAGTCGTGCATTCGCGCGCTCGACGCCGGCGTGTACCGCACGCATGTCATCAATGGAACGACGCATCATGCGCTGTTGCTCGAGCTGCTCACCGACGCCGGCATCGGAACGGTCATCCACCGAACGCAGGAGGCGTATCAATACGAGAACCATCCCCTGGGCCCGGTGGCAAGCAAGCTCATCGAGAACCTGGAACAACGCGATTAGACCGCCTCGGCGGGCGCTTTCGCAGGCGAGGAAAAGGAGCCATCATGACATACGAGCAGGCAAAGGCGCTTGACGACGCCTATGTGATGCACACATTCGCGCGCAAGCCGGTCGAGTTCGTGTCGGGGCAGGGCATGCACCTGCAGGACGATGCGGGCAACGACTACCTCGATTTCCTCTCGGGTATCGGCGTATGCTGCCTCGGGCACAGTCACCCTGCCGTCGTGCAGGCCGTGCAAGACCAGGCTGCAAAGCTCATGCATGTAAGCAACTACTATTACATCGAGCAGCGCGGAGAGGTCGCCGAGCAGCTTTCAGCGATGCTTAACTGGGGCGACCCGGCGCGACCGACTCCCTGGAAGACCTTCTTCGCGAATTCCGGCGCCGAAGCCAATGAATGCGCGATCAAGCTCGCGCGCCTGTACAGCCGCGAACGCGGCCACGGCGGGCAGGGCATCGTGTGCATGGAGCGCAGCTTCCACGGCCGCACGCTCGCGACGCTCGCAGCGACCCAGCAGCCGGTGAAGCAGGCGGCGTTCCAGCCCCTGCCGCAGAATTTCCTTGCAGCGCCTCCGAACGACATCGAGGCGCTGCAGGCGGTGTTCGATGCGAACCCGCAAGGCATCGCCGCCGTGATGGTCGAACCCGTGCAGGGCGAGTGCGGCGTGTACCCGCTTACCGAGGAATACCTGCAGGCCGCACTTGCCATCGCGCATGAGAACGGCGCCTTGCTCATCTGCGACGAGGTGCAATGCGGCATTTACCGCACGGGAACCCCGTTCGCCTTCCAGCAACTCGGTGTCGTGCCCGATATCGTGGCCATGGCAAAGGGCATCGCCGGCGGGTTCCCGATGGGCGCCTGCGCCGCACGCTCGGCGGTGGCCGAGGTGTTCGAGCCGGGCATTCACGGCTCGACGTTCGGGGGTTCCAACCTCGCGGTTGCGGCGGCGCATGCCACGCTTGCGACCCTCGTCGACGAGGGCGTGCCCGCCAACGTGGTTGAAGTTGGCGCATACCTGAGCGAGAAGCTCGCGGAGCTGCCGCATGTCGTCGAGGTGCGCGGCATGGGGTTGATGCTCGCCGTCGAATTCGACGAGGCGGTCGATGCCCCCGCGCTCGTGCTCGCCGCATTGGGCGAGGGGTTGGTTCTGAACTACACCGGTCCGCACACCCTGCGCTTCCTGCCGCCGCTCATCTGCACCAATGCCGATGTGGATGCGCTGATGGACAAGCTTCCCGCACTCGTCGAGGGGGCGGTCCAGGCATAGTTGGCCGGGGTGAAGCGCGCCATCCGTTGCGGAGAAGGCACGACCCCATTGAATCGAAGGATTCCGCAAGCAAGCAAACCTGACGATAAGGAATCGAAATGGCAAAACGAGAAGACCGGAAAAGCGCGATTCGATCGCTGGTGCGCGCAGAGAACATCCGCACGCAGAAGGAGCTCGTCGAGCGCCTTCAGCAGCATGGATTCGACTGCACGCAGGCGACGGTCTCACGCGACATCGCCGAAATGGGCTTCGTGAAATCGGAGCTGGGCTTCTATGCGCTGCCCGAGGATATCGCGCTGAAGCGCCTGATGGGAGAGCATGCAATTGCAGCCGAGGTGGCGGGCAACCTCGTGGTGGTGAAGACCCGCAGCGGCAGCGCGTCGCTCATCGGCGAGGTCTTGGACAACGCCGATATCGCGGGGCTGGTCGGCACGATCGCCGGCGACAACACCATCATGCTCGCCGTGAAGACCGAGGCGCGTGCGTCTGAGATAGCCGACCATCTGGCGGCTATGCTGCGCTAACAGCTCGTAGCTCCAAAGAATATGCACAATAAGAAAGAAAAGATGCAAATCTAAAAATAACTATTGCATAAATGCGGCAAAGATATACACTATCGATTCAACATCGAGCAATCGGGACGGCAACGTCTGAACGAAAGGATAGGTTATGGCAAGGGAAATCGTAGTGCTGGCATACTCCGGCGGCCTTGATACGTCGGTGTGCCTGCGTTGGCTGCAAGACGAGATGGACCTCGACATCGTCGCCGTCGTGGGCGAGGTTGGCCAGGAGCATGACGACCTCGAGATCACGCGGCAGAAGGCGCTCGACATGGGTTGCCTCGAGTGCCGCGTCATCGACATGCGCCAGGAGCTGGCCGACAACTATCTTACGTGGGCCATGGCCGCTAACGCCAAGTACGAGAAGAAGTACCCGTTGCTTTCCGCCCTCACCCGTCCGGTCATCTCGAAGTACCTGGTGGACGTCGCGCACGAGGTTGGCGCCAAGTACATCGCCCACGGCTGCACCGGCAAGGGCAACGACCAGGTGCGTTTCGAGACCGCCATCCACACGCTCGACCCGTCCCTCGGCATCATCGCCCCGACGCGCGAATGGGATCTGCTCACCCGCGAGCAGGAGATGGCTTGGGCCGAGGAGCACGGTGTGCCCATCGGGCAGAGCAAGGCGAAGCCGTATTCCATCGACGACAACCTGTGGGGCCGCGCCATCGAGTGCGGCGTGCTCGAGAACCCCTGGAACGAGCCGCCCGATGACATCTGGACCATCACGGCCGATATCGACGATACGCCCAACACCCCGGAAGAGGTCGAGGTCGAGTTCGAGAAGGGCATCCCCTGCGGCATCAACGGCCAGAAGATGTCGTATCTCGACTGCATCTACAAGATGAACGAGATTGCCGGCAAGCATGGGTACGGCCGCATCGACATGATCGAGAACCGTCTGGTGGGCGTCAAGAGCCGCGAGTGCTACGAGCTGCCCGGGCCGCTCGCCCTCATCCTCGCGCATGAGGCGCTCGAGGATATGTGCCTCGAGCTCGAGGTGCTGCACTTCAAGCCGACCATCGAGCATCAGTGGGCGACGCTCGTGTACAACGGCCAGTGGTTCAGCCCGCTGAAGAACGCGCTCGACGCCTTCATGAACTACACCCAGCAGAGCGTCAACGGCACCGTGCGCCTGAAGTTCTACAAGGGCAACTGCACCGTCGTCGGCCGCAAGAGCGATTGGAGCCTGTATGACGAGGGCCTGGCCACGTATGGCGAGGGCGACACCTTCGACCGTACCGCGGCAAAGGGCTTCATCGACCTCTACAGCCTGCCGGTGACCACCTGGGCGAAGAACCAGCGCTCGCACGGTATCGAGCAGTAAGGCCTTGCCCTAAGAAAGAGACGACTTGGAGGGAGCCGGCGCGATGCGCCGGCTCCCTTCGCGTTTGCGTTGGCGTCAGGATCGGGCATTTTCGCGTCGCCACCGGATAATGGCGTAAGATATCGCGCATGTCATCGGTGCGGAAAAACTTCTTCTACAACGCGGCGTACCAGCTGGTCCGCATCCTCGCGCCGCTCATCACCGTGCCGTACCTCTCGCGCGTGCTCGGACCCGACGCCGTGGGCGTATATTCCTACACCTATTCCATCACGAGCTATTTCGTGATGTTCGCCATGCTGGGCATGGGGACCTATGGAGTGCGCGCCATCGCCACCGCCGGAACCGACCGTTCCCAGCGGTCGCGGGTGTTCTGGAGCGCATATGCCGCGCAGCTGTCGGTGTCGGCTGTGGTGCTCGTGGCGTATGCGGCATATTCGCTGAGCGTTGCGCAGGTCAGCGCGTTTCTCTGCTTCCTCTGGGGGTTCTGGGTGCTCTCGGCTGCGTTCGACGTAACCTGGCTCATGTTCGGCGCCGAGGATTTCAAGGCGCCCACCATCCGCAGCATGCTCGTGAAGGTCGTCGAAATCGCGTTCGTCTTCCTGCTCGTGCACAGCCCGTCCGACCTGTGGGTGTACGTGGCAATCGTCGTTGCCGGCTTCGTTGTCTCGCAGCTCGTGCTTTGGCCGTTCGTGCCACGTTATGTCGATTTCGCGCGGCCGACGTGGCGCGAGGTGCGCGCGCACTACCTGCCCTGCCTGCGGCTCTTCATCCCCATCATCGCTTACAGCATATACACGACGTTCGACAAGGTGCTGCTCGGCGGCCTTTCCACGATGGAGCAGACCGGCTTTTTCGAATACTCCGATAAAATCGCGAAGGTCCCCCTCGCGCTCATCACGGCCCTCGTTGCCGTGATGATGCCCCGGATGTCGGCCGTGTTCTCGTCTGGCGATGAGGAAGGCGGCAAAGAGCTCGTTGAGGCCAGCATGTGGTTTGTGCAAGGTGGCGCTCTTGCGATGGCCTTCGGGGTTGCGGCAATCGCCCCCGAGCTCGCGCCGGTGTTTCTCGGCGAGGCGTTCTCGGCGTGCGCGCCGCTCATGATTGTGCTCGCGATCGCGGTGCCGCTCATCGCGGCGAGCAATGTGCTCGGACGGCAATATCTCATCCCACGGTTTCGCGATGCCGAATACACGGTCACCATCGTCTGCGGGGCAGTGGCGAGCGTGTCAACCGTGCTTGCGCTCGTGCCGTCGCTCGGGGCCATGGGTGCCGCCGTCGCCGCCGTCGCTGCCGAGGTCGCGGTGCTCCTGGCGCAGGCATGGGTCGTGCGCCGCGAGCTTCCGCTGGCGCGTTACGTGCGCAATGCGGTGCCGTTCGTCGCCTGTGGTGCGCTCATGATGCTGTCGGTGCGCATTGCGGCTTCCGCGTTCGTCGCCCTCTGGGGCCCATCGGTTGCCGGGCTCGTGCTTGAAATCGCCGTGGGGGCGCTCGTGTATATCGCCCTCGCATGCGCATGGTGCACCTTCACGCGCAATCGCCATTTCATGCGGATGGTTGCGGGCTTTGGCCGCGCCCGCTGAGCTCGCATGCGGTGGTGCTCGCCGGAAGCCCCTTGCGTAACGGGGCGAACTCTGCGAGAGTTGCCCACGACCGAGTGAAAGAGAAGGGAGCCGATTTGACCTCTGCTGAATGCGCGGACGTCATCAACGCCGCCCCCACGCTCTTCTCGGTGATCGTTCCCGTGTATAACGTGGCGCCGTATCTCGCGCGCTGCCTGGAATCGTTGTCGGGTCAGACGTACCCCGATTTCGAGGCGATTCTCGTGGATGATGGGAGCACGGACGCATCGGGACACCTGTGCGATGTCGCCGCATCATGCGATGGGCGGTTCAAGGTGGTCCATCAGGAAAACCGGGGGCTGTCTGCCGCCCGGAACCGGGGCATCGACGCGGCGCATGGCGAATACCTCGTCTTCGTCGACCCCGACGACTACATCGATGCCGATGCGCTCGAGGGCCTTGCGCGCGTATGCGCTTGCGCCCCGGCGGCTTCGGAGCGCCCCGATGCCGTCTTCACGCCTCATGTGGCGATGCGGAGCTGCGGAGGCGAGCCAGCCTTCGGCTCGGGGACCGACTTCCTGCGCGCGATGATTGATGAGAACATGGTTTCAATCGCCGCCTGGTGCTATGCCGTGCGCCGCGCGTTTCTCGTGGAGGCCGGCGTGCGTTTCGAGGATGGGATCTTGTACGAGGATTTGCGGTTCACGCCGTTGATGCTGATGGCGGCGCGCCGGGTGGTGCGGAACCCGCATCGGTATTACCACTATGTGCGCCGGCCGGGTTCGATAACCACGACGCCGTCGAACGGCATGCAGTCGCTGCTCGATATATACGATACCTGCCTTGTGCTCGAACGCGCCTTTGCGACGTTGGGACCGGGGTTCGAATCGGCGTCGGGCGATGTGCTGGCAACGCGTTACCTCGGCGCTTTCAAGCGGGCGCCGTTAAGGCGGGCGCTGCCCCTGCTCGACCATTCGCTCGTGCAGCGGTGCGTGAACGGCGGCTGTCATCCCAAGACGCGGTTGAAGGCCGCCCTCTTCGGGGTGTCGCCGGCGGCGTTCTGGTTGACGGCGAACGCCTATTCCTTCCTGAAGATGCGTGCGCTGGCCTTGCTCGGCCGCGGCGAATGGCCCGTCAAAACGACGGTGCCCCGCTAGACGAGCCCGCCTCGTCAGCATCCCCGCGTCGGTCCGCGCCGTGCCACGGTGCCGCATGCGGCCATGTGTGGCGGTTTCCTCGGGAATGACCCGCATGGGCCGGCTTCCCGTTACAATAGGCAGGTCATGCGGCGTGTGGAGGAAAGCGCGCCGGCTGGAAGATAGGATGCAAGCCGATGGCACTGTGGTCGGGTAGGTTCGAAGAGGGCGTGAGCGAATTCACGCAGGAATATGGCGCGTCGCTGCCGGTGGACAAGGCGATGTACAAGCAGGATATCGCCGGTTCGAAGGCGCATGCGACGATGCTCGCCGCGCAGGGCGTCATCTCGTCTGCAGATGCCCAGGCCATCTGCGCGGGGCTTGACGACATCGAGCGCACGATCGATGCCGGCGAGTTCGTCTTCGACATCAACGACGAGGATATCCACATGGCCATCGAGAAAGTCCTCACCGAGAACATCGGCGAGGCAGGCGCGCGCCTGCATACCGGGCGTTCGCGCAACGACCAGGTTGCCACCGATTCGCGCTTGTTCGCGAAGCACCTGTGCGACGGCTTGCTCGACGACCTCAATGACCTGCGTGCGGTGCTGTTGAAGCTTGCCGAAGACAACTTCGACGTCATCTTGCCGGGATACACGCATCTGCAGCATGCGCAGCCGGTGTTGTTCAGCCACCATATGCTCGCGTATTTCTGGATGTTCACCCGCGATTTCGCGCGCGTGGCGAATGCCCGCGCGGCCGCCGATGTGCTCCCGCTGGGGTCTGCGGCGCTTGCGGGCACGACGTATCCCCTGAATCGCCAGATGGTGGCCGATGCGCTCGGGTTCGCGGAAATCTCGAAGAACTCGCTCGATGCGGTGTCCGATCGCGATTTCCTGCTCGACCTCGATTATGCGTGCGCGGTGGCCATGATGCACCTCTCCCGCCTGTGCGAGGAGGTCGTCCTCTGGTCGACGAGCGAGTTCGGGTTCATCACGCTTTCCGATGCGTTCTCGACGGGAAGCTCCATCATGCCCCAGAAGAAGAACCCCGACTTCGCCGAGCTCACGCGCGGCAAGACCGGACGCGTGGTGGGCGACCTCGTGGCGCTGTTGGTCACGATGAAGTCGTTGCCGCTGGCCTACAACAAAGACCTCCAAGAAGACAAGGAGGGCGCCATCGATGCGGCAAAGACGTTGCACGATGCCCTCACCTGCGTGTCGGGCATGCTTGCGACGATGCGCGTGAACCCCGACGCGATGCTCGAACAGGCGCGCAAGGGGTATCTGGCGGCGACCGATGTGGCCGACTACCTGGCCAAGAAGGGTTTGCCGTTCCGGCGTGCGCACGAGGTGGTGGGCCATCTGGTGCACACCTGCGAGCAGCGGGGGTGCCAGCTCGACGACCTTTCGCTCGACGACTTCAAGGCCGAATGCGATTTGTTCGAGGCCGACATCACGCGCCAGCTCGACTTGCCGAGCATCGTCGCGGCGCGCACGGTTCCCGGCGGAACCGGGCACGAGGCCGTGCGCGTGCAGTTGCAGCAGGCGAAGGACGCCCTGCAACGCGACAGCCGAGGGTAACCCTTCGGCATGCCGGTGCGCGTCGTTGGCATCCGAGATAGGGACGTTTATTGAGGTTTGCCAGATAGGGCGTATCAGGCGGTACAATACTCGCTATATGTTGTAGGACTATGCCCGCATGAAGGAGGTGCCGTGAGTTCCCGTGTGCTGAAGAGACGGCGCTCGAGCCAGCGCAGACGGCCATGGCTCGGCTTCCTCTATGTGCTCGGGGTGTTCTCGGTGCTGTTCTTCGTGGGATTGCTCGGCGTGTTCACGGTGGGCAATGCCTGGCTTTCTGACCTGCCCGACTACAGCGATGCCGATGCCTACAACTTCTCGCAGAAGACCGAGGTCTACGCGAACGACCGCAAGACGTTGCTCGCTGAATTCTATGTCGAAGACCGCGACCCGGTCGAACGCGAAGACATCTCGCCGTATGTGTGGGAGGGAACGGTCGCGACCGAGGACCAGCGATTCTACGACCATCATGGCATCGACCCCCAGGGCATCTTGCGCGCCGTCGCCGTCAACCTGTTCGGCATCGGGCACGAAGGCGCCTCCACCATCACGCAGCAGCTCGTGCGCAACACGATCCTCGCTTCCGAGGCGAGCGAATCGACGCTGAAGCGCAAGGTGCGCGAAGCGTATATCGCCGTGAAGATGGAGCAGATGTATTCCAAGGAAGACATCCTGCTCATGTACCTGAACACCATCAATTACGGTTCGGGCGTCTATGGCATTCAGGCGGCGTCGCAGCGCTACTTCTCGAAGAATGCCGACCAGCTCACGCTTGCCGAGGCGGCCGCGCTTATCGGCATTCCGCAGTCGCCGACCTACAACAATCCCATCGACCATCCCGACGCATGCAAAGAGCGCCGCAACCTGGTGCTCGGGCGCATGTTGGCGAACAACGTCATCACCGAAGCCGAATACGACGAGGCGTGCGCCGCCCCGTTGAAGCTGAAGGTGAAGGAGACCGAAACGTCGAACGGCTTGCTGAAGTATCCGTATTTCAGCAGCTACATCCGCGATACGCTGCTCGAGATGTACGACTTCGACATGGTGTACAAGGGCGGCCTCACGGTGTATTCGACGCTCGACCCGAAGCTGCAGCAGTATGCCGAAGACGCGGCGCGCACGAAGGAAAGCTACATCGAGGATTACCTCGAGGTGGCCATGACCGTCATCGACCCCGCGACGGGATACGTGAAGGCCATCGTCGGCGGCAAGGATTTCAACAAAGACCAGTACAACCTTGCCACGCAGGCGCAACGACAGCCCGGTTCCTCGTTCAAGACCTTCACGCTGGTGGGCTGCATCGAAAACAAGATGGATCCGTTTGCCACCTATGTGGGTTGCCCCATGACGATCACGATTGACGACTGGACCCTCTCGAACGATTCGTTCTCGGATTACGGGACCCAGACCGTGGCGAATGCTTTCGCCGTGTCATCGAACACGGGCTTCGCGCGCCTGTGCCTGTGGCTCACGCCCATGAAGGTGGCCGAAGTGGCCAAGCGCATGGGCATCGATTCCGACCTGAATGCCGTGCCCTCCATCACGCTTGGCTCGCAGCAGGTGACGACCATCGAGATGGCCGAGGCCTATGCGACCATCGCATCGGGCGGCATCCATCGCGAGTCGTCGTGCATCGAGGAGATACAGAATTCCTCGGGCCGCACCATCTACCAGCCCGACACGACGGGCGAGCGCGTGATCTCCGAGGAAGTGGCCGCCGAGGCGACGAAGGTGATGCAGGGCGTCATCGGGTCGAGCGGCACCGCACCCGATGCGGTCTTGGCCAATGGCCGTGAGGCGGCGGGCAAGACGGGCACGTCCGAGAATTACCGCGACAGCTGGTTCTGCGGCTTCACGCCCGAATACTCGGTGGCTATCTGGTTGGGCAACCGCCAAGAGCAGTCGACGGGCGCCGTCACGGCGAGCGGCGTGTTCCCGCTGTTCATGGATGCGGCGCTTGCCGATGTGGAACCCAAGAAGTTCCCGACGAAGGATTTGCCCGATTTCATTCCCGTCGACAACGATGCGCTGGCCATCAGCTCCACCGGCTATAATTCCGTGGATAACGCCTACAATGCATACTCGTACGATTTCACCTACACCGATCGGAGCGGGTCGTATAAATCGCGCTCGAACTATTACGATGAAGAAGGCGTCGATGAAGACGGGGACGGGTACGATGATGCGACCGGAGAACCGTTGGATGACGATGACGGGGACGAAGACGACTCCGACGAGTATGATGACGGGGAAGACGATTCCGACGACGAGGAATAGACGAAGCAATGACGTGCGCGGAGGGCTTATGCCATCGCGCACGGGAATGGAAGGCTCGATATGAAGACACGTAGGATGATGGCGATTCTGCTTGCTGCAGCGCTTTCGGTTCTGTGCCTGGCTGCAATGGCCGGCTGCGCCCCGAGCACCGAAACCGAGGATGCGGCCTCGTTGAACCGCGCCTACATGTCGAAGGCCAATACCGCGATGAGCCAGATGAACGCCGATCTCGAACCGTTCACGGCGGCGGTGGCGGCGGGCGATATTGTGACGATGGAGCAGGCTGCCACCAATGTCTACCGTGACATCGACTCGTTCAAGCGCATTTCCGCGCCCGATATGATGGTCGAGATCCATGCGGAATACTGTGCGGGGTGCGATGATTTGAAGAACGCGCTGCAAGCGTATATCGCGGTGTTCAAAGACGCTGAGGGCGCCGATGTGAGCGATATCAACGAGGTTCTGGGCCCGGTGCAGCAGAAGTATGACAGCGCCATCGCCCATCTGCAGACGGCCGACACGTTGGTGACGAAGCTCAATGGCGCGATGCCGTCGTCGTCGAGCTCCGATGGCGCCTCGACCGCGGTTTCGGCCTCGAGCTCCTCGACCGCCTCGGCCGCGACTACGGCTTCGACCGCCGCGACCGGTGGCGACGATGCGGGCAGCAGCTCTTCCGCCTCCGAGGCGACGTCTTCTTCCTCGCAAGGCTAACTCACGCAGCGAGAAGCACACGGCATGCCGGAATACGGCATGCCGTTTTTTATGCCCCAAGCACGAGAAAGGTATACGCGATGATCGACGAGACGGTGCTCGACGCGGCGAGCCGGTATGTGCAGACGTTTTTCGGAGATGACGCCACGGGGCATGACTGGCATCACATGGTGCGGGTGCGGCGCTTGGCCGAACGCATCGCCGTGCAGGAAGGCGCCGACCGGGGAATCGTGGCGCTCGCCGCACTGCTTCACGATGTCGACGATGCGAAGCTTTCCCCCGCCACCAGCGACGACTTGGGCAACGCCCGGGCGTTCTTGGCGAATTGGGACATTTCACCCGCCGATGCCGCGGCGGTTTTAACCGCCATCCGCGAGGTGTCGTTTTCGAAGAACGGAGCGACGCCGCCATCCACGCGAGAAGCCGCCTGTGTGCGCGATGCCGACCGGCTTGACGCCATCGGCGCAATCGGCGTTGCCCGCGCATTCGCGTTCGGGGGCGCGCATGGACGGGCGCTGCACGATCCCGATGGCGGCGATCGGTCGGCGACCACGGCCCATTTCCATGACAAGCTGTTGAAGCTCAAAGACCTGATGTGCACCGATGCGGGACGCGAGATAGCCGTGGCCCGTGATGCGGTGACCCGCGGGTTTCTCGATGAGTTCCTGCTCGAATGGGAAGGTGAACGCTAGAACACCGCGACACAAGCGAAAAACGGCCCCGCACAGTGCGCGGGACCGTTTCGGTACGCTTGGCAAGGGCGAGGCGTCAATGACGTTAGGCGCTAATACTCTGACTCGTCGTATTCTTCGGAAGACTCCTCATCCTCAGACTCCTCGTCATCCTCGGACTCCTCGTCTTCCTCGTCTTCTTCATCCTCGTCCTCGTCACTGTCTTTTTTTTTCTTCGCCGCCTTTTCGGCTGCCGCTTGCTCTGCGGCGAGGATGCTGCCGAGGGTTTCGTCTTGCTTCTGGTTGAATTCGTTGTCATAAGCCGGATCGGGCGCGGTGGGGAATTGCTCGATCTCGCTGTTTTCGAGCGCGGCGGTCATGAACGTGCGCCATACGAAGCAGCAGTCGAGACCGGGCAGTTCCTGTTCCTGGCGCGAGCCAATCCACACCGCGGTGCTCAGCTGCGGCGTGTAGGCCACGAGCCAATGGTCGCGGAAGTTCTCGGACGTGCCGGTCTTGCCAGCGGCTTCCTGGCCGCTGTCCAGCTGGGCTGCCGTGGCGGTGCCCTGCGTGAGCACCGTCTTCATCACCTTGATGGCAGCGCAGGCCACTTCCTTGTCGAGCACCTGCACCGGTTCGTCCTGCCATTCATAGATGGCGTTGCCGTCGCGGTCGACGATGCGCGTGATGGCGGTGGCGTCGCGGTGCTCGCCGCCGGTGGCGAACGTGGCGTAGGCATCGGCCATCTCGAGTGCGGTGACGCCCGAGGTGCCCAGTGTGAGCGAGTCGACGGCATCGAGGTCGGACGTGATGCCCATCGCATGAGCCGTGTTCACGACATTCTGCGCGCCCACCTGGCGAATGAGGCGGGCGAAGCCGGTGTTGGACGACACGGCGAATGCGCTTTGAATCGAGCGGATGCCGTAGTCGGCGTTATCGAAGTTCTCGACGCGCCATACGCCGTCGCCGCTGACATCATCGGTGACGACATCGCCGTATTCGTCGTAGGCGCTATAACCCGAGAGGTCGTCGCCCGACTTGCCGAAGATCGCGGGGCTCGTGCAGTCGATGAGCGTGTTCGGGTTGATGCCCTGCTTGATGGCCGTGGCCAGGGTGAACGCCTTGAACGACGAACCCGGCTGGCGCTGACCCTGCGTGGCGATGTTGAACTGGTCGGCATAGAAGTCGCGGCCGCCCACGAGCGCCTTGATGTATCCGGTGTCGGGGTCGATGGACACGAGCGAGACCTCGACATCGTCGGCAAGGTACTCGAGCTGCGCATTGCACGCGTCTTCGGCGGCATCCTGCATCCTGGTGTCAAGCGTGGTGTAGACGCTCAGGCCGCCCTCGAAGATCTCGGCGGTGCTGTATTCGTTCACCAACGTGTCGCGCACATAGCTGGTGAAGTAGGGGTACTTGTAGATGCCGTCGGACGACTTCGCGGCGGCCACCTTCAGCTTCAGCTCCTTCTTCTTCAGCTTCTCGGCCTGCTTTTCGGTGATGTAGCCGCAGCCGGCCATGCGGTCGAGCACGATGTTGCGGCGTTCCTTGCAGGCATCGGGGTCGATCGTGGGCGTGAAGGCGTTCGGCGATTGCGGGATGCCGGCGAGCGTCGCTGCCTGGAGCAGGCTCAGGTCGCTCGCGTTCTTCGAGAAGTAATGCTTCGCGGCCGCTTGGATGCCGTAGCAGTTGTCGCCGTAATTGATGGTGTTCAAGTACATGTTGAGGATCTGGTCTTTGGTGTAGACGTCCTCGAGGTCCATGGCAAGACGCGCCTCGCGCAGCTTGCGCTTGATGGAGATGTCGGTGGCCTCCTCGTTGAGCACGGTGTTGCGCACCAGCTGCTGCGAGATCGTCGAGGCGCCCTGCAAGCCCAGATCCTGACCGAACACGCGGCTCGCGATGTTGTTCCACAGGGCACGGCCGATGCCGATGACGTCGACGGCGCCGTGGTCGTAGAAGCGCTCGTCCTCGGTCGCAAGCGTCGCCTGGATGACATCGCTGTTGATTTCGGCGAGTTTCACCGGCTGACGGTCTTGCAGGTAGAACTCCGCGAGGACGGTCTTCTTGTCGCTGGCATATACGGTTGTGGTCTGCGAGTACCCGTACTTCTCGATGCCCTCGAGGGTGGGCAGGTCGCGCAGCCAATAGGCGCTGGCAGCAATCACGGCAGCGGTTCCCGCGCATACGATGATGAGCAGGAGCCAAAGCAGGAAGTGATGTTTCTTCCGCGGCCGGTAAGTTGTGCCCGCTGACACATTTCGCGCCATAGTGCATGTCCTTCTGTGATGCGATTACATAGGTTGGATTATTATAGGTGAGCGACGGGAAACTGGGAAACGGCGCCCCGGGAAATGCACCGGAGGCCGACAAATGAAGAGAACCCCTACACCAAGGAGACGATACGCGGATGCTTGAACGCAAGATGGAATTATTGGCGCCTGCGGGTGATATGACGTGCCTGCATGCAGCGGTTCGCGCGGGAGCGGATGCCGTGTATCTGGGCGCGCAGGAGTTCAATGCGCGTCGGGGAGCGGGCAATTTCTCGCTTGACCAGCTTCATGAAGCGTGCCGGTATGCGCATTTGCGCGGCGTTCGCATCTACCTCACCGTGAACACGGTGATGCTCGAACGCGAGATGCCGGCGGCCGTCGAGCTGGTGCGCCAGGCGTATCGACGGGGAGTCGATGCCTTCATCGTGCAGGACCTCGGTTTCGCGCGCGAGCTGCGCCGGGTGCTGCCGCAGGCGGAATTGCATGTGTCCACGCAGATGAACATTCACAATGTGGCAGGCCTTGTCGCCGCGTCGCGCTTGGGCGCCACGCGCGTGACGCTTGCGCGCGAGCTCGCGCTGCCCGAACTGTCGCAGCTTGCCGCCACGGCGGCCGAGCTGGGCATGGAGGTGGAGGTCTTCGGCCATGGCGCGCTGTGCATCTGCTATTCCGGGCAATGCTTGATGTCGTCGCTCGTGGGCGGGCGTTCGGCTAATCGCGGCCGGTGCGCGCAAGCCTGCCGGCTTCCCTATGAGCTGCACAACAAGGCGGTGCGGAAGCCGTTGAATGCGCCGGGCGAGCATCTGCTCTCGCCGAAGGATTTATGTACCATCGACCTTCTGCCCGAGCTGCTCGACGCCGGCGTGGCGTCATTGAAGGTCGAGGGGCGCATGAAGTCGCCTGAATATGTGAGCGCCGTGGTGGGCGTGTACCGTCAGGTGCTCGATCGCGTGCAGGGCGCTTCCGGCCGTCAGGATGCCACGCACGAGGAGCGGCGGGTGCTTGCCGAGGCGTTCAGCCGCGGTTTCACCGAGGCGTATCTCGTCGGCGAGACGGGCAACGATATGATGAGCTACCAGCGCCCGAACAACCGTGGCGTGTTGGTGGGACGCGTGCAGGGCGCGCGCGATGGCGTTGTGACCGTTCAGCTCGACCGGTCGGTGGAGCCCGGCGATGTGCTGGAATTCTGGACGGCGCGCGGGCATTTCGCCTACACGGTCGTGCCGGCCGACGTCGCGGGCAAGCACCGCCTGAGCATCACCGCCCCGCTGAAGAAGGTGGGGAAGGGCGATCGCGTTTTCCGCGTGCGCGAAGCGGCTGCCGCCTTCGTCGACGACGCGCTTGAGCCGCGGGTTCCGGTGACGGGCCGGGTGCGTTTGCGCATCGGCCAGCCGTTGCTGGTGGAATTCACCGCGGCCGACGGCTCGACCGCCCGTTTCGAGGGCGATGCGGTGGAACCGGCGCGCACCAAGCCCGTTTCTTCCGAAGACGTGCGCGACCATGTCGACCGCATGGGGTCGACCCCCTTTGCGCTGGCCGGTCCCGACGCGCTTTCCATCGAGCTCGACGAAGGCGTGGGAATCGGGTTCTCGCAGTTGCACAAGGCGCGTGCTGCGGCATTGGAATCGCTGGAAGAGGAAATGGCGCCTGCTGCGTTGCGCATGCTGCCCCGTGCCGGCGAGCGTCCGCGCCCCGAGCCGGCGCATCCGCGTGGCGTGGAAGTATGCGTGCTTACCGCCAACCCCTCGTGTGCGCGTGCCGCCAAGCGCGCTGGCGCCGATGCCATCTATGTGCATGCGCTGAATTACAAGCGCGGCACCGCGATGGTGGGTGGCCAGGTGACCCCTACCGTTGAGCAGGCGGGATACCCGAAACAGGCGGTGCTCGCGCTGCCGACGATTGCCCACGACAACCTCGAGGGCACCCGCGAGCGCACCTTCGGCTTCGACGCCCTCGATGCGGTGCGTCCCGAGAAGCCGGTGCTCGCCGATAACCTCGGCCAGCTGCTCGAGGCCGTGGCGAAGGGCGCCGAGGTGGAAGCGGGTCCGCATATTCCCGTGCTCAACCATCATGCGCTCGACGAGCTGGCCGAGATGGGCGCACGGCGCGTGTGGCTTTCGCCCGAACTTTCCCTGGCGCAGATCGGCGAGCTTTCGGCGGATAAGCCCGTGAGCCTGGGCCTCTATGTGTCGGGTGCCGCGGAGCTGATGGTCACCGAACACTGCCTGCTGATGAGCCAAGGGCCCTGCAATCGCAACTGCACGGAGTGCGTGCGCCGCAAGAGCCCTCATTTCATGAAGGACCGCAAGGGCTTCGAGATGCCGGTTATCACCGACTGCTGCGGGCGGAGCCACTTGTACAATGCGGTTTCGCTTGACCTGACGCATCTGATGCCCGACCTCATGGCCGCCGGCGTCGATGCCGTGATGGTGGATGCAACCTTGTTGAATGTCGAAGAGACGACCGCAGCCGTGCGTCGCGCGGTGCGTGCCCGCGATGTGGCCGCGAAGAGCGGCGATGCGATTAAAAAGGTAGACGGGGCCACAACGGGGCATATCTTCAGGGGAGTCGACTAGACGGTCGCCCGAACGGCAGACTGAAGGTCATATA
>SUUF01000129.1:1199-5834 GCA_015062635.1 Coriobacteriaceae bacterium | reverse complement strand
GCAAAAGGGCCGATGCGACAGACGCGCATCGGCCCTCGATCGTTCTGGTGCTGGTGACAGGAATCGAACCTGCAACCTACTGTTTACAAGACAGTTGCGCTACCGTTGCGCCACACCAGCTTCAGCGCGCCCTATTATGCCACAAGTGCCCGGCGCCGGCCATGCGGGTCGAAACGACCATCCAAAGTGCACCCGCCCCCATCCGGCGGGTGCGCGTGTGGTTATCTTCAAAAGGAATGACCGGATGCGGTATTCTCCCGATTTCCTAGCAATTCACTGTAGTATAACGATAGGGGGGAGTGCGAAAGGAGACCCATGACCCTGCAGCAATTACGGTACTTGGTGGCCATCGCCGAATACGGCTCGATCAACGCGGCCGCGACCAACCTGTTCGCCTCGCAGTCGAACCTCTCGACCGCCGTGCGCGACCTCGAGAAGGAATTCGGCATAACCATCTTCACGCGCAGCAACCGCGGCGTGACCCCCACGAACGAGGGAACCGAGCTCTTGGGCTACGCGCGCCAGGTGCTCGAACAGGCCGACATGCTCGAGAACCGCTACGCGAAAGGCCAGAATGCGCAGCTTCGGCTCGCGGTGTCGACGCAGCACTACGCCTTCAGCGTCGAGGCCTTCATCAAGACCGCCGAAGACTGCAGCAGCCAGGCTGAATACGATTTCATCCTGCGCGAGGCCGCCACGGGCGAGATCATCAGCGACGTCGCGACCTTCCGCAGCGAGATCGGCATACTCTATATAGATAGCTTCAACCAGCGTGTGCTTGGCAAGGCCTTCGACGATGCCAACCTCGAGTTCCACCCGCTGTTCGCCGCCGATGCCCATGTGTTCGTCGGCGAGAACCACCCGCTTGCGAAAAAGGAAAGCATCGACCCCGACGACCTGGAGGATTGGCCGCGCTACTCGTTCGAGCAGGGCACCGAGAACTCGTTCTATTTCTCGGAGGAGCCGCTTGCATACCTCCCCCACAAGCGCATCATCCGCATATCCGACCGCGGCACGCTCACGAACCTGCTGACGAGCTTCAACGGCTATACCATCGCGACCGGCGTGCTGTCGCCCGAGATGCTGCAGGGCATCGCATCGATTCCGCTGAACGCCGATGCGCACATGCGCGTGGGATATCTCATCCACCGCGAGCGCAAGCCGAGCAAGCTGCTGCTGGCCTACATCGACAACCTGAAGCAGATCATCAAGAGCAATCCCACGGTGGAAAGCTACCTGGGGGAATAGGCGACTGCACCGAGCTGGCTACTTGACCACGATCTTGACGGTCGCGGTAGCCGGCTTGTAGCTCTTGTTGCCGGCCGCCTTCACGACGATCTTGTAGGTGCCCTTCTTGCAGTTCTTGGGAATGGTCACCTTGCCCTTGGCCGACACCTTGATCTTCGCGGCCTTCGCCTTCTTGTTCGGCGCATACGTCAGCTTGCCCTTGGACTTCGATGCGGCGATCTTCAGCGTCTTGGCCTTGCCCAGCGCAGAGCGCTTGAAGCTCTTCGAGGCCGGCGTCACCTTCAGGGGGTTGGCGGCTTTCTTGATCTTGAACGTCTTGCTCACTTTCCCCTGGTAGTCGCCGATGCCCGAAATGATGACCGTCGCCGTGCCCACCTCGATGTTCTGCTTGTAGCTCAGCTGGTAGTCTTCACCGGCGACCAGCTTCTTCCCATCGACCTTGACCACCGGTTTTTGCTTGATCTTCTTGCCGGTATACGCCTTGTTCTTGATTCCCGATACCTTCGCGCCCTTGATCGACGTGGCGTTTCCGGCGGAATCCAAAGGATCGAAGTCGATGCCATGCTTCTTCGCGTATTTGTGGGCATACGACCCCTTGGGCGCGCGAATCGTGGCCTGGTACACGTGCGAATTGCTGCCGACCCAGTAGCTCCCCGTCCAGATGATGTCCGCGCCGATCTTGGTGACCGAGGCGGGTATCTCGACGACCTTGAGGTTGTCGATATACGCGAACGCCTCCTTGCCGATGCTCTTCACGCCGTCGCAGACAACCACCTTCTGCACGCTGTCGAGGAAATTGAATGCCGAGTCGCCGATTCTCTCGACGCCTCCCTTGATGACGATCTTCTTGACCACGCCCTCGAACATGCTCCAATTGCATTCGGCTTCCAGGCTGCCGTTTCCCGAAATGGTGAGGACGTTCTTGCTCACCTTCCAGGTGAGGCCATTGCCCAGGCTTCGGTAGGTTTTCTCGCTGAATTCGCCCGAACTCGCGGAAATCGTGTAGAAGTCGACCGTTTTATCGTCAGAAGCGTAGAACACGACGTTGCCGCCCTTCAGAATCGGGTGGCAATCGGACGTCGTCGCCTTCGCGGTGCGCTCGCCGCCGATGGCCTTTCCGGAACCGTCGATGAAACGGTAGTGCAACGTGCACCCGCTCAACGGGTCGTTCACATCCGAGATGGCGCCGCCCTCCGTCTGCCAGGTCACCAGGAAGCGGTCGTCGTCGATCTTCGTGAGCTTCACGCCGGCCAGGCCGACGGGCTCCTTATAGCTCGTGAGCCAGACCACCGATGTGGCCTCTTCCGAAAGGTCGGAGCACGGGGTCACCGTGAGGTAGATGTTGTATGGCGTGTTCTCGTCGACGTTGTCGTATTTTCCCTGGTCGATGGAGGTGCCTATCCCGAGCACGTTCTCGCCCGAAAGCGCCAGGTCATCCACGCTGGCATAACACGATATCGCCCACGCCGACGTGCGCTCGCCGCCATAGGGGAACACGGGAATGCTCTCCTCCTTGTTTTCGGCATCGGCGTTGCCGGCGTCGAACCGCGAGAGCATGGTGGCCCTGCTGCCCTCGCTGAGCTCGTACAGGTAGATGTTAGACCCCTTATGGTCGATATACTGGGCGAAGGAATGCCAGAAATCGCCATCGACGACTTCGGTGTCGAACGATTTCTCGTCCATGCGGATGAGCATCATGCCCTGATGCCCCTGGCCATACCGCTCGTCGACGTACCCTTCCCGCCCGGTTACCACGTACAGCTTCCCATCCACCTCTGTCATGTTCACGCAGGCATAATCGAAGGGATAGCGGATCTCGTAATCCCAACCTTCTTCGGCGAGGACCTTCCCGGCCCCGACCCTGTTCCAATTCGCATCGTATTTGATGATGCGGACCACTTCGGTGCCGTCGACGTCATCTTCGTTGTTCTGGCCTTCCACCAGGTAATAAGAGCCGTCGCCGCCTTTATGGAAGCCTCCCCACACCGGAAGTTCGAGCTTCACGGTCTTTTTCGAGGTGAGGTTGAAGGCGTTGTCGTAGTACTCCACGTGCACGGTTTTGCCCTGCACGAAGAGCCGCATATACCCGTTGTCGGTGGACTCCAGGTACGAGTTTCGGATGAGGCCGCTCCACGTGTTGTCATGAGGGGCCGGCAGCGTATCGCCCGATGCGGCATGCGCAATGCCGGGGGCGAACGCCCCGAGCAGCGAACATGCTGCCAATGTCACCAGAACCACAAGAAGCCGGCGCTTCCCATTTGCCGCATTGAATGCGATGCGCTGCATATGCCCCCCTTGAAACCCGTTTCCGTTTCACCTGAAGCGGAAGATGGTTTTCCCTTGCCGCAATTATAGCCTGTTCCCACCCATGGACTGTCCCATTAAACGGCTTGACATCATACATTTGTTCGGCATAATAGTACGAACAAACATTCGTATAGGAGGAACGTGTGGACACGGTTGAAAAGCTCGGCATCTTGGCCGATGCCGCGAAATACGACGTGGCCTGCACCTCTTCCGGGTCAGACCGACAGGCGCGGGCCGGTCAGCTGGGCAACACGGTTGCTGCGGGGCTGTGCCATAGCTTCACGCCCGATGGGCGCTGCATCTCGCTGCTGAAGGTCCTGTTCACGAACGTGTGCATCCACGACTGCGCCTACTGCGTGAACCGGGCTTCCAACGACGTGCGCCGCGCATCCTTCCGGCCGCGTGAGCTCGCCGACCTCGTCATCGGCTTCTACCGCCGCAACTACATCGAGGGGCTGTTCTTGTCGTCGGGCGTGGCGGGCAGCGCCGATGCCACCACCGAGCGCATCATCGAGTGCCTCGAGATCCTGCGCTTCGAGCATGGCTTCCGCGGTTACATCCACGCGAAGGCGATTCCCGGCACCTCGCCCGATTTGCTCGACCGCCTGGGCCGGCTGTGCGACCGCATGAGCGTGAACCTCGAGCTGCCGAGCAGCCAGAGCCTCGCTCTGCTCGCGCCGGGCAAGAGCCGCGCCGGCATCCTCGAGCCGATGCGGCAGATTCGCGACCGCGTGGCCGAAGACCATGACACGCGCGGGCTGGTGCGCAAGCGCGTGCATTACCTGAAGCAGGTGGAGGCTCCGCGCAAGGAGCGCGCATTCGCGCCGGCCGGGCAATCGACGCAGATGATCATCGGGGCGACGCCGGAAAGCGACCTGCAGATCCTCTCGCTCTCGCAGGCACTGTACGCGCAGATCGGCCTGAAGCGCGTGTTCTTCAGCGCCTACCTGCCGGTCAACGACGACGTGCGCCTGCCTTCGGGGGCCGGCGTGCAGCTCGACCGCGAGCACCGGCTGTACCAAGCCGACTGGCTCATGCGCTTCTACGGCTTCGATGCCGACGAGATCGTCGACACCGACC
>SUUF01000129.1:0-1099 GCA_015062635.1 Coriobacteriaceae bacterium | reverse complement strand
GCGAACCGCGTGCCCGAAGGGCAGATGTCGCTGTTCGAGCCCGAGATGCTCGACGTGAAGCCCGTGCACGATGCCATGGGCAGTGCGCAGCTCGCCGCCTCCCCGTTGCCGGCGGGCACACCGGTCGGCGCGGCGGCAACGGCGCACGCTGCCGTCGAAACCGGGATCGCGACGACAGTCGAGCGGCTCTGGGAAGGTGCGGCATGACGCCGTCGCAGGCGGCGGTCGACCGCGCCGAGGCGACCGTGCGCACCGATACCGGCCTCATCTGGGACTCCCATGACGGCCGGCCGGTGGCCAATCCCGTCGGCACCGCCGTCCTTCCCCTGGCATATGACGATGCGGACGATCGCGGGAACGAACCCTGCACGGCAATCGACATGCCCGCCCGACGCACCGACGGCGCCGCCTATGCGCACGACGGCACGCTCGAGGGAATGCTCTGCGCCGTGCGCGCGGCCATCCGCAACCATGATGCGCATGCCGACGTGGTCGCGCGAGATGAGCTTCAGCCGCGCCTCGGGCAAGAGGTCATTCCCGTCGACACGTGCATGCCCCATGCGCTGCAGATGCGACGGCTCGTGGAATACGCCCTCGGCACGCAGGCGTTTCACTGCATCCGCACGGCCGCGGCCTCGCAGGGCCCCGATACCGGCACGAGGATCCACCGGTTCCTCGCCTATGCCATCCCCGCAAGCGGAAGGACCAGTTGCAGCCGCTGCGCGCGCAAGGGCGAATGCACGAATGCGTGCGAACGCCCGCGGAGCTGCCCGCTGCTCGACGATGTCTCGGTTCCCGCCGTGTTCGGCCTCATCGAGCTGTACCGCACCGTCATGAACGAACGGCACCTGATGCTGCAGTTCATGCGCTTCGAGCATCGCGAAGGAGACGTATGGTTCGCGCGCTGCAACCCGAAGGCGTCGGTGGTGCCCCTGCTCATGGATTGGTTCGCCGCGCGGTTCAACGACCAGCGATTCGTCATCTACGACGAGAACCACGGGATTTCGGGCGTGTACGACGGCTCGGGCTGGTTCCTCGTGGGCGGCGATGCGCCCACGCCCCCGCCGGAAAGCGCCGATGAGCAGATGATGCGCGCGGC
>SUUF01000128.1 GCA_015062635.1 Coriobacteriaceae bacterium | reverse complement strand
GCAGCCGCAGATGAACAATCGGATGTGCTTTGTACGCATTCACGACGGGCGATGCAGCGTTGTTTGACGCTGCGGTAGAATTCACTCACTTTCAAAACGCCCAGAGGGGAGGTGCCGCATGGCTGAAGACTACGGATTGCCGGAAATGCCGCCGTTCGATGACGATTGGAATTCCGATGCGTTGCTCGGGGAAGCCGCTACGGGCTCCTCTGAGGTCATGATGTCGCTCGATGGATTCACGTTCGACACGCTCATCGGCTACGACGGCGAGATCGCCCGGCTTCGCGAGTCGGGAATCGTCGGCGAGCTCGATGAGGAATGGCTGAGCTTCGTCGGGCAGATGCAGGCGCAGCATGGCCTGTACGACCAACCGGTCGGCGATACCATCGTCTTCCACAGCGATGCGCGCGAAGATGCCGACCGCCTGATGATCGCCACCGCAAACGAGTTGAACCGTCCCATCGTCCGCATGCGCACGATGGAGGGCGCAGAGGGCTCTCAGGCGCTGTGCATCATGTCGACGCCGGGAATCGGCATCCATGGGTTCGCCGATGCGGGCACGCTGGTGCTCGAGGGCATCGATTCGTGGTTCATGCCGGCTTGGTTCGGCATCGGCGAGATGGTGGCGGGAATGCCGGGCGAGGATGCCGCGCAAGGCCCCCTGAAGGCCGTCGCGTTCCTGCGCGATGCGGTCTCGAACCCCAAGGTGACGGTTCTCGCGTCGGCGAAGTCGCCGGAAGAGGCCGAACGGCGTCTCGGCGGCCATCTGGGCCATCTCACGTTCTTCGAGGTGAACCGCCCGAGCGATGCCGACCGTGATGCCATTTGGGATTTCATGATGGACCGCCATGTCTCGATGTCGGCGCTCGACCGATTCGAGCTCGTGCGCCTGAGCCGGGGCCTTCCGCGCTGCGACATCTTCGCCGCCGCCCGCGAGGCGGTCGTGCAGGCGTTCAACATGAGCCTCGAGTCGCGCTCCTACATTCCCGTGACGCGCGACAACCTGCTCGACAAGATCGCGGCGTATCAGCCCATCGATTCCGCCGAATACCGCGAAATCGAAGACAGCGCGGTGCAGGACCTGCTTTCCGAAATCGAACGATTCGAGCATGATGGCTGCTAAAGCTGCCGCGCCCGCGCTTCTCGAAGGGGAAATCGCCGCCTTTCAAGCCCTGGTGCGGCGCAAGGGCGAAGAGCTGTGGCGCGAGCTGCCCTGGCGCGGCATCGACGACGATTACGCGGTGCTCGTGTCGGAAGTGATGCTCCAACAGACGCAGGTGAAGCGCGTCGAGCGGTACTGGAACCGTTTCCTCGCGCTTCTGCCGACGATCGATGCCCTCGCTGCGGCCGAGACGTCTCTCGTGCTCGAGCTGTGGCAGGGGCTCGGCTACAACCGCCGCGCCCTGATGCTGCAGCGGTGCGCGCGTGAGTGCGCCGACCGTCATGCCGGGAAGCTCCCCGAAAGCTACGAGGAACTCGTCGCGCTGCCTGGTATCGGGCCGGCGACAGCGGCTGGCGTGATGGCGTTTGCCCACGATAAGCCGTGCGTGTACCTCGAGACGAACGTCCGCAGCGTGTTCCTCCATCATTTCTTCCCCGATGCGCAGAGAGTACCCGACGCCCAGATCGTGCCCTTGGTGCGCGCGACGTGCCCGAACGAGGATGTGCGCGGGTGGTATTACGCGCTGCTCGATTACGGCGCCCACCTGAAGGCGACCATGCCGAACCCGTCGCGGCGCAGCGCCGGCCATACCCGGCAATCGGCTTTCGAGGGCTCGCGGCGTCAGAAGCGCGCGCAGCTGGTGCGCATCGTGTTGGGCGAGCCGGGTATCGCCCCGGGGGCGCTTCACGATGCGCTCGACGCAATCGAGCTCGAAGCCGGGCGTGACGTTGTGGACGCGGAGGAATTCGATTCGATAACCGAAGAGCTCGTGCGCGAAGGATTCTTCGCCTACGACGGGAAGGGATATCGCGCATGACCCTGGCCGAAGTGTTCCTGATAGGCATCGGGCTCTCGATGGACGCGTTCGCCGTTTCGGTGGGAAAGGGCCTGGGCATGCCGCGCATCGACCGGCGGGTGGCGCTTGCGCTCGCCGTATCGTTCGGCATCTTCCAGGCCGGCATGCCCGTCCTCGGTTGGGCGCTTGCATCGTCGTTCGCCGACGCGATCCGCAGCATCGACCACTGGATCGCCTTCGTGCTGCTCGCGATCGTCGGCGGCAAGATGCTGCTCGACGCGATTCGCGGGGATGGGGAAGGGGAAGACGGCGGCGCATCCGGCGGCCTTTCCCTCGGCGAGCTCATGATGCTCTCGGTCGCGACGAGCATCGATGCCCTCGCGGTCGGCGTCACCTTCGCGGCGCTCGGGGTCTCGCCGTTCCCGGCAGTCGTCATAATCGGCGTCACGACCTTTGCGCTGTCGCTGGCGGGGGTTGCGCTGGGAAACCGCTTCGGGTCGATATTCGAGCGTCCGGCTGCCGCGGTGGGCGGCGTCATCCTCATCGGAATCGGCGTGAAAGTGCTGGTCGAGCATCTGTCCACCGGCATGTGATGGCAAAGGAAAAGGGCCGGAGGACGCGCCTTCGACCCTTGCTGTGGCGGTTCAGCGGCTAGTTCGCGGCTTTCGGGTAGCACCCGAGGATCTTCACGGCGCGCAGCTTCAGGCGCAGGCAGTCAAGGGCGACCTGCACGTCTTCGTCGTCAAGCGAGCCGTCGATGTCGATGAAGAACATGTATTCGCCGAGGCGCCGTTTCGTGGGGCGCGATTGGATCTTCGTGAGGTTGATGCCGGCGTAGGCGAATTCCGACAGGATCATCTGCAGCGCGCCCGGGCGGTCGCCGCGCAGGTACAGGGCGAGCGAGGTCTTCATCGGGCCCTCGCCGGTGAACACCGCGGAATGCCCGCGGCGGGCGATCAGCGCGAAATTCGTCTGGTCGCCGGGGTGGTCCTCGATTCCGCGGCGGTAGACCACGGTGCCGGTGATCTCGGCGGCGCGGGCGTTCGCGATGGCGGCGACGGCGGCGTCATCGGCGGCCATCCGGGCGGCGCCGGCGGTCGATGCCGCCGTGCGTATGGGAACGCCGGGTAAGGTGGCCTCGAGGAACTTGCGGCATTGCGCAAGCGCCTGCGGGTGCGATGCGATGAGCTTGACGTCCTCGGGGCGTGCCGCCGCATTCATCACGAGGCAATGGTGGATATCGACGATCTCCTCGCCGAGGATCGCCGACTCGTTGCGCTCGGCGAACGAGTCGAGCGTCGCGTTCACCGGCCCCTCGATGGAGTTCTCGAGCGCGACCACGCCGTATTCGACGCGCCCATGCTCGACGGCGTCGAACACGCGCCCGAACGACGGGCAGGGGAGCAGCGTCGCGTCGGTCGCGCCCATGCGCTTGGCGAAACGGCGCGCCGCCTCGTCGCAATAGGTGCCGGCGGGCCCCAGGAACGCGATGTTCGCGGCGTTTTCGGAATCGGCGTAGGTGATCATGTAACCCCTTTCATACGCTCGTGGGAGTATACGGCAACCCGACGGTTTTACTGGGCATCGATGTTTCCCCATTTCAGCGCAACCTACGGTCAGTATTCAAAATATGAGTAATGTTAGGGCTTCCAAATTCTCAATTTCACCATTACCTGGCAAAACTGACAGGCAAAAATTGCCACATATTATAAGGAATGGGTAAAGAAAACCACCAATGATGTTACCCACTAAAAGGTGGGTAACATTTTATGGCCGTCTGCGCCAAAAACCATGCTCTTACCCTTAAAATGTAGCAGTTGTGTAGTGTCAATGAAGGATAATACACACGGCAAGGTATTACTGGGACAACACCCCAAGGAGGTGTGCACATGGAAAACGAGGCCACAACCGCCAAGTTTCAAAGCATGCTCGATGCGCGCGGCATCTCGCGTCGTAGCTTCATGAAGCTTTGCGGAACCATCGCGGCTGCCGCTGGGTTATCGCAACTCACGGTCGCCCAGGTTGCCCAGGCCGTCGAGAACTCCGTGATCGGCGCTCAGGAAGGCGGGCTCTATCCGGTTATCTGGATGGAGGGCGCATCCTGCACCGGCTGCACGGAGGCGTTCGCGCAGATCGACGACCCGGATCCCGCAACCGTGGTTCTCGAGATGATCTCGCTGAATTACTGCGAGACCCTCTCGGCTGCTGCTGGTTGGTCGATGGAAGAAGCGCGTAAGCAGACCATCGAGGCCGGCAACTACATTCTGGTGTATGAAGGCGCGTTGCTCAAGCGTTGGGACGGTCATGCGCTCCGCATCGCCGGCGAGCCGGGCATCGACTCCTTCAAGGAGACCGCCGAGAAGGCGAACGCCGTCGTCGCGTTCGGTTCTTGCGCGACCAACGGTGGCTGGATGGGCGCCGAGCCCAACAGCTCCGACGCGGTCGGCTGCCAGAAGTACATGCAGGAACAGGGCATCGACGTGCCCGTCATCAACGTCCCCGGCTGCCCGCCGAACCCGGAGTGGCTCGTCGCCATCCTGGTCGACGTCGTGATGATGCAGGTGCTTCCGGAGCTCAACGAGCAGAACAAGCCCGCCGTCATCTTCAACGAGACCGTGCACGACAACTGCGAGCGTCGCGGCCACTTTGAGAACGGCGAGTTCGTGTACCAGTTCGGCAGCCCCGAAGAGGCCAAGAACTACTGCCTGTACGCCGTTGGCTGCCGTGGCCCGCAAACCCGCGCCAACTGCGGCATCGTGCGTTACAACCACCGCCGCTCCTGGTGCGTGGAATCTGGCGCGCCGTGCATCGGCTGCTGCGAGGCCAACCCGCTCGATCCCGGCGACAACTGGGTCGAGGTGAACACCCCGTTCTACATCCGCCATCGCGACCTGCGCATCGGCGGGGTTCCGTTCCAGCCCACCACCATCGGCTGGATCGCCATCGCCGCGGTCGCCGCGGTCATGGTCATCCACGGCTTCGGCATGAAGGCGAAGGGCAACTTCGGCTTCGTCGAGACCGAGAAGGTCCGCGAATGGGATGCCAAGCACCCGAACGAGTCGATCGGCGTCTACGACGACTCCGTCCTGAAGAAGGAAGGTGAATAGCACATGGCACGTTCCATCATTGACCCGATTACCCGCATCGAGGGCCATCTCCGCGCCGAGATGGAAGTCGAGGACGGCGTCGTCACTAACGCATGGGTCTCCGGCGGTGCTTTCCGTGGCATGGAGCTCGTCGTCGAGAACCGCACCCCCGAAGATGCTGCCATGATCGTGCAGCGCATCTGCGGCGTTTGCCCGGTTTCGCACTCTCACGCCGCCTGCCTGGCTGGCGAGAAGTCGTACGGCATCACGATCCCGAACAATGCGCGTATCATCCGCAACATCGTCGAGGCCGGCCAGTTCCTGCACAGCCACATCCTGTGGTTCTACAACCTGTGCGCCCTGGACTACGTCGACCCGCTGAACGCCCTGAATGCCGACCCGGTCGAGGCGCAGCGTCTTGCTGAGGCTGCCGGCACCTCCACCTACACCGACTTCAAGCAGCTTTCCGCGCGCCTGACCAAGTTCGCCCAGAACGGCCAGCTGTCCATCTTCTCGGGCAACTGGTTCGGCTCCGAGGGCGGCAAGGCCGGCAACCACAAGGACGGCGACGACGGCCTGGGCTACAACCTGCCCGCCGAGCTCGACCTCATCTGCACGGCCCACTACCTCGAGGCCTTGAAGATGCAGTCCAAGGCTTCCGAGATCTGCGGCCTCATCGGCGGCAAGATGCCCCACATCATGACGAGCACCGTCGGCGGCACCATGTGGGTGCCCACCGAGGAGAAGCTCGACGACCTGTGGAGCCTCGCCAACGAGATCTACGACTGGGTTGCCAC
>SUUF01000127.1:3032-5858 GCA_015062635.1 Coriobacteriaceae bacterium | reverse complement strand
GCTCATATGCACTTCTCCCTTCGTATCGGCCATACCAGCCTCCGCCGATTTGCTAGCTTCATTATTTGCCCAGGTCACGGTTATGGATAGACCGCACTAGAGGGAAAGTTTCGGCGCATGGGGGCTACAGTTCGCCCACCGGTGCATCGGACGGGGGTTGCACGATTCGTCTGGCCTTACCGCAAAACCGGGCGGCATTTCGCGCGTTCCAGCAGCCTGGGTGCATACATTTTGTAGGCCTGCGGGGCTTGCGCTATGATATCCCCGAGGAAACAGGAGGCCACCCGCTTGCGCGGAAGGCGGCCAGACGAACAATGTGCACGCCAAACGCCCTCGGCGGGCGTGCACTTTGAAGCATGGAAGGATGGTCCACATGCTGCTTGCGCTCTCGACGATTGCCGACCGGTTGCCCACCGACTTCGGAGCGCAGCTCCATGGCGTGCCCGAGGAACCCGAATTCTTCGGCCGCCCCGTGCTGTACGAACCGGGCATGGTTTTCGAGGCGGGCACCTTGTACATCGCGCGCGGCAATTCGCTGCCCGACAAGGCGCCCACGTGCGATTGCGCGATAATCTGCGTCGGATCCACCGCACCCTGGCAACGCAAGAGCGCGGGCGTGTCGCTGCTTCACGTGTCGCGGGAATCGAACCTCGTCGCCGTGCTCAATGCCGTGCAGGCAATTTACAACGACTGCGACGCGTGGGACACGCGGCTGCGTAACGAGATCGAGAAAGACCTTGATTTCGACATCGACGCCGTGCTCGTGCAGGCCAGCGCGTTCTTGGGGCGGACGCTTTGCATCGTCGATCAGAACCTGCAGGTCGTGCTCTCGACCGCCATTTCGCCCGATGAGAACGGCAAGCCTACGGTGACTGTCGACGATACCGTGATGAACCTATCGACCGAGCTCACCGTGCAGGTGAAGGAGGTCTGCCGGCTCGAGCGCATGATCCGCGAGCCGTATTTCTCGGCGCTGCGCTCGCCCGAGAGCTCGTATTGCAACAACCTCTACCCGCTCGATTACTTCGCGGGGTGCGTCTCGGTCTCGGAGCACGGGATGCCCTTCCGCGATGGCGAGCTGCCGCTTATCGACCACTTCTTCGCGCTGTTCCAGAAAGCCTACCTGAAGTACCTGCGCACCAATGCGAACAACGCAGACTCGGGGCTCGACGCGCTGCGCAACGTGCTGGACCACAAGCCGCTCTCGCGCCACGAAACCGAACTGCTTGCCTTGGGCGCCGACGAGCAATGGTGTTGTTTCCGGCTGCGCAAACGCCGGGTCGGGCAGTCGCTTCCCAGCGATTACCTGCACGCGACGCTGAACGGGCGGTTCCCGGGCACCGTGTATGCGGTCGTGTTCAAGCAGGCGGTGGTGGGGCTTATCCGCGTGTCGAAGAGCACCGACCTGGCCATCGACCCGCAGCTCGTCGAGCTGGGGCGCGAAGTGGAGCGGATGGGCTACTACGGCGGCGTGAGCAACGCGTTTTCCGAGCTGACCGACATCGACCAGCACCTGCTGCAAGCCGAGTTCGCGGCGGCGCGCGGGCGGGACGAGAAGCGCCCGCTGTATTTCTTCCACGATTACGCGCTGTCTTACCTGCTTGACGCCTGTTGCGCCGAGATGCCCGTGGAAGCCGTGATGGGACAGGGCCTGAAGAACCTTCGAGCGCATGACCTGGGCAGAGGGTCAGAACACGTGCGGACGCTCGAGCTGTACCTGCAAAACGAATGCAACGTGACGCGCACGGCGAGCGACCTGCATATCCACCGCAGCAGCCTGCTGAAGCGCCTGGACAAGATAAAGGCCATGCTCGATGACGACCTGGACGACCCGAACCACCGCCTGTACTACCGTCTGTGCCTGGCGCTGATGGACCACCAACCCACGCAGGTGTAAGGAAACGCGGCTCGAGGAGACTCGCGGGCGGTGACCACCCTACTTTGGGGGAAGCGGCTCGAGGCGACGAACGCCCTACTTTGGGCGAGGAGGCACGAGGAGGCGACCGCCCAGCTTGGGCAAGGTGGCCTGAGGCAGCTCGGGACGGCAACCGCCATCTACGTCCCGTGCGCAATTAGACGCGCAAACCGGGACGCATCCGCATCCACACATGCGCATAAAGAATAGAGGGGGCGGAAAACGTAACTCCGGCCCATCCAGCTCGTCAAACCACGAATACACACGGTTCGGTGTATTCCCCCAACCGCGAATCGTGCGTTACGAGCAGCATCTTTTCCGCAGCCGCCTGGCACACGAGCATCCGGTCGAACGGGTCCTTGTGAACGCCCGCACCCGCCTCGCGCTCGAGGGACGCGAGGCCAAATACGTGTTGCAGGCGTATGGACAGCGGCCGGAAACCTGCTTGCTCGCAGTACCCCGCAAGCTCCCGCGCGTTGACGGCGAGCTTGTCGGGATGCAGGTCATGCTTGATCTGCACCTCCCATGGACTCACGACGCTGTAGCATATGTCGTTGTCAGCATCCTCGATGAGCTTTCGGGCCTTCGCGGGAAGGCGCGCGTCGTCCGTTAGAGCCCACAGCAAGATGTGGGTATCCAGCAGCAGCTTCATCGCCCCACCTCGAACAGTTCGGAGACTTCCGCATCCCAATCGTCGAAATCGTCTGGCACGCTAAACTTACCCTTTGCGACGCCGATGCGCTGCGTTTCGCCAGGGAATTTGATGACCGTCATCTGGACGACCGGGACGTTGTTCCGCGCGATGTAGACGACATCTTGCTCGCCCGACTCGAGCATCCGCACGAACTTAGAGAGGTCGGTTTTCGCCTCGAGCATATTCGCTTGTACCATCACATGCCTCCATTTCTGGC
>SUUF01000127.1:0-2932 GCA_015062635.1 Coriobacteriaceae bacterium | reverse complement strand
GCCGCGCCTTACAGCTCGAACTCCATGCCGAAGGGCTCCTCGATCTCGATGCCGTCGAATTCCTCGAGGAATACCGGGTACGAAACCGCGGAGCGCACCATCGCGAGCGTCGTGTCCAGGTCGGCCTGCGACATCGCGCCGCGGTCCCATTCGCCGTTGGCGTACGTTCCCAGGTATTGGCGTGCGCGCTTGCGCGTAAGCACCAGACGGGAAACCTCGACTTCCCCATCGGCCGACTCGGCCACGTCCGCGATGAACCGCACCGTCTCGCGCGCCTTGATGTACACGAGCGCGCCCTTCAAGGCTTCATGCCGCGCGGCGATGAACAGGGTGAACACAGGTCGCTCCTGCGGCAGGACGAAGAGGTCGGAGGCGCCCGCGCCCGTCGCGTCGGGCTGCGCCACGATATCCCGCTTTCCGTCCGCCAAGCCAGGCCGCGCCGCCATCTCGCCCATCCCGTCCGCCAAGCCAGGCCGCGCCGCCATCTCGCCCTTGCCGTCCGCGCGGTTTGCGGCAACCGCGCTTTCCAGCGCCCACAGCTCGTAGTCGCGCTTCGACGAGAACAGCCCGTCCGACCGGCCGAACACCCGGCGCAGCTCGTAACGGGTGTACGTGTCGTTCGCCAACGCGAGCTTGCGGATGCAATACACCTTGCGCCCGCGGGCGCGCTCGGCGTCTATCAGGCTCAAGATCTCGTCGTTGGCCGACGCATCAACCATGCGGATCTTCGAGAGCCCCAGCACCAGCGGCACGTCCACGGGGATGCGCGCAAGGATCTCGAGCGCCTTGGCGGTCTTGGTGGATGCGTTCGAGAACACCAGGCGGTTGCCGAAGGTCATCTTCACGTAATTGGCGGCCTGAACGCGCTGGTCGGGCGTCAGCTTCTTGCGCAGCTTCGAGCGGGTCGGCTCGTCGGGGCGGTCGATGACCCCGAACACGGCTTTGCGCGAAGCGGTGCCCCGCCTGCGCAGCGCGTCCGAGATGGCCGTAGCCACCAGGCCGATGAGCACGCCGTGCGCGGCCCCGAACACGAACACGATGGCCGCCACCGCAATCACGTTCAAGAACTCGATGCGCATGTGCTGGAAGTACCGCGAGATCTTGGTGAAGTCGGGAAGCTTGGCCATCGCGCACACCACGATGGCCGCGAGCACCGCTTCCGGCACCATCACGAGCACCGGCGACAGGAACAACACGGCAAGCAGCACGACGAACGCGCCGACCAACGACGCCACCTGGGTCGTTCCACCCGCATCCATGGCAGCCGCCGTGCGCGAGAGCGATGCCGCGCCAGGAGGGCAGGCGAACAACGCGGCGATGCCGTTCGCGGCCGCCGCGGCCCCCAGCTCGCGGTTCATCACGGCGCCTTCGTCCGCGAGGTCCAAGGCCGCGCCCGGGCCCGTGCCAGCGCGCGCGAACGTGCGGAAGCACAGCAGCGACTCGATGGACATCACGAACGCGATGGTGAAGGCATCGGCGACGATACCGAGCATCCCGAAGAAGTCGCCCGAGGGGACATGCGGCGCGACCGGCTCGGGCAACGCGCCCTCGAGCTCGCCGATTGCCGGAAACGTCACGCCCGCCGTGCTGGCGCCGACGGCGACGAGCGTGCCCACGACCAGCACGGCCAGCGCGCCCGGGAATTTCGGCGCCACGCGTTCCAGCACCACGATGGCGGCGATCGAGCACACCGCGAGCAACAGCGCGGGCGCCGACAAGCTGCCGATTTGCGCGGCGCAGCCCACGAGCTTGTCCACCGCGGAGGTTCCCGCGACGGTCAGGCCCAGAACCTTGGGCAGCTGCCCGATGATGACCACGCAGGCGATGCCCAGCACGAACCCATGCATCACGGGAGTCGGGATCTTCTCGGCGAAGCGCCCCAGGCGCAAGAGGAAGAATGCCGCGACGAACGCGGCCGTGACCAGGGCGAGAAACGGCATGGCCTGGACGGCTTGCCCGCTTCCCCACGCCACGCCCAGGTTCGCGATGGCCGATCCCGTCACCGCGGCGGTGGCGGAATCCATGCCGAACACGATATTGCGACTGCTTGTGAACAGCGCGAACAACGCGGCCGTGAGCATCGCCGCGTACAGTCCGTATTCTGGCGGCACGCCGGCGACCTCGGCGTAGCCCATGGAGAGCGGGATGGTGAGGGCCGCTATGACCACGCCCGCGAACACATCGTCGCGAAACGACGATGCTGAATACCCCTTCAGGCTCTTCACCAGGGGAATTCGCTGCAGCGCGTTGCCTAATCGCATGTGGCCCCCGTTCGAAATCGCTCGCTTGGCACCACTGAAATACGGTGTCGTTCGAAGTTGTTCGACGGCACCGCTTCTAAGGTGGTGCCGTTCCAAAACTCTCGGTTGGCACCACTCTACACCTTTCGCGGGGCGGCTCGCGGAGTTTTGGGCCTCCTCAACCGAGGTGCCGGCAGGCGGTTTAGCTGTCAACTCTCGTTATGGCGTTTGCCCGCAGCCGAATTCGGCATTGCGCGCTCCATGCAGTACGATGCGCCGCGGCAGGGCTCGCGATGGGATGTCTTGCGCGTTGCACGCTGGAAACGGGGCGCAGGAAACGGCACAATGGTGGGCGGCAAACGCACAGGGACGCAGGCGCGCGACAAGGGGGAGCCCATGGATAACCGGTCGAACTACGAGAAGATGCTCGCGGGCGAGGAATACCTCTTCGACGACTCGCTGGCGGCGATTGCCGTGGAATGCAGCAAGGCGCTTGCGGCCATCAACTCGCTGCCGCCGCGCGATCCCGGGCGGCAGGCACTTCTGAAGGGCCTGTTCGCGGAAATGGGCGACGGCGTGGTGATCAAGGGCAACTTCAACTGCGACTACGGGCGGCACATCTCCATCGGCAGCAACGTGTTCATCAACTGCAACGTCACGATTCTCGACACGAACCGCGTGACCATCGGAAA
>SUUF01000126.1 GCA_015062635.1 Coriobacteriaceae bacterium | reverse complement strand
CCCCCTCCCCTTCACCGCCCGAGCCCTACCCCACACACGACGCCGGGCGGCAGCGCCGGCCCGGTATAACGAAAGGCGGCACCCATGGATACCTTCGAGCGCAAAGAAACCAAGTACCTGCTGAGTCCCTTGCAGTACCTGCAGTTCCGCGCGCTGGCTGAAGGGCATCTGGTACCGGCGGAATATCACGAAAGCGACGTCTCGAGCCTGTATTACGACACTCCCGACGACCTGCTCATCAACCGCTCGCTGCAAGGCGGTAAATACAAAGAGAAGCTGCGCGTACGCTCGTATGGAGCCGCTACCCAAAGCTCGCCCGTGTTCATCGAGATCAAGAAGAAGTTCAAGGGCATCACCTACAAGCGCCGCGTGAACTGCACGCTGGCGGCGGCGAGCGCCTTCCTTGCCGGCATGGATTACCTCGAGGCCATCGAGCGTTGGCCGCTGAAGGATACGGCAGCCCAGGAATATGCGCATGGCACCATGTCGCGCCAGATTGCCGGCGAGCTTGCCTGGATGCGCGATCATTACGAGGGAATCGCGCCCAAGATGCTGGTGACGACGCATCGCCTGAGCTTCGTGGACGTCGACGACCCCGACCTGCGCATCACGTTCGACAGCAACGTGCGCTGGGATAACATGTCGACGACGCTCGAGAAAGCCGCCGGCCGTCACGAGCTGTTCGACAACGGCGAGCGCATCCTCGAGATAAAGTGCGGCAGCGCCTACCCGATGTGGCTGGTCGCGGCGTTGAATGAGTGCGGCATCCGCCCGCAATCGGTAAGCAAATACGGCCGCGCCTACCAGGCGGCTGCAATGCGGGAACGCCGCATTCACACGGCACGGCACGCCGCGTAGCCATCCAAGCCCCTCCCCGGGCCGGTCGCAAGGCCGGCCCTTTTCAAGCCAGACGAAAGGATTCACCATGCCCGACTTTGCCTTCACCAGCGTGCTTTCCGGGGTCGAATCGACTGCGAGCAGCCTTACCGCAAGCTCGTTTTTGCTGTGTTCGGCCACATCGCTCATCCTGGGTTTGGCCATCGCGCTCATCTTCAAGTACAAGAGCAAGATCTCGAACGGATTCATGGTGACGCTCGCCATCTTGCCGCTCATCGTGCAAGTGGTAATTACCCTGGTAAATGGCAACATCGGCGCCGGCGTAGCCGTGATGGGCGTGTTCAGCTTGGTGCGTTTCCGCAGCATTCCGGGCAGCGCGAAGGACATCTGCGCGGTGTTCCTGGCCATGGCCGTTGGCCTGGCTGCCGGCATGGGCTATCTCACGCTTGCCATCATGCTCACCGCCATCGTGGGCGTCGCGAACATCATCTACATGAGCAGCCCGCTGGGCGCTGAAGACAAGGCGAAGAAAGACAAGAACGCCGGCGAGCGCCGCCTGGTGGTGAAGATTCCCGAGGACTTGGACTACTACGGCATGTTCGACGACCTGTTCGATGCCTACACCGACGACGTGTCGCTCGAAACCGTGCGTACCACGAACATGGGCAGCCTGTACGAGCTCACCTACCTGGTGAACCTGAAAGACCCGAGCGTCGAAAAGCAGCTCATCGACGGCATGCGCATGCGCAACGGCAACCTCGCCATCCAATGCGGCCGCGCCATCAAGGCAAAGGAAAAGGAAACACTGTAAGGAGCACGCACTCCCAGACAAGGGCCCGGAGCGACAAGCCTCGCTCCGGGCTTGCTGCGTTTCCCACGTACCATCAGCGGGCTCGTTGGCTTGTCGAGACGAAGGGGACGCATGGGGACCCCATTCATCCACATGCCAATGGCACGGCGAAACGGGTACCATTGACCCATCGGGCAACGCGGCGAAAGGACAACCATGGCATGGCGACAAAACGAGCTTGAACACGTGCTGGCCACCCTGAAGGACACCGGCCTAGCGGAAATTGCGGTGCCAGGCGGCGGTTGCCAAGTGCTGGGACCCGATGACCAGCCGGTAATCGAGCGGGCTTTGCAGGCCTTGCAGAACAACGAGGTAGCCTGGCTCGGGTTCAAGCGCGTGCTCGATGCCGATGCCTGCGTGAAATCCACCGGTGACGAGCGTTTCCCCACGGGAAGCGCGACGGCCGAGCCCTTCGTGTACTTCGCGAATGCCGAAGGCGAGCTCGTGTGCAGTCACGACTACAACGACCGCGACCGTTTCCAGATGCTCGACGTCACGCGCGGGCCATCGATGCACACCGACCAGTTCGCGGGGCTCGACTGGGTCTCCGTTCCCCTGAAAGCACGGGTGCGGGTCGTCATCTTCGGCGCCTGCGAGGTTGCCCGCCACCTGGCGAACTTCTGCCAAGCCGTCGACTTCGACACCGCCGTGCTCGACTGCGACCCCACGTTCTTGAACGAAGAGCGTTTTCCGACGTCCCAGCTGGTGTTCGTCGATTTCAACGCGCTCGACCCGGCGCTGGTGGGCCCCGACGATTTCGCCTGCGTGCTCACGCGCAACCACACCTACGACGTGGAAGCGCTCGGTTGCGCGCTGCAGGCAAACCCGGCTTACGTGGGCATGATCGGCCACCCCGACAAGATCAAGAACAACTACGAGACGCTGAAGGCGCAAGGCGCAAGCGACGAGGCCATCGCCCGCGTGCATGCCCCCATCGGCATCAAGTGCGGCGGCCGCACGCCCGCCGAAATCGCCGTCAGCATCGTCGCGCAGCTCATTCAGGAGCGCCGGGGCTAGCGCTCGGCACGCCGACAACCTTAGGCCTTATGGCATCCTGATTACGCGTAGAAGTACGGGTGGTACAGCTGCGAGCGGGGAATGGCCTGGTCGGGGTACAGGAAATTGAATAGGTCGATGAAGTAGTCGTCGGTCATCGACGCGATGTAGTCGACGACGATGTCGTCGGGCGACCACTTGTCAACATAACCCTCGTTGAATTGCATCACCCAGTTGTTGATGTGGTGGCGGAAGATATACGAGCTCTCGTCGCCCGCCTTCACATCGGCGCGGAACCGCTCGTAAAGCTGCTCCATCATGGGCTGGATGGCCGCGTCGAGCTGCTCGTGCGCTTGCGGGGAATGGTAGATGTTCGCCGCGTTGTTGTCCTTGATGCGCAGGATGCTCTCGAACACCTCCGGATCCATGGCCAGGTAGGGTTTGTCGATGCTGTTCTTGATGATGTTCGCCGTGGCATTTTGGATGATCTGCGCGTTGTTCTCGCCGACGAGCTCGCCGCGCATGGGGTAGGTCTCGGGCGTGAGCACGTGGATCTTCAGGGCATCTTGGCGGTCTTTACCCAGGTAGGCGAGGATGTCGCAGATGCGCACCACGCAACCTTCCAGCGTGCTGGGACGCAAGTCTTGGCTGGAACCCGGCACCTGGTAGCAGTGCTCCATCATCGCATCGAGCGCATCGAAGCTCTCGCAGGGCGCCGGCTCGTAGCGCTCGAAGGCCTTCTCGCCGCAATGGCACAAGATGCCGTTGTAGGTTTGCAGCGACAGGTTGCACGTGGCCACATCGCGCAGCAGGCGCACGCCATGCACGTTGTGGTTGAAGCAGCGGCCAGCATGCTTGCGGTAGAGGTCGTTCAGCATGCGTTCGCCGCCATGGCCGAACGGGGTATGGCCCATGTCGTGCGCGAGCGCGATGGCCTCAGTAAGGGCCACGTTCAGGCGTAGCGCCTGCGCGACCTTGCGCGAAATGCGGCTCACCAGCTGCAGGTGGAACGCGCGACGTGTGAGGTCATCGTTCTGATAGAACGGAAACACCTGGGTTTTGTCCATGCAGCGGTTGTAGAACGCATTGTTCAGCACGCGGTCGACATCGCGCACGAACGCCGGCCGCACGAGCTCGACGTCGCTCGGTTCTCCCGGCGCATCGCCGTGGCGCCGGCCGCCATCGCGTTCGTACACCGCATCGGCGTGCCGCGTGGCATAGGGCGAGAGCAGGGCTTCTTCGGCCGCGAGTCCTGCACGCAGGTATTCCCGCTGGTCGTCGTCGAATGCGAAAAAGCGCTCCTGCTCCGCCATGCTTGTCATAGGGTTCTCCTGCTTTCGATGGCCCGGCCGAGCGTCACCTCGTCGGCGAACTCGAGGTCGCCGCCCACGGGCAACCCGCTCGCGAGCCGCGTCACCTTCACGCCGAGCGGCTTCACCAAACGCGCGATGTAGCTCGCAGTGGTCTCGCCCTCGACGTTCGGGTTCGTGGCCAGCATCACCTCGGTCACGCTGCCGTCGGCCAGGCGCGCCATCAATTCCGCAATGCGCAGGTCATCGGGGCCGATGCCCTCCATGGGCGAAAGCGCGCCGCCCAGCACGTGATACACGCCCTCGTACACCGCCGTGCGCTCGATGGGCGGGATGTCGTGGGGCGCCGACACCACGCAGATGGTCGTGGCATCGCGCGTGGGACTCGCGCAAATCTCGCACAGGTCGTCCTGCGCGTAGTTGAAGCACCGCTCGCAGAAATGCACCGCGTTCTTCACCTGCACGATGGCGTCGGCCAGGCGCAACGCCTCGTCGCGGTCGGCGTTCAGCAGCCAATAGGCGATGCGTTGGGCGCTCTTCGGGCCGATGCCCGGCAAACGGCCCAGCTCATCGAGCAATACTTGGATGGATGGAGCGGCGTACACGTTAGCGGAGGGGCAGGTTCATGCCGCCGGTCGCAGCGTCGATGTGCGCCTGGGCGGTCTCGCTCATACGACGCATCGCGTCGTTCACCGCCGCCACCACCAGGTCTTGCAGCATCTCGACGTCGTCGGGGTTCACGACCATCGGGGTGATCTCGATGCTCACGAGGGTCATGTCGCCCTTCACCACGGCCTTCACCATGCCACCGCCGGCGGTGCCCTCGCAGGTCATCGACTGTACTTCCTCCTGCGCCTTGTTCAGCTGCTTCTGCATCATCTGCGCCTGGCGCATCATCTTCTTCATATCCACGGTTGGACTCCTCGTTGTTATTCTTCCACTTCTTCGAAGGTTACCGAATCGCCGAAGCCCGAAGCCAGTATGTCGGCGATGTCCGTTGAATCTTCAGGAACATCGGCCGCGGGCTGGGGTGACGCGGGAGCCGCCGCAGGACGCGGGACCGGCACCCGGAAGGGGTTGTCGGACGCGGTCTTGCTCACCGGCGCCGGGGGCTGCGGGGCTGGCTGCGCTTGCGCGGCCGGGGCGGTCGGCGGAATGAACGGGTTAGGCTCGCGGTCGGGGGCAGGCGCCGCAGTCCGCGCAGGGGGTGTGCTCGCACCACCCCGGGGACCCGGGGACGGGGCGAAAGGGGCCGCATCGTCATATTCATCTACGGGAACTTCGTCATACAGGTCGACCGGCACCTCGTCGAAGTAACCCGACGACTCGGGCGCGGGCTGCGGGGCCGGTGCGGGACGTGGTACCGGCGCCGGCTGCGGCGCAGGTGCCGGCTGGGGATCCGGTTGCGGGGCCGGAGCCGGGCGCGGCGCGGGGGCAGGTTGCGGGACCGGTGCGGGAGCCGGCTGCGGGGCTGGCACAGCAGGTGCCGGCTGCGCGCCGGGGCCGCCCTCCTTCACGAATTGCACGGTAAGCGGCTGGCCGAACGCTTGCCCAACCGCCTTTTGCAGCTCGGCATACACCTCGGGCTTGCTCGCCGCGCCATAGGCGAAGCTGTTCGTCGCCGGGAACGTCACCACCAGGGCATCGCCAGACGGCGCCGGGGCCACATTCGTGTTCATGAACAGCACCCCATAGGCGGTCTTCACCGATTTCAGCTGGTCGATGGCCGCTTTCCACGCACGCTGAATCGCGGCGGGGTTCGAGAGCGCATGCGCAACGTCGCCCGCTGGCGCAGGCTGCGGAACGGGAGCTGCAGCCGGCTGCGGCGCAGGGGCCGGCACAGGCGTCGCCGCTGCAACCGGCGCGGGCTGCGGGGCCGGACGCTCAGGTTGCGGGGCCGCCAC
>SUUF01000125.1:2845-6025 GCA_015062635.1 Coriobacteriaceae bacterium | reverse complement strand
CCGGCTTCGGCCAGCTTGTCGCGCAGGCGTTTGATGTGCGTGTCGACGGTCTTGCTCTCGGTGAGGTATTCCCAGCCCCAGGCTTCCCGGAGCAGCTCTTCGCGGCCGAGCACCTTGCCTGCATTCTTCATGAGATAGGCGAGCAATTCGAATTCCCGGGGCGTGAGGCGGATGGGACCGTTTTGCCCGAGGGCGAGATGCGCGTCTTCATCGAGCGTCACGCCCGAGATCGTCAGCTGGTCGGGTTCGTGCCGCCCGTCGAACGAGGAGCGGCGCAGCAGGGCGCGGATGCGCGCGAGCAGCTCGCGCACGCCGAACGGCTTGGTCAGGTAATCGTCGCCGCCGATTTCCAGCCCGATCACCTTGTCGAGTTCCTTTCCGCGGGCCGAGAGGAACAGGATGGGCGCCTGCGAATGCGCGCGAATGCGCCGGCAAAGCTCGTAGCCGTCGATGCCGGGGAGCATGATGTCGAGGATGAACAGGTCGTAGGCGGTGTTCGCGCTCTGCTCGAACGCCTCGAGGCCGTTTGCGGCGATATCGACGACAAAGCCCTCTTTACGTAGCGCGTAGCCCACGAAATCGGTGATGGATTCCTCGTCGTCCACGAGCAGGATGCGCGTTGTCTTTTCGGTCATGGTTGCCTTTCGCCGGTTAGAGTGCAAATTATGATAGCATTGCGGGGCAGACGCTTCGGCCGATGTGCGAAGCGTTACCGAACCGAACAGAAGGGACCGCGATGCTATTAGCCATCGACGTAGGAAATACCCAGACCACCCTTGGCCTGTTCGACGGAGAGGACATGCTGCACATGTGGCGCATCTCCTCCGATACCACCCAATCCACCGACGAGCTGCGCATCACGCTCCATGGCCTGCTGACCATGGAAGGCATTTCGCGCGCCGATGTCGATGGCATGGCGCTGGCGACCGTCGTGCCTGCCGCGAAGCACATGTGGATGAAGGTCGGCCGCACGATGTTCGGCCTGGACGTGCTGGACATCAACGTGCGCACGGCCGGCGACCTCATTGACATCACGAACTATCGTCGCAGCGTCCTGGGTGCCGACCGCATCGCCGACGCGGTCGCGGCCCGTGCCTTCTATGGCGCGCCGGTCATCGTCGTCGATTTCGGCACTGCCACGAACATCGAGGTCATTGACAAGGACGGATGCTTTGTGGGCGGCGTTATCGCCCCGGGCGTCATGTCGTCGATGAATGCGCTATTCAGCCGCACGGCATTGTTGCCCCAAGTCGAGCTCGTCGACCCGAAGGCCGCCATCGGCCGCAACACCATCAAGGCCATGCAGGTGGGCATCGTCTATGGCGAGGTCGACCGCGTGGATGGCCTCGTGCACCGCATCGAGGACCAGCTCGGTTACAAGGCGAAAGTCGTCGCCACCGGCGGTTTGGCGTCGACGATGGCGAAACTCACCACGACGGTTACCGAAATCAACCCGGAATTGACCTTGCAGGGAATTCGCCTGATATACGAGAACCAACCGAAGTAAACTACCGCATAGGGAGCATGCGGAACCCGGTGGGGTGCCAGACCCTGCCGGGTTCCGCATTCATTGCAGGAGTCCGAGCCACGGGGTGTTTCCGATGGTTCGGTTTTCGCCGTCGGGGATGGCGGCGGATGAGGAGAGCCACGAAAGGGGCCCGACATGTTGAGCGACATTGAAATTGCCCAGGCGACGAAACCGCAGCCGATAACCGAGATAGCGGCCAAAGCCGGCGTTCCCGCCGAATATCTCGAGCTGTATGGCAACTACAAGGCGAAAATCGACTACAACCTGTTGCGCGACCAGCAACATGAGCCCGGCAAGCTCATCTTGGTGACCGCCATCAACCCCACGCCCGCCGGCGAGGGCAAGACCACCACGACGGTGGGCTTATCCGACGCCCTGTCGCGCCTGGGCAAGAACGTGATGGTGGCCCTGCGCGAGCCGTCGCTGGGCCCGGTGTTCGGCATCAAGGGCGGTGCGGCCGGCGGCGGCTATGCCCAAGTGGTGCCGATGGAGGACATCAACCTGCACTTCACCGGCGACTTCCACGCCATCGGCGCGGCGAACAACCTGCTTGCGGCTCTGCTCGATGCCCACATCCACAATGGCAACGAGCTTGGCATCGACACGCGCAAGATCACCTGGAAGCGCGTGGTCGACATGAACGACCGCCAGCTGCGCAACATCGTGGACGGCCTGGGCGGCAAGGCCCATGGCGTGCCGCGCGAAGACGGGTTCGACATCACCGTGGCCTCCGAGGTCATGGCCATCTTCTGCCTGGCCACGAGCATAACCGACCTGAAGGAGCGCCTGGGCCGCATCGTCGTGGGCTACACCTACGACGACAAGCCCGTCACCGCGCACGACCTGAAGGCCGAAGGTGCGATGACCGCCCTGCTGAAGGACGCCTTGAAGCCGAACCTCGTGCAGACGCTCGAGGGCACGCCGGCCTTCGTGCATGGCGGCCCGTTCGCGAACATCGCGCATGGCTGCAACTCCATCATGGCCACCCGCATGGCCATGGCGCTGGGCGATTACGCCGTCACCGAGGCCGGATTCGGTGCTGACCTGGGCGCCGAGAAGTTCCTCGACATCAAGTGCCGCCTTGCCGGGCTGAAGCCCGATGCCGTGGTGGTGGTCGCCACCGCCCGCGCGCTGAAGAACCACGGCGGCGTGGCGAAGGCCGACCTGAACGCCGAGAACCTCGAGGCCCTGGAAGCCGGCCTGCCGAACTTGCTGCAGCACGTCGAGAACATCACGCAGGTGTACAAGCTCCCGTGCGTCGTGGCCATCAACCGCTTCCCCACCGACACCGAGGCCGAGCTCGCGCTCATCGAGGCCAAGTGCAAGGAGCTTGGCGTGAACGTGGCGCTCTCCGAGGTGTGGGCCAAGGGCGGCGAGGGCGGCATTGCACTGGCCGAAGAGGTCATCCGCCTGTGCGAGCAACCGAACGATTTCCAGTTCTCGTATCCTTCCGACCTGGGGCTTGCACAGAAGATCGAGGCTGTTGCGACGCGCATCTATCATGCCGACGGCGTCGTCTTCACGCCGGCCGCCAAGAAGGAACTCGCGCAGCTCGAGAGCCTCGGGTTCGGGGACATGCCCGTGTGCATGGCCAAGACCCAGTACTCCTTCAGCGACGATGCTTCGAAGTTGGGTGCGCCGCGTGACTTCAA
>SUUF01000125.1:1405-2745 GCA_015062635.1 Coriobacteriaceae bacterium | reverse complement strand
GCGTGCGTGACCTGCACCGGGGGTCTTGTTCAAGCCGGGGGCATTCCGGCGCGGACGCTTCCGGGTTTTTTAAGAGAAGGATGTGGTATGGCTATCAATTCGCCTAAGGCGATTACAGAGGGGTATATCGAGGCGTCGGTCGGGAAGGCGACGGCGCCGGCAAGCAAGTTGTTCGTGCTGGGCATCGGCGCGGGCCTGCTCATCGGCATGGGCGCGGTCGTGAGCTCGACTGCGGCGCACGGGCTCGACAATGCCGGCATGGTGCGCATGGTTTCGGGCTTGCTGTTCCCCGTGGGCCTCATCATGGTCATCCTCATGGGCACCGAGCTGTTCACCGGCAACGCGCTGATGGTGACCGCGGCCATACGCGGACGAATATCCTGGGGCTCGCTGTTCCGCAACTGGGCCATCGTGTATGTGGGCAACTTCGTGGGCGCGGTGTCGCTCGCGGCGCTCATGGCGTTTTTCGGGCAGCTTAACATCGGTGGCGGAAACCTGGCGGTATACACGGCGCAAGTGGCGGCGAACAAGGCGAGCCTGCCGTGGCAAAATGCGTTCGTGCTGGGCGTGTTCTGCAACTTGCTGGTGTGCGTGGCCGTGTATTTGGGCAACACCTCGCAAGAGACCAGTGGCAAGATTCTCGGTATCTTCGTTCCGATCATGACCTTCGTGTGCTGCGGCTTCGAGCACTGCGTGGCCAACATGTACTACATCCCGGCGGGTATCTTCGCGAACATGAACGCCGCATACGTCGGCCTTATCGCCGATGCGGGCATCAACACGGCGGTGCTGAATTTCGGGACGTTCATAACGGCGAACCTCATTCCCGTGACCTTGGGCAACATCGTCGGCGGCGCCCTCGTTGGCCTGATGATGTACTTCGCCCATGCCGACCACAAGAAGTAGGCTCTAACGGGCTTTCATTTACCGGTTTGAACCGCCTGCGACGATGTTTTCGTTGTGGGCGGTTTCGTTTTCCGCGTTGCCTCCCAGGCTCACGCAATTGAATGTGCAAAAAATCGGACTTGGGACCTCTGGCGTCAGCTCTAGGGGCACTTGATTGCGCGTTTTCGGGACTTGGGACCTCTGACGTCAGGCGATTACGCTCGTACAAGTGGGTGAGAATTAGATGGGCGTTGCAAAATCCCAGGTCGTTGACTATTGCGAGACGTGAAACTGGTCGCGTCGGCGTGGCAATCCTTAACGTCAGAGGTCCCAAGTGCCGAAAACGCGCAATGAACCCCGAAAATGCTGACGCCAGAGGTCCCAAGTCCGATTTTCTGCAGGCGTCCCGAAAACAGATCCCGCAACAAGGGTCCCGCAAGCAGGGGTCCGCAAAC
>SUUF01000125.1:0-1305 GCA_015062635.1 Coriobacteriaceae bacterium | reverse complement strand
CCGCAACAAGGGTCCCGCAAGCAGGGGTCCGCAAACGGATCCCGCAACAGGGCTCCGCGAATAGCCTACGAGTCGAGAGCGCTGCCTAATACAAGAATGTCCCAAGATATCGAGAGCTGTCGTGGCCAGGGAGAATGCGGTCCTTTAAGAGCAACGTGGCTATTTGCTGTTCCGGGGTTGGCCGTCTATACGTTCGACCAAGCAGCTTGTATAGCTCTTTCAGCATTCCCATATACTTGTCGGGCTGGTATAGCTGCGCCTTTGTTACGCCAAGCACCCGAATGCCCAGGTATTCCATCAACGCATGCCGTGTAGCGTCGTACTCTTTAGCGGTTATGGCATCGTGGTCGTTGCCGTAATACTCGACAGCTGTGCGTGTTTTGCTGAAATAGAAATCGGGTTTAAACGAGTGCACGCCAAGCCTCCTTTGCCATTCGGGGCTCAAGTCGAATTCTCTGTTGAGTTCAAAACCAGAGAGGTTTTCGCCTCCTCTTGCTCTTGGAAGGTGCAAAAGCATGCCAAATGCGGTTTCCATGGGTGAGTTGGAATCGTCGAACAAGAATCGAGCGGCAGTCCGTGCCTTGTCTACGCCGTAGCAACCTTCAGATCGCTGAATGTAACGATTGATGCTTGCGACGGAGGAAAGGGGTTCGGTTGGAGTGACGAAACCTCGCGCGTATCGCCTGTTGATGGCATACGTTCCACACAGTTCGGCCCCCAATTCGACAAGAGCCTCGAGTGAAAGGGACGCTGCCATCTGGAGGAAGAGAAACTCTGGGGTGGAGAGGTAAATGCCGTCGCCGAGGGTATAGAAGGAGCCGCGAATTATAGGTGCAGACCAAATGTGACTTACGCAGATGCTCTTTTTGCAACGGGCGGTATGACCGGGGACGACTATGTGGACCTTGCCGTCAACAAATGCTTCGGGTGGACAACCCGAGAGGGCAGAACTGATTTCCAGGGCGTTTTGGGACAGCTGCTCTGCTCGTGCGACGGGCAATTGCGGACCTTTGCGCGATGCGTGGTCGCGGAGGATTGCGAGAGCCGATATGTTGCCAATGAATACCGCCATTCGAGAAGCATAGCCGGGTGAACCTCAGGAAAAGCTCCGAGAATTCTCAGGCAAAGCTCAGGTGAAGCTCAGGAAAACCTCAAGCGCTTTCGAGAAACGCGAGGTGGCGGGGCGAAACTCGCGGTACGGGAAAAGGCGGGAAGAAATATTTGGTTTATCTGCCGTTCCGACAGGCGCAAGGCGGAGCGAGTACAATACAGCGCTATGGAACGAGAGATGCTTTGCCGGAGCGA
>SUUF01000017.1:19434-26460 GCA_015062635.1 Coriobacteriaceae bacterium | reverse complement strand
GCGCACGTAATCGATGTTCCAGCGCATCAGCGAATCGGCAGGCTCCCCATATTGGTTGAACCCTTCCTTTTGGGTGATGAGTGCAAACATGCTAATCCTCCTGAGCCGCCATGGCGCGGGTTTCGCGGAAATACCGCCAGGTGAAGAACGCGCGCACGCCGAACAGCACCGCCTCGCTCGAGCAGCGCAACACGGCGACCGCCTCGATGGTGAACATTCCCGTCGCCGCAAGCAGGCATAGGCCGATTATCTGGAACAGGCAGGCCGTCACCGAGGATGCCGTCATCTGGCGCACCCGGCCGACCGCCGCGAGCACCGGCGTGCCGAGCATCTGCGCGGGATACGAGAAGAACAGGATGGGCGAGACAAGCGCTATCATGTAGGCGCCTTCGAGGTATTCCTCGCCGCCGAGCAGCAGCATGATGACGTTGTTTAGCAGCGCGAATGCGATCGTGCCGACGAGCACCACCGGCATGCCCACCATCATGAGCTTCTTCAGGATGTCGAAGTCGCGGCGCTTCACCATATGCGGGAACAGGCTGTTCGTGATAGGCGAGTACAGCGCCTGCACCGCGACGACGGCGGTCATCGCGATCGACCAGTACGACACCTGCGCGGCGTCGGTGATGAAGTAGCCGATGAACAGCAACGTGATGGACGAGAGGATGCCGGTGGAGGCGGTCGAGATGAAGTAGACGGTCGACTCGCCGAAAACCGCCTTCAAGCGCTGCCCGCTGACGCGCACGAGCGTGATGCCGCGCTTGCGCACGACGTTTTCCCATGACCACACGAGCGCGATCAGCGCGCCCAGGCCCTCCAAGATGGGCACGAGCAGCAGGTCTTGCGGACCGTTCACCATCAGGAATATGAGCCCGACGGCCACGATCTGCGACACGACGTAGCGGTAGGTGATGATGCCCATGTCCTCCTGGCCGCGGAAGATGTAGTCGGGCAGGTAGGCCTTGAAGCAGGTTCCCACATATGCGATGGCCACGTACAGCGGGTTCGCCGCCATGATGGGCAGCGCGAGCGTGATGGGCACGAGCGCCACGGCGCCGACGGCTGAAAGGCCGATGCGCGTGTAGGTGATGGCGCTCGTCTCGATGCGCTCTTCATCGACCGAGCCCGCTTCGGCGATCGATTTCGTGCCGTACACCGTGAAGCCGAATTCCAGGAACATCAGCATGAAGGTCATCGCGGCCATCACGTAGGCGCGGATGGCGTACGTGTCGGGGCCGAGCGTGCGCGTGAGGTAGGCCACGGTGACGAAGGGGAAGAGATACTTCGCCAGTTGCAGTCCGTATTGGAACGCGGTGTTCTTCGCGAGGCGGGAGCGGTCGGGCATGGCTAGCGCGCGCCTTCCCGGTTGCGCGGCGCGCGTGCCGCGAGGTCGCAGTAGAAGTCGGCCATCCACGAGGCCACCTCGGCGATGTCGTAGCCATGCGCGCGCACCTCATCGACCTGCGACCGATGCGGTTCTGCTGCCGCGAGCACGTCATTCAGGCGGCGGGCCCACTCGTCGACGCCCTCGTCGAGCGAGATGCGCTGCGCGATGCCGCTGACGATGGCCGTTTGCGGAACGGCGTCCGAGGTGATGCACGGCGCGCCCGCGGCCTGCGCCTCGACGACGGCCATGCCCAGCCCTTCGAGCGTGCTCGTGAAGACGAACGCGTCAAGGGCCTTCAGGACCTCGGGGATATCGTCGCGCACGCCGAGGAACTCGACGGAATCGGCGATGCCGAGCGACGCGGCCTGGGCGCGAAGTGCCTCTTCGGTCGGACCGCGGCCGGCGAGCACGAGACGCGCCCGGGGGTTCGCCTCAAGCGCCTTTGCGAACACCTCCAGCAGGAATGCCTGGTTCTTCTCGGGCACGAGACGGGCGACGTTGCCGACGAGCGGAACCCCGGCATAGCCGAGGCGCGCCTTGGCTTCTTCGTGGTCGCGCTCGTCGCACGTGTATTTGGAAAGGTCGATGCCGTTGTTCATCACGTGGAAATGCGGGCCGGCGGCCACGCCCACGCCGAAGCGGTCGACGCCGGCTTGGTAGCCGCAGGCCAGGAACTCGTCGGCGATGCCGGGGACCTTGCGGATGAGCGCGCCGTAGAAATTGCGGCGCACCCGCGATTTGATGGTCTTGGCCTTCGGGCTGTCGCGGTGGCTGTGCACGACGGTCGCGCATCCGGCTTTCTTCGCCTCGTCGAGGTAGATGGCCGAGCTGCTGCCGATATGGCCGTGCACCACGTCGATTTCGGGGTGCTCGGCGAAGAACCGCTTGCAGATGCGGCGATAGGCGGGCCCGTTCGCCACGTTGTAACGCGGGATGCGGTAGATCGTGCCGCCCAGGGCCTCGATCTCGTCGTCGTAGTCGCAGCGCTTCTGCTCGTGCACGAGGAAATCGAAATGCACGCGATCGCGGTCGATCGAGCGCATGAGGTTCATCACGATGGTCTCGGCACCCGCGCGGTTCATCGCGCCGATGACCTGCAAAACCCTCACCTGGTCCAAGACGGCTCCTCTCGTCGTTCACATGGCGGCCATCGTACTCCAAAAGCCGCGCCTGCGCCCGATATCCCACCATCGTTCCACGAATGCGGCGCCCGCCCGAGGGGGTTTGTCACGTTGACAGCCCCCGATGCATGTTACGAAGGCTACGAGGAAACGTTACATCGTGCGCGATGCACCTGACAAATCCCCCGGAGGGGTTTGTCAGGTTTCGGCGAACCACGCCCGGGAGGACGGGGCTCATTTTCCCGTTATCCCCGTTGTTTCCGTGAATATGGAAAGCATGCGGTAAGATAGCGTGACGCAAATCGTTAGGAAGGTAGAACGCATGTCCACGCAAGCCGCACAGCCGAAGAAGATCATCCTCACGGGAGACCGACCCACGGGCAAGCTCCACCTGGGGCATTATGTGGGAAGCCTGCGCCAGCGCGTGGCACTGCAGGATTCGGGCGAGTTCGAGGAGATCTACATCATGATCGCCGACGCCCAGGCGCTCACCGATAATTTCGATAACCCCGAGAAGGTGCGCCGCAACATCATCGAAGTCGCGCTCGACTACCTCTCGGTTGGCATCGACCCGGCGAAGACCCACATCTTCGTGCAGTCGCAGGTGCCCGAGCTCTTCGAGATGACGGCCTACTACATGAACCTCGTCACCGTCGCGCGTGTCCAGCGCAACCCCACGGTGAAGAGCGAGATCGCGATGCGCGGTTTCAACAACGACATCCCCTGCGGGTTCTTCACCTATCCCATCTCGCAGGCGAGCGACATCACCGCGTTCAAGGCGACGACGGTCCCGGTGGGCGAGGACCAGCTGCCGATGCTCGAGCAGACGCGCGAGATCGTGCGCTCGTTCAACCGCACGTACAACACCGACGTGCTCGTGATGCCCGAGGCGCTCATTCCCACCGACAAGGCGAGCCTGCGTCTTCCCGGCACCGACGGTAACGCCAAGATGAGCAAGTCGCTCGGCAACTGCATCTATCTTTCCGACACGCCGCAGGACGTGGCGAAGAAGGTGAAGGGCGCCTATACCGACCCGACGCACATCCATCTCGAGGATCCGGGCAAGGTCGAGGGCAATGTCGTGTTCACCTACCTCGACGCATTCTGCCGCGACGAGCATTTTGCGGAATATTGGCCGGAATATGCGAACCTCGAAGAGCTGAAGGCTCACTACATGCGTGGCGGCCTCGGCGACGTGAAGTGCAAGAAGTTCCTGACCAAGGTTCTCGAGGAGACGCTTGCCCCCATCCGCGCGCGCCGCGCCGAGTACGAGAAGGACATCCCGGCGGTGTATGACATCCTGCGCGAAGGCTGCGCGGCGGCCCGTGCGACCGCGGGAGCGACGTTGCACGAGATGAAGGACGCGATGCGCATCAACTACTTCGACGATGCCGAGCTCGTGGCCCAGCAGGCCGCCGAGTACGGGAAGGAGTAGGCGCCGGAGACGCCCGCGGCGTTGGGCGTAAGGGCACATGGCCTATCGCGTGAGGACAGAGAGCTTCGAGGGGCCCTTCGACCTCTTGTTGTATCTGGTGAATCGGCAGCGGGTCGACATCGGCTCGGTGAACATATCGCAGATAGCGAACCAATATCTCGACGAGATCGCGCGCATGAAGCGCCTCGACCTCGATGTGGCGAGCGATTTCCTCGTCGTGGCGTCTACGCTGCTCGAGATTAAGGCTGCGAGCCTCGTCGATGACGATGCCGAAGACGACCCGGAGCTCGAGGACATCGGTCCGGCCGAGGCCCGCGAGGTGCTGCTGGGGCGCTTGCTGGAGTATAAGAAGTACAAGAACGCGGCGGCGGCGCTTAAGGCGATGCACGAGCAAGCCGGGCGACGTCATGCCCGCACGTTCGGCGCGCCGGCGGAATTCCTCGGGCTCATGCCCGATTACCTGGAAGGCGTGTCGCTCGAAGACCTTGCGCGCTATTACGTCGCGTGCTACACGCGCCGCGATGCCTTCCTGCTCGAGAGCGAGCACATCGCCGGGAAGCCGATTGCCGTCGAGGGATACGTCAAGAGCCTGCATGAACGCGTGCGTTCGGCGAAGCGGTTCCGGTTCTCGGACGTGGTCGCCCCGGATGCACCGACCGCGGTCGTCGTTGTCACGTTCCTCGCCATCCTCGAGCTGGTGAAGCGCAACATGGTGACCGTGCGGCAGGAGGGCCTGTTCGGCGACATCGAGGTGTCTTATATCGAGGGCAGCGGCGAGCTGGCCGACAGCGGCCCGATCGATGCCTATGGGGAGGTGCGGTGATGTACGGAAATCTGGAGGACGCGCAGCTCGATGGCGCGGTGGAGGCGCTGCTCTTTGTGTCGGACGAGCCGGTGAACGTGCTGACGCTTGCCGAGATGCTCGAGGCCGACCCGGCGTCGGTCGAGGAGGCGCTCACGCGCATCGCGGCACGAAAGGAAGCGGAACGCGCGGGCGTGCTGTTGCAGGAAGTTGCCGGCGGGTGGCGCTTGTACACGAATCCGGCATATCACGAGCTGCTCGAGAAGTACGTGCTTTCGTGGGATACGCGCCGGCTTTCGCAGGCGGCGCTCGAGACGCTTGCCATCATCGCCTACGGGCAGCCCATCACGCGGCTCGGCATCGCGTCGATTCGCGGCGTGAATTCCGATAGCTCGGTGAATTCGCTGATCGACAAGGGTCTCGTGCGCGAGTCGGGCCAAGCCGACGCCCCCGGATACCCGATGACCTATTCCACCACACGCACCTTCCTCGAGAAGTTCGGCTTGCGCGATTGCGGCGACCTTCCCGACCTGGAGGATTTCGCGCCTGACGACGAGACCGCAACCTTGTTGCGGCAAGGGCTTTCGGCGCATGCGCATTTCGGCTTGCGCGAAGACGACGATGCCCCGAACCCGGCCGATACGCTCGCCGATGCGATGCGCGATGCCCTGGCCGATGCCATCGCGCAGAGCGTGGGCGTGGTCGAGAAGATCGATTTCGAGCAGCTCGAGTTCGAGGAATAGGCTGGCCGTCGTGGGCATGATGCGGTTGCAGAAATACCTGGCACGGGCCGGCCACGGCGGGCGGCGCAAATGCGAGCAGCTCATACTCGACGGCCGGGTCTCGGTGAACGGGGATACGATTACCGAGATGGGCGTGCGGGTGGACGCTGGCCGAGATGTCGTGCGCCTCGATGGGGAAGTGGTGAACCTTCCTGCCGATGACGTGATAATCGCGTTGAACAAGCCCGAGGGATGCTACACGACGATGCGCGATGAATCGGGACGTTCCTGTGTGGCCGACTTGCTTCCGATGGACGTGCATCCATCGCTGTACCACATCGGCCGGCTCGACCGCGACACGACCGGCATCATCCTGTTCACCACCGATGGCGAGCTCGGAAACGAGCTGCTGCACCCGAGTCGCCATGTCGACAAGGAATACATCGCGCAGGTCCGCGGCGTGCCGACCGAAGGTGAGCTCGACCAGCTGCGCCGCGGCGTGCGCATCGAGATGGGCGAGCGCGTGCTCGATTGCGCGCCGGCCGAGGTCGACGCGCTCAAGAAGCTGCCGAACCGGTACCGCAAGCAGGACTCGTGCCTCGCTCCCGGCATGCCGGGCACCTCGTTCGTGCGCGTCGTCATACACGAGGGCATGAAGCACCAGGTGAAACTCATGCTCGGCGCCATCGGGCATCCGGTTGTGCACCTGCACCGCACCACGTTCGGTCCCATATCGTGCGAAGCGCTCAAGCAAGGCGAATGGCGCTACGTCGATCCTGCTGAATTGCACGCATAGCTGTTGCCGGCCATACTGGCCGCTGGCCGGGCGGGTCCGCGGGGCCACGCTCCGCTGCTCGCGGAAAGCCCCACTGGGGCTTTACCGCTCGTGCGCTGCGCTGGCTTCGCGTTTAATGACGCGCGATTCCGCTTCGCGAAATCGCGAGGTATGCGCTCAGACGACCCCGCGTACGCGCCCGGCCAGCGGTTGGTGGCTTTCTACTAAAGGAACGTCATTCGACTCATCCGCACAGCGCTTCCTTCCGCCATTCCGTTGGGAACCATGAGTCAAAGAATGAGTCAATGGAACGGCCTTCGACTCATCCTTCATGTCGCCAATTCGGCTGCGTGGCGCAAACATCGCTTCATCGCGACGACCCGGGCTGCCGCCCCCGGGGCCGCGCCAAAAAATCGCAGGTATGAGCTCCGTACAGGAAAACGGGGAGGAAACGCCAAAATATTGCAGGTATGCACTGCGTCCCTGGGTGTTCGCGCCAAATATTTGCAGGCATGAACTGTCAATCGGGCCCCGAACGCCAAAAAATCGCGGGTATGAATTCATACCTGCGATTTTTTGGCGTTTCGGCCTTTGCGCAGAGTTCATACCTGCAATGTTTTGGCGAAAAGCTCCTCCGAAGCTGCACGGCAGGTGGTTCCGAGGTTCCCGCCCGCCTCGCTGCCATGGTTGGGACGGGGGAGATCTCTCTTCGCTTCGCTCATCGAGATGACACTCACCGCATGACAAACACACCGCATGACAAACCCCTCCGGGGCATTTGTCA
>SUUF01000017.1:0-19334 GCA_015062635.1 Coriobacteriaceae bacterium | reverse complement strand
CGGGGCATTTGTCAGGTGCATCGGGGCCTATAAAACATGCCCTGGTCGAATGAGTTAAAGGAACGTCCTATGACTCATCGGAATCACGCGCGCCAAACGTTAGCGGCCGGCTTGGATGTCGGGGTTGGCGCGGCGCTTGCGGATGACGTCGAGCGGTTCGAGCGGGATGTCGGTTGTGAAAGAATACCGGTGGGCATTGTGGTCGGCAACGCGGCAGGGGTTGCCGTCCTCGTCTTCCAGGTCTTGCGCTTTCACGTGGAGCAATCCGCGGCGCGCAGAGAGGATCTCGAGCTCGTCGTCGCGGTAGATGCGGTTGCGCAAGTCGAACGCCACCCGGTACCGGCCTTCACCTTCCGGTTCGCATGCGGCCACTCCGCCGATGAAGTCGCAGGTCTGCGTGTATTCACGTCCTTCATACGATTGCGCGGGCGTGCCGTAATAGAAACCGGTGTGGTACGGGCGATGGCTCACCGCATCGAGCTCGGAGGTGAATTCGCGCGCATCGGCGCCGTCGAGCACCCGCCGGTAGGCGTTCACGACCGTCGCGACGTAATAGGCGCCCTTCACACGCCCCTCGATCTTCAGCGAGTCCACGCCAGCCGCCTGCAGCGCACTCAGGTGGTCGAGCATGTTCAGGTCGGCCGAACTCAGCACGAAGGAATGGGAGCCGTCTTCCTCGATGGGGAAGTACTCGCCCGGGCGTGTCTCTTCTTGCAGGCTCCACTTCCACCGGCAGGGCTGCGTGCAGTTTCCGCGATTCGCGTCTCGCCCCACCAGGTAGCTCGATATCAGGCATCGCCCGGAATAGGCGATGCACATCGCGCCGTGCACGAATGCCTCGAGCTCGAGGGAAGAGGGCGCCTCTGCGCGAATCGCGGCGATCTCGTCGAGGGTGAGCTCGCGGGCGAGCACGACGCGGCTCGCACCCAGTTCTGCATACATACGCGCAGCGGTAGCATTCACGACCGATGCCTGCGTCGAAATGTGGATGGCCACGTCGGGCGCGGTCTCGCACATGATGGCGATGGCGGCGAGGTCGGACACGATGGCGGCGTCGGCGCGAATGTCTTGAAGAACGGCGGCATATTCGCGCAATGCATGCAAATCGCCCTGATGCACAAGCGAGTTCACGGCAATGTAGGCCCTCTTTCCCCGCTCATGCGCAAAGGCGACAGCCGCCGCCAGGTCGACCCCATGGAAGTTATCGGCGCGTTCACGCAAACCGAAGCGGCTTCCGCCGAGATACACGGCATCCGCCCCGAAATGCAGCGCGTACCGCAGCTGTTCCATGCCGCCGGCGGGTGCAAGCAATTCCACGGTTGGTCTCCCTTCTTCATGAACGTCGCGCATCATACCTGAAACATGTTGTGGAGGCTAATCGTATGGCTACAACCCCTGGTGTATGTGCAGATAACCGTTTATCGAAGCACACAGGGTCTGCACAGGTTAAAAGGCGCTTTCAGGTACTATCCAGCTGTTTATGCTCTAAAGGAGGTTATATGGTTCGGAGTTTGACTGGACGCATGGTCTTCGTCACCTGCACGGTTGCCCTGTGGCTTTGCTGCATGGTTCCCGCCGCGTTGGCGGACGAAACGGCCGAAGCGACCACGGGGGGTGTGGCAGAACAGACGCAGGTCGTTGCTGACACGCAGGATGAAGGAAGCAACGAGAGCGGTGATGCCGCAATTGTCGAACAACCGCAGGTGGTTGAATCTGCGGGCGAAAACCAAGTTGAGTCGGGTTCTGACGACGCTGAAACTGGCGATGACGCCGGGGCGGTCGCCGATGATGACGGCGATGCCGCCGCAGACGAAGGATCGGTTGACGGAGGCGACGCCGGCGTGACCGATGATGCGCCTGCCGTCGACCCCGCCGTGTCGGACGATGCCGCCGATAACGGTGCGACCGAGCAGCCGGCGGCTGACGAGGAAACGAAAACCGCAGATGACACTGCCGCCGAGGCAGCGAAAGCGACCGTAACCGAAACCGATGCGGCCGTCGACGCGCCGGTGGCCGTGCAAACGGGCACCATCGTCTCGACGGCGAAGGCCAAGACCGCGAAGAAGGCGGCCACCGCAGCCGGTTCGTCGGCCTCTGGTCCCATCGCGAATGGCACCTATGTGCTGAACTTCAAGAATTCGAGCAAGCTCATGGTGAACCTCGAGAAGAAGACGAAGTCGGCCATCAAGGTCATGATGAAGAACGATTCGAACTCGAAGGCGCAGCAGTGGATCTTCGAGTATGTCGCCAAGTACAACGCGTATCTCATCAAGAATGCCTACTCCAAGCTCTACCTCACCACGAAATCGAAGAGCGCTGGTCGCGAGCTCGTGTCTCAGACGTCTTTGAAGAAGAATTCGAAGATGCAGCTGTGGACGCTTAAGAAGTCCGGCAAGGCCTACAAGATCGTCTCGGCAGCTAACAAGAAAATCGGCTTGGGCACCTGGAGCGGGAAACTCAAGGCGGGATACTACGTGACGGTGCAGTCGACGGCGGCCAACAAGCAGCCCTTCTACCTCATTCCCGTCACGAAGTCGCTCATGAAGCCCGCGGGTGATACCCCGGCTTCGATTGCCGCTGACAAGTTCTACACGATCTCGTTCAACCGCGACCAGTCCTTCGACATCTCGCCCGAAGGCGGTTCCACGGCCGCGAAGGCGGCAGCCGTCATCTCGACGTCCCCGACCGCTGACAAGTGGACGCTGAAGGCAGCCGGCGATGGCAGCTTCCAGGTCGTGAACCTTGCCAGCAACAAGGCCCTGTCGCTGAAGGGCAAGAGCCGCTACAGTGGCGCCGAGGTCGTCCAGGCCGACCGTAAGAACTCCAAGCTCCAGCAGTGGTGGATCCGCCAGGATTCCGCGGGCGTCATCCGCCTCGTCAATCGCTTCAACGGCCTCACGCTCGCCGTGTCGGGCGCCAAGGCTAAGGAGAACGCTCCGCTGGTCACGACATACGGCACGTCAAAGAAGGCGCGCCGGTTCGCCGCGAAGGACACCGCTCCTGTCGACAATGGCGTGTACGAGATCGCGATGCGCAAGAACACGAACCAGGCGCTGAACATCCCGAACAATTCGGTTGAGTCCATGGCGCAGCTGAAGACCCTCGCCTACAACAAGCTCCTGACCCAGAAGTTCCTCGTGCAGCGCCAGGGCGATGGCACCTACACGCTGCGCTCGCAGTACTCTGCGCGCTATGTGGGCGATAACGAGGGGAAGATCGTGCAGGGCACGAACGACACCGATAAGGCGCAGCGCTGGAACATCGTCTTCATGGACACCGGTTTCGTGCTGAAGAACACGAAGACCGGCAACTACCTGAGCATTTCGGGTGGCAGCACGGCGAACAACGCGCCGGTCGTTGCAAACTCGGCGTACGATTCCGGTAGCGAGACGCTCGCGTTCCTGCGCCGCCACACCATCGACGATGGCTCCTATTACGTCTACCTCGACGGCGACACCGACGCGGTGCTGGGCACCTACAAGCCCAACCCGACGAAGAGCGGCGTCAAGGCATATGTGTACGATAAGGCCGAAGACCAGAAGCTGAAGTACTTCATCACGTATGTCGGCCAGGATGCCGCCGGCAACGAGCAGTACAAGATCGTCAACGCGTATTCCAACATGGCCGTCACGGGTAGCGGAAGCGCCGTCAAGCAGGGCAAGTGGAAGAACAAGGCCCGTCAGAAGTGGGCGATCGAAGTGTCCCCGAAGGGCGGATTCGCCTTCGTGAACGTGAAGTCGGGCCTGGCGCTGCAGTCGAACGGCAAGAACAGCGCCGCGACGGCCGTCGGCAAGAACGTCAACCTCAAGAAGCAGCGTTGGAACATCGAGGAGACCGTCGCGTATTCCGGCTTGGCGCTGCAGGCATACAAGAAGGTCGTCGCGACCACGAGCAACACGAATTACGCGGTGGCCGTCAACCTCTCGCAGCACTGGTTCTACGTGTTCGAACGCGCGAACAAGAACGACGCCTGGAAGCTCAAGTACGAGTGGCGGTGCTCGAACGGCGCGAAGGATACCCCGACGCCTGCCGTGAACATCCTCTCGAGCGGTGCCCGCCGTTACAAGAACCCGCAGTACAATCCTGAAGACGAGCTCTTCCTGAGCAGCTTCTACTACATGACCTACATCGCTGACGGCAAGTACATCCACACGCCGTTGTACCAGCGTGGCTCGACCACGGTTTATCGCGACAAGCGCATGGGTCGTTCGATCTCGCATGGGTGCGTGCGCGTCGAGACCAAGAATGCCATCTGGGTGTATAAGCACATCAAGAGGGGCACGAGGATGATCACCTACTACAACTAGGTAATTTCCGCGTCACGATATGAAGGAGGCCCGCTTCGTGCGGGCCTCCTTTTTAGTTGGGGTTGCGAGAGTCGGTCGCGGGCGCGCTATGAACGCACGATGGCGGCGTCGAACGCCTGCCGTTCGGCAAGGTAGCGCTCCCAGGCCGGACGCGCGGCATGCCCGATGGCGGTTTGCGTGACGAAGACCGCCCATGAATCATTTGCCTCGATGACGAGCGGCTTGCCCTCCTTCGTGATGGCGATGTCCCAGCCGACCGAGAACAGCTCGGGCGTGCGGGAGTGCAAATCGACGCAGAATTGGAATGCCTCGGCCGCCGCGGGAATGCGAACGTCCTGCCACTCGTGGATGCGCCGGGTCTTCATCGAGAAGTTGAACAGCGACTCGTCCAGCTTGCCCGTGCTGTCGATGTTCGTGTAGAAGCCGTCTGAGAACGCGTTGTCGACGAGCTCGCCGGGATATCCCATGCGCACGGCCGCATCCTCGACGAAGCATCGCTCGCCGGTGTGGTACGTCACGATGCGCAGCGTGTTCACCGAGGTGGGGTTGAAATTGGACATGACCTCGTGCTGGAAGATGTAATCCTGCACGATCCAGGTGAGGCCGTCGCCGGCGAGTTGGGCGGCGAAGGCATCGGGCGTGAGCGTCTCGCCGTCGACCACGAGGTTGCCGCCGTCGATCTGCGCGATGCACACCTGCTTGCCCTTCTGGCCGAAGACCTCCTTGAACACGAGGCGCTGGCCGGTGTCGTAGCGTTTCACGAAATCCGCGAACACGGCGGGTTCCATGCGCTGGGAACCCCTGCCGCGCTGGTAGAAGTCGCGGTCGAGGAACACGGCGACCGAGGGCATGTACACGCCCGAATCGTCGCCGTACCAGTACGACAGGAACATCTCGAACACGAGCTTGTTGCGCGTGATGAGCGTGTGGTTGAACTTGAATGCCGAACCTGCCGGCGCATACGAGGAGTTGACGGCATAGCGGTGCTTGCCGAAGGTCTTCAGGTCGAGCCAGCTATCGCACGGGGCCGCATCGGCGCGGTCCATGCCATAGAGGTTGTAGCACTTGTTCACCTCATCGTACTTTTCGAACCACTCGCGCATCTCCGCCTCGCGCTGCGCGCGGTCTTTGCGCGGAGCCTCGGGGTAGAGGGACGGTGCATCGAGCACCTCGCGCATTGCCTGTTCCGTCGCCATGTCCATGGCAGCCCCTTTCAATTTGATGCGAATGGGTTAATTCTGTCGAATAAGTCTACTATAAACCCGAGCCGCACTGTGTTGCCATCGCGCACGAAGCGGCTGTGGCATAATGCTTTTCATTGTTTACGCGATGCGACGGAGGTGGATACGTGGTAATCGGATACACGACAGGCGTGTACGACCTGTTCCATATCGGGCATTTGAACCTGCTGAAGAACGCGAAGGGGCTTTGCGACAAGCTCATCGTCGGCGTGACGGTCGACGACCTCGTGCTGTACAAGGGCAAGCGGGCGATGATCCCGTTCGAGGACCGGCTCGAGATCGTGCGCAGCATCAAATACGTCGATGCGGCGGTTCCCCAATACGACATGGACAAGCTCTCGGCATGCAAGAAGCTCGGCGCCTCGATGCTGTTCGTCGGCGACGATTGGTATGGCACCGAGAAATGGGAGAAGTACGAGTCCCAGTTCACGGAGGCCGGCATCAAGATCGTCTATTTCCCCTACACGAAGGGCGTGTCGTCCACGCAGATCAGCAAGGCGCTGAAGCACGTGCGCCAGTAGGGGGCTGCTATGACCGTGAAAGTGAGCGCCACCGGCGACTCTATGCTGCTGAAAACCTTTCCCGAGGGGTATCCCTGGCAGGACATCGCCGCGCAAATAGCCGACTGCGATGTGCGCCTGACCAACCTCGAGGAAGTGCTCTCGGAATGGGATTGCTGCGCGTCGACGTATTGCGGCGGGCAGTGGATAAACGCTCGGCCCGAGGTGCTGCCTGACCTTCGACGCTATGGGTTCAACCTGTTCAGCTGCGCGAACAACCACGCGATGGATTATTCCTACGATGGCATCGCCTCGACGATGCGAGCCCTGCGCGAGGCGGGCGTGCCGTTCGCCGGCATAGGCGAGAGCCTCGATGCGGCGGGGGCGCCCGCATCGTTCACGACCGCCGAGGGCGCACGCGTCGCGATGGTCTCGGCGACGTCGACGTTCATCGATGCGGCCCGTGCGGGCAATGCGCGGGAAACCATTCCGGCGCGTGCTGGCATCAACCCGTTGCGCGTGAAGACGAAGTACCTGGTAACTTCCGAGCATTTGGAGGCCTTGCGCGAAATCGCGCAAGGAACGGCCATCAACGGAGAGCGCGACAACGCCCGCAAGATCGGGTCGCTGCCTCCCGAGGTCGCCGGTTCGCTCAATTTCGGCGGCCATTTCTTCGTGGAATCGCCCGATGGCACCGAGGGGAAGGTGACGAGCTGCGACAAGCGCGACCTCGACCGCATCGTGGACGAGGTGCGCCGCGCCGCGCAAGAGGCCGACCTCGTGCTGGTGTCCATCCATTCGCATCAGATCCGTCGCACCAGCTACCGCGAGCCCGATCTGTTCCTCGAGGAATTCGCGCATGCCTGCATCGACGCCGGTGCGCATGCCGTCATCGGCGGTGGCACGCACCAGCTGAAACCCATCGAGATCTATCGCGGGAAGCCCGTGTTCTATTCGCTCGGGAACTTCATCTTCCAAAGCGGGATGATCCCGAAGCTGCCGGCCGATTATTGGGACAAATATAATTTCGACCCGTCGCTCAGCGTGCCCGAGGCGCAGGCCATCAAGACAAAGGGCGGGACGATCGGCCTCGAGACCGACCGCGATAACTACCTTTCGGTGCTTCCCTCGATGACCTTCGACGATGCGGGCGAGCTCGTATCGCTGGAACTCGTTCCCATCGAGCTCGGGTTCGGGCGCGAGCGCGCCTTCAAGGGCCTGCCCGTGCTGGCTGGCGAAGACGACGCGCAGCTCATCTGCGACCGCCTGGCGCAAATGAGCGAGCCGTACGGCACCGTCGTGAGCCGTGCGGGCGGCCGCATGCACGTGGAGGTGAAGGCGCGTGGCTAAAATCACATCGAGCATCGTCGACAAGACCTATTGCGCTAGCTCGTTTCTGATGTATCGCATCGTGGTCGACCGGACCCGCCGTTTCGCGGAAGACGCTCCGCTCGAATGGGTCGAGTTCCCATCGCCCCGCCTGCCCATCCACACCTCGGACGAGCTGCTCGCGGCGCTGCGCGAGCGGGTGGCGAAGGCGACGGCGGGAAAGAAGTGCGGCATCGCGCTTTCCGGCGGCATCGATTCGGCCATCTTGTTGCAGCTGATGCCCGATGACGCCATTGCCTATACGTTCAAATGCGTCGTGCCCGGCGTGCAGACGACCGACGAGAGCCCGCGTGCCGCGCAGTACCTCGCATACACGGGAAAGCCCATCGAGCATAAGATCGTGCCGATTACCTGGGAGGACATGACCACGCTCGCAGATCCGCTGATGCTGCGGAAGGGCGCCCCCATCCATTCGATCGAAGTGCAGATCTGCAAGGCCGCCCAACAGGCGCGGGCCGACGGCTGCGAGGTGTTCGTCTTCGGCGAGACCGCCGACTGCATCTATGGCGGGCACAGCCAGCTGCTCGCGCGCGACTGGACCTTCGGCGATTTCGTCGAGCGATGGTCGTTCGTGCAGCCCTACAAGGTGTTGCGCGAATACGTCGACGACCTTTCGCCGTACCGCGAATTCGAGAAAGACGGCTACATCGACGTGCTGCCGTTCCTCTCGTTGTTCGAATCGGGGGCATCGCTCAATTCGTACTTGAATGCGTGCGGGCTTGCCGGCATGCCCTTCGAGGCGCCCTATGCGCACACCATCATGGCCGACCCGCTCGACCTCGAGCGCGTGCGCCGCGGAGAGAACAAATATCTCGTGCGCGAGGTGTTCCACAAGCTGTATCCGGGCTTCGAGGTGCCGCCGAAAACGCCGATGCCGCGTCCGATGGACCAATGGCTCGGCGATTGGGAAGGTCCGACGCGTCCCGAATTCTGGCCGCATTGCACCGATGGCATGAAGGCCGACCAGAAGTGGCTCGTGTGGTCGCTCGAGCGTTTCCTCGACCTCGTCGACCCGCTGTAGGGCATTCGCGGCAACGCGGTAAGAAGGTGGCATGAACGAAGGAATCAACGACATCGCGATAATCGGCCTCGGCATGATCGGGGCCTCGTTCGCCGCGGCATACCGGCGGCTCAACCCCGAGGGCCGGGTGCTCGGCGTCGACGTGTCGGCCGAGACCCTGCGCATCGGCCGCGAGAACGGCTGGGTCACGCATACCGCCACACCCGATGACGAGGCGTTCCGCTCGTTCATCGACGAAGGGTGCGACCTCGTGCTGCTGGCCGTGCCGGTCGAGCATGCGCTTGGGTATTTCAAGCAGCTCGCGCAGTGGGGCTATCGCGGAATCATATCCGACACGGCTTCGACGAAGGGCCGCATCTGCGGCTTTGCCGAGGCGACGCTCGACAACCCGGCGATCTTCCTTCCCGGGCATCCGATGGCCGGCTCCGAGGTGAACGGCATCGCGGGTGCGCGCCCCGAGATGTTCCAGGGCGCGCATTGGATACTGTGCCCCGACGAACGCACGCCCGCCGATTCCTACACGGCCCTGCACGACCTGCTCACGTCGCTCGGGGCGCGGGTCATCTCGCTCCCGCGCGAGCAGCATGACGCTGCCGTGGCGGTGGTGAGCCACGTGCCGCATATCGTGGCATCCTCGCTCGTCCAGCTGGCGAACACCCATGTTGACGACCAGGGGGCGCTGTTCAGGCTCGCCGCCGGAGGCTTCAAGGACTCGACGCGCATCGCTGCGGGGTCGTCGCGCCTGTGGAGCGGCATCCTGCTCGACAATGCCGAGGAGGTCTCGGGCACGTTGCGCGAACTGCGCGGCATCATCGAATCGTATCGCCTGGCCATCGCGCAGAAGAACCGGCTGCTGCTCGAGGAGCTGCTCGAGCAGAGCGCCGAGGCGCGCCGCGCCATACCCACGCGGTGGCTTCCCGAGACCGAGCGCCTGTTCGAGGCACGCATCCCGATGGAGAACCGTCAGGGCGCCATCGCCGAGATCACGACGCTCGCGAGCACGCATGGCTGCAACGTGCAGTCCATCGAGATCGACCACCTCACGGCGCATACGGCGGTGCTCTCGCTCGTGCTCACCGACGAAGGCGATATGGAAGCTTTCGCACACGAGTTGCGCAATTCGGGGTATTCTGTAAGCGTAGGCCCTTTGACCGCGAAGGAGTACGCCCATGTCCGAGAATGACATCACCATCATCGAGCCATTGCGGGGCCCGCTCGACGGTTCGTGCCGGGTTCCGGGCGACAAATCAATCTCACACCGCGCCATCCTGTTCAGCGCGATGGCGGAAGGCACCACCCGTGTCTCGGGAGTCCTCGACTCCAACGACGTGCGCTCGTCCATCCAGGCCGTGCGCCAGCTTGGGGCCGAGGTGAATCTTACGAAGGCAATCGACGGGAGCCTCGAGGGAGGCATAACCGGATGGGGTGCGAAGGGGCCGTCCCAGCCGGACGGGCCCATCGATTGCGGCAATTCCGGCACCACGGCGCGCCTGCTGATGGGCGTCGTCGCGCCGTGGGATATCCGCGTGACGATAACCGGCGACGAGAGCCTCGTCACGCGCCCGATGCGCCGCATCACCGCGCCGCTCATGAAGATGGGCGTGAACTTCGAGCCCGCTGGACGCGAGACGCTTCCGCTCACCGTCGTGGGCGATCGCAATCTGCATCCCATCGACTATGACGCGCCGATGTCGTCGGCCCAGCTGAAGACCGCCGTCATCCTCGCGGGGCTGTATGCGAAGGGCACGACGACGGTCACCGAGCCGTCGCCGTCGCGCAACCATACCGAGCTCATGCTGCCGGAATACGGCGCCGACACCACCGCCGGCTACCGCACGGCATCGGTGAACGGCCCGTGCCAGCTGAAGGCGTGCGAGGTGAGCGTACCCGGCGACCCGTCGTCGGCGTCGTTCCTCGTCTGCGCGGCCGTGCTGAAGCGTGGCAGCAACATCCAGATCGAGAACGTGAGCCTGAATCCCGCGCGCACCGGGTTCGTTCGCACGCTCGAGCGCATGGGCGCGAACATCGACACGCGCATCACGGGATACGCCGGCAAGGAAGCGTACGGCATCATCTCGGCCGCCTACTCGCCGAACCTCGCCGGATGCGAGATCCCGGCGCAGCATATTGCATCCGAAATCGACGAGATTCCCGTGCTCGCGATGGTCGCCGCGCACGCGCGCGGCATCACCGTGTTCCGCGGTGTCGGCGAGCTGAAGGTGAAGGAATCGAACCGCCTCGCGGCCGTCGTCGACGTGCTCGGCCAAATCGGCGTCGACGCGTGGGACGAGGGCGACGACCTCTTCATCCAGGGGCAGCCGGGGCTGCGGCTCGAGCCGGGGCTCGTCTTCGATTCCCGTAAAGACCATCGCCTTGCGATGACATGGAGTATCCTGGGCCTCTGCGGGTCGGTGCCGGTCGGCATCCGCGATTTCGATGCGGTGAAGGTGAGTTTCCCGACCTTCCGCGCCCAGTTCGAGGAGTTGGTAAAGGAATGATCATTGCACTTGACGGTCCCAGCGGGGCCGGTAAGTCGACTATCGCGAAATCCATCGCGCGCAAACTCGGCATGTCGTGCCTCGATACGGGCGCGATGTACCGCAGCATCGCCTGGTGGGCGCTCGAGCACGGCATCGCCCTTGACGATGCCGACGCGCTCGGCGCCGTCGCGCGGCAGAAGGACATCTCGTTCGAGGTGGAACCCGGCGATCCCTCGCCGAAGAAGGTGCTCATCGACGGCATCGACGTGACGAGCCAGATTCGCACCGGCGAAATCGACCGGTCGGTCAGCATCGTCTCGAGCCACGTGCCGGTGCGCGAGGCGCTCGTCGAGCAGCAACGGCGCATCGGGAATGCCGGCGATTACGTCGTGGAGGGCCGGGATATCGGCACGACCGTGTTCCCGAACGCTGCGGTGAAGGTGTTCATGACGGCGAGCGCCGAGGAGCGTGCGCGCCGCCGCGTACGCCAGAACGAGAAGCACGGCGTGGGCAACGTCGATTACGAGCAGGTGCTCGCCGACATCATGCGCCGCGACGAACTCGACAGCAGCCGCGACACGAGCCCGTTGAGGCCGGCTGACGATGCCGTGATCCTCGACACGTCCGACCTTTCGATCGACGAGGTCGTCGAGCGCATCTGCAGCCTCGTTCAACGGTAGCGGCAATGGATTGGATGAAACTCGCCGAGCGCACGTACGAGCGCTCGCAGATTCCCGTCGAGGGCAAGGAGCATAACCCGCATCTCATGGGCAACGTCGTGTGGGCGGCGCTTTGGGTGGTCACGAAGGCCTGCTTCCGCGTGAACGCGAAGGGCTTGCACAACGTCCGCCAGTTCAAGGATACGTCGGGCGTGCTCGTCATCTGCGATCACGTGTCGTATTCCGACCCGGTGTTCCAGTACGAGGTGCTGCGCCCGAAGCAGTGGCCGCGCTTCATGGCGAAAGACGATATCATGCACGGCTTCCCGGCGTGGTTCCTGGGCATGCATGGCGCCTTTCCGGTTGCGCGCGACAGCGCCGACCTCTCGGCGGTGAAGCGCGCGGTGCGCTATCTGAAGGATGGCGAGATGGTCGCGATGTTCCCCGAGGGGACCCGCCGCGGCAAGGGCCACGTCGAGCTTCGCATGCACGCGGGAGCGGCGCTCATCGCGCGCATGGGCAAGGTGCCGGTCGTGCCGTCGACGGTGCATAACGCCGAGAAGGTCAAGCGCAAGGGCGAACGGCTGCGGTTCCCGAAGGTTACCGTCGAATACGGCGCTCCGCTGTACCTGAAGGATTTCGAGTGGGTGCCCAAGCCGAAGCGCATGGAGGCGTTCAGCTGGTATGCGATGCGCGAATGCTTCGCATTGCGCCAAGGGTGCGATGCGCAGGCGGTCGACATGCGTGCGCTGTTCCCCGCGGACGATGACTATTCCAGCCTGTTCGGCGCGTGGAAACCGGGTTTGCCCGCCCCCGTGGAATAGGTGCACACGCGGTCGCGCCATCATGACGCGCGCATCGTGCGTTTGCGCCAGGTGAATACGAGCGATTGAGAGTGGGGTAGATGATGGAAGTGATTCGCGCGGCGGCGGCCGGCGCATGCTATGGCGTGCAGCGGGCGCTCGACATGGCGTTCACGGCGGCCGGCGATGCCGGCACGGTCGAATCGCTCGGCCCGCTCATCCACAACCCGCAGGTAGTCGGCGAGCTCGCCGACAAGGGCATCCGCGTGATCGACGATCCGGGCGATGCGGCGGGCGATACCGTCATCATCCGCAGCCATGGCGTCGGTCCGGCCGACCGCCGCGCGCTTGCAAGCACGGGCGTGGGCATCGTCGACGCCACGTGCCCGCATGTGCTGCGCGCGCAGAAGGCCGCCGTCAAGCTGGCCGAGGAAATCGGGACCGTCATCGTCGTGGGCGACCCCGAGCATCCCGAGGTGGATGCCATCCGCGAGTATGCGGAAGAGGCGGGCGGCTCGGTGCGGGTTGTCGATTCTCCTGAGGCCATCCCCGATGACATTCCCCGACGCGTGGGCGTCGTCGTGCAGACCACGCAGAACCGAGTGGTGTTCGAGCAGGTGCTCGCGGCGCTCGAAGCACGGGGCATCGAGCCGACTGTGAAGGACACGATCTGCTCGGCGACGGCGAAACGGCAATCGGCCGCGCGCGATTTGGCCGCGCATGTCGATGCGATGGTGGTCATCGGCGGTCACAATTCGTCGAATACCACGAGACTTTATGAAATCTGCAAGGCGATGTGCCCGAAGACGTATCATATCGAAACGATAGGGGAACTCGATGCATCGTGCTTCGCCGGGTGCGCCACGGTCGGCATCACGGCCGGCGCCTCGACGCCCGAAGCGCAGATCGTTCCCGTGCAAGAATACCTGGAAAGGCTCTGATATGCCCCTGCCCGTAGTCGCAGTCGTCGGCCGCCCGAACGTGGGCAAGTCGACGTTGGTCAACCGCATTACGCAAAAGAAGGACGCGATCGTCCACGAGATGCGCGGTGTCACGCGCGACCGCTCGTACCATACCGCCGATTGGAATGGCGTCGACTTCACGCTCATCGATACCGGCGGCATCGAGATGGGGGAGGACGACCGGTTCCAGAAGAGCATCCGCGACCAGGCATTCGCCGGCGCCGACGAGGCCGATGTCATCCTGTTCCTGGTCGATGGCCAGACGGGCATCAACGCCGATGACGAAGCCGTCGCCAAGATTCTGCGGAAGTCGAAGAAGCCGGTGTTGCTGCTGGTGAACAAGGTCGACACTCCCGGCCGCGAAGACCAGCTGTGGGAATTCTACCGGCTCGGGCTCGGAGACCCGTGGGCGGTCTCCGCGACGCATGGCACCGGCACGGGCGATGTGCTTGACGAGGTCGTGCGCCTGCTTCCCGAGGCAACGGACGAGCCCGAACCGGAAGACGACGTCATCAACGTCGCCATCATCGGGCGTCCGAACGCCGGCAAGTCGACCCTCACCAACCTGCTCACCAAGAAGGAGCGCTCGATCGTGAGCGATGTCGCGGGAACGACGCGCGATGCCATCGACACGATGGTCGAGCACGAGGGGAAGCGCTATCGCATCGTCGACACCGCGGGCTTGCGCGCCAAGAGCAAGATCGACCAGGACGTGGAATACTACAGCTTCGTCCGCGCGATGCGCGCCATCGACCGCGCCGACGTGTGCCTGCTCGTCATCGACGGGTCCATCGGCATGACCGACCAGGACCAACGCGTGGCCGGTTATGCGCGCGAGCGCGGTTGCGCGATGATCATCTTGCTGAACAAGTGGGACCTCGTGGATGGGCCCGACCGCAAGGCCGAGATTCGCGAGCGCATCGAGGACCGCATGATGTTCGTGAGCTATGCGCCGGTCATCGCGATCATCGCCGCGACGGGCAAGAACACGCATCGCATCTGGACGGCCATCGACGAGGCGTATGCCAACTACAGCAAGACGGTCTCGACGAGCAAGCTCAACATCTGGCTCACCGAGATCCGCGATTTCGGCTTCACGCCGAGCAAGGGCAAGCGCGTCGTGAAGCTGAAATATGTCACGCAGACGGGGACGTGTCCGCCGGTCTTCACGTTCTTCGCGAACCACACCGACCTCATCGACGATAACTACGAGCGCTACCTGACGAACCGCTTGCGCAAATCGTTCGATTTCACGGGAACCCCCATCGAGCTGCGATTCAAGAAGAAGAGCGAATGACCATGGTTCTCGGGCTCATCGGCATATTCGTCATCTCGTTCGTGCTCGGGAGCATTCCCTGGGGCGTCGTCATCGGGAAGGTGTTCTTCCACACCGATATCCGCACGGCGGGTTCCGGCAACATCGGCACCACGAACGCGATGCGCGTCATCGGCAAGAAGGGCGGCATCGCCGTTTTCGTGCTCGATTTCGGGAAAGGCCTGCTCAGCGGGTGGCTTGCCACGGTTTTCGCCGGGTTGTGCCTTTCGGGTGACGTTCCCGACGCCCTCTCGTGGGTCACGGTGCGCGAGTTCCTGGCGCTCTCGTTCTTCGGCTGCATCTCGGGGCATATCTACTCCCCATGGCTCGGATTCCACGGCGGCAAGGGAATCGCGGTTGCGGTTGGCTGCCTGTTCTTCGTGTTCGGCTTCGTCGGTGCATGGATCGAGCTCGGCATCTTCATCGTGCTCGTGCTCGCCACGCGCTACGTGTCGGTCGGGTCGATTGCGGCGGCCGTCGCTTGCCCGTTCCTCGCCCTGTGGTACTACTGGGGCGACCCGTTCGCCTGGTGCTTCATCACGGCATCGGCGTTCATCGTGTTCTACGCGCATCGGGCGAACATGCAGCGCCTGCGTGCGGGCACCGAGCCGAAGATTGGCGATAAGAAGAAGTAAGCAGAAGCGCGAATCGCTTCCCATGCGTTTCGGGAGGAGATGGCGGCCATGAACCATTTCGCATACAACACGCCGTTCGGCAAGGTCACGCTTGCCTCCGATGGCCGCGCGCTCACGATGCTCGTACCGGGCGACCGCATGCTCGCCGGCGACCGGGCGCCTAACGCCATAACGAATGCGGCCGCCACCCAGCTGCAAGAGTATTTCGCCGGCCAGCGCCGGATGTTCGACGTTCCGCTGAATCCGGCGGGCACGCCGTTCCAACGTGAGGTCTGGCATGCGCTCGAGTTCATACCATATGGACAGACGCGCACGTATGCCCAGGTGGCAGAATCGATTGGGCGGCCCACCGCAGCCCGTGCCGTGGGCAGCGCGAACAACGCGAACCCGATTCCCATCATCATTCCCTGCCATCGGGTGGTTCCGGCATCGGGGGGCATGGGCGGTTATGCGTTCGGCGAGAAGATGAAGCGTTTCCTGCTCGAGCTCGAGCGTTCCCATTCGCTCTAGCGTTCGGTGGGCTGGTGGCCGCGTTGCGGCGGGGAATGAAGCCGTCCGCGGATGTTTCGCAGAGAGTGACGGCGCCTGCCCGTTGCCGCAATGCTTTCGGGGTATCATCGTGACGCGAGCCCGAGGAAAGGATTGGTATGTACGGGAAAATCAAGATCGCACCCTCGATTCTGTCGGCGAATTTCATGAAGATGGGTGAGGATATCGCGATGATCGAGCGATGCGGGGCCGATATCATCCACGTCGACGTGATGGACGGCCATTTCGTTCCGAACCTCACGATGGGCGTGCCTTTCCTGAAGGACCTCAACAAGATCGCGAAGCTTCCGGTCGACGTGCATCTGATGATCTCGAATCCGCTCGAGGAGCTTCCGTGGTTCATCGCGGCCGGGGCGTGGGGCATCACGGTGCATTACGAGGCATTCGACGATCCCGCCACGGGCATCCACGAGGCAATCGGCCTCATCCATGCGGCGGGCATCCGCGCATGCGTGTCGCTGAAGCCCGACACGCCGGTCGAGGTGCTGCGCCCGTTCATCGCCGACCTCGACATGGTGCTGATGATGAGCGTGTATCCCGGGTTCTCCGGCCAGTCGTACATCGAGGGCACCGAGAATCGCGTCGCCGAGGTCGTCGCGTTGTGCGATGAGCTCGGATGCGATGTCGACATCCAGGTGGATGGCGGCATCAAGGCGAGCACCGTCGAGCGCGTCGCCCGCGCGGGCGCCGATATCTTCGTCATGGGCAGCGCCTGCTTCACCGCAGCCGACCCGGCTGCCGCGATGGCGGAAGTGCGCGAGCTCGGCTCTGCCGCCGGCGCCGAGGGCGCGGGGAGGCGCTGAGCATGCGCCTGCCCGAGAGCTACGTGTATCTCGATTGGGCGGCCACGACGCCGCTGTGCCAAGAGGCATGCGATGCGATGGCGCCGTTCCTGGTGCCCGGTGTGGGCAACATCGAGTTTGGCGCGAATGCGAACAGCCTGCACACGCCGGGGCGCAACGCGTTCAGCGCCATGGAGGACGCCCGCGTGCGCATTGCGCGTGCGGTCGGCGCCGGCAGGCCGTCGGAAGTGGTTTTCACCTCGGGGGCGACGGAGTCGAACAACACCGCCATCCTCGGCCTCGTCGAGGCGCGCGTGCGCAGGGAACGGCAGCGGGGGAACAAGGGCTATGCGCCCCATTTCATCACGAGCGCGATCGAACACGATGCGGTGCTCTCGTTGCTGCCCCTGTTGCGCGACCGGGGGTGCGAGGTCACGGTGCTCAAGCCCGATAGGGGCGGCCATGTGCCGGTGGCGGCGCTGCGCGAGGCGTTGCGGCCTGAAACCGCGCTTGTCTCGCTGATGTGGGCGAACAACGAGGTGGGGTCGTTGCAGGACATTCCGGCGCTTGCCGACGCGGCGCATGCCGGCGGCGCGCTGTTCCACACCGATGCGACGCAGGCGGTGGGGAAGGTGCCGGTCGACCTGCGGGCATCGGGCGTCGATGCGGCGAGTTTCTCGTCGCACAAGGTGTGCGGCCCGAAGGGCGTGGGTGCCCTGTACCTGAAAACGGGTGTGGCCTGCGAGCCGCTGCTCATGGGCGGCGGCCAGGAGCAGGGCCGGCGCAGCGGGACGCAGAACGTGGCGGGCATCGTCGGGTTCGCCGCGGCATGCGAAGCCTCCTGCGCGATGGTCGCGGCCGAGCGTGGACGCTTGCAGGCGCTGCGCGACGAACTGTATGCGCGCCTCTGCGATGGCGGTCGGGCGAAACCGAGCGCGGTCGATGCGCGTGATGCGCGCGAAGCGTCGTACCTTCCGAATATCGTCAACGTGCTCGTTCCCGGCATCGAGAGCGAAACGCTCATATTGCAGCTCGACCTTGCCGGATTCGCGGTATCGGGCGGGTCTGCCTGCTCGACGGGGTCGCTCGAGCCGAGCCACGTGCTTTCCGCCATGGGCATCGCTCGGGACGAGGCGCTCTGCTCGTTGCGTGTCTCGATGGGGCGCTATACGACCCATGACGACGTCGTGCGTTTCGTCGAGGCGTTCCGACGCGTTGTCGAGTGAGCCGCCGCGATGCGCGGTGCGAGAGGAGGCAGGCGATGAACGTTGTCGAACTGGAACGAAGGATGCTCGAGATCATTCCCGCTTCCGTCGCCGAACCATGGGATCGGACCGGCATGCTCGTCGGCAACCCCGGCGATGAGGTGCGCGGGGTCGCCGTCGCGCTCGACCCGACGTGCGATGCGATCGCATTCGCGCGCAGAGTCGGCGCGAACGTGCTCGTGACCCACCATCCGCTGTTCTTGGACCCGCCGACGCAGGTGAAGCCGGCGGCATATGCGACCGAGGCGGTCGGCGCCCGCATTTGGGAAGCAGTGAAATCGGGTGTCAGCGTCATGTCGTTTCACACCGCGCTCGATGCGAGCCCCTTGGCGGCCGGCGTGCTTGCCGCACCGCTGGGCCTCGGGCTCACCGGCGAGGTGCTCGAGGAAGTGGCGGGCCATCCCGGATGCGGATACGGGCGGCTGTGCACGTCGACGGGAACGTCGGTCGGGGAAATCGCGGAAGCATGTGCGGCATCATTCGGCCATGCGCCGCGCATCTGGGGCGATGCGCATGCGGTGCCCTCGCGGGTGTGCCTGTGGACGGGCGCGGCGGGCGAGAGCCCCCTGGCGTGCCTGGCGAAAGACGTCGACCTGTTGGTGTGCGGCGAGGTGAAGTACCACATGGCGCTTGATGCTGCCGAACTCGGGCTGTGCATCATAGAGCTTGGCCACGACGTGAGCGAGCAGGTGCATTGCCCGGTTCTGGTAGAATCGTTGCAGAAATGCGGAGTCGATGGGGCGGCGATTCGCCTGATGGACCTTCCCGCGAATTGGCACTGACGACGGGCGTGGCGCGCACGGTTCTCGAGTGCGCGCAGATGAGGAGCGGCAATGCAAGCGAGCGAGCGTGACCTTCAAAACCTTCTGGAGCTGCAAGAGGCCGACATGGCGGCGTTGAATGCGAAGAAGAAGCTCGACGGGCTGCCGCAGCGCGCGCAATTGCAAGCCCTCGCGCAGAAGAAGCAGGGCGTGCTCGAGAAGCTCGAGCAGGTGGCGAAGATGCACGATGCCGCGCGGCGCAAGGTCGTGCAGGTGGAAGACGAGTCGGCCATCCTCTCGCGCAAGCGTGACGAGACCCAGGCGAAGATCGATGCCGCCCGCGGGGATTTCCGGGCCGTGCAATCGCTCACCCGCGACCTCGACGGCATCGCCAAGCGATTGGGCACGCTCGAGACCGAGCAGCTTGAGGCTGCGGGGAAGCTCGAGCAAATCGAGGGCGTCAAGCGGCAGGTGGAAAGCGCCATCGTCGCGCTCGACGACCAGGCGCTCAAGATTCGCGATTCCTTCCAACGCGATGCGGGGCAGTTGAAGCTTGCCGCCGATGAGGCTGCCGCGCGCCGGCAGGCGCACGTGTCGGAAATCGACCCTGCATTGCTGAAAGCCTATGATGCGGCGTGCCGCCGCGGTGGCGGCATCGGCATGGC
>SUUF01000124.1 GCA_015062635.1 Coriobacteriaceae bacterium | reverse complement strand
GGGCATTCCCTCGTCGTGCGCTGCGCTGGCTTCGCGTTTTTCGACGCGCGATTCCGCTTCGCGAAATCGCGGAGATTGTGCTCAGACGACTCCTCGCGCCCCGTCCGCCCCGCAACTTGGGGTGCTAGCCGGTTGGTTCATAAGGCATCGAGATGAAAAAGGCCCCGGAACGTGTTCCGGGGCCTGGCGCACACTGGATTGCGGCGAGAAGCTTATTCGCCGGTTTCGGGGTAGAACGCGTCGGCTTCGATGCCCATCGATTCGCTCAGGCGCTTCATGGCTTCCTGGATGTCTTCCATCGTGGAATCGTCGGTGGCCACATGGGCTTCTATCTCGATGCGGAACTTGTCGCCATCTATCTGCTGTTCGATGTTGTCGATGGCCACGCCCAGGTTGGCCAAGCTCGTGGCCAGTGCAGCCACGACGCCCACCTGGTCGGTGCCCTTGGCGGTGACGATGAAAGAGCCGACATTGGTGGTGACTTCGGCAAGGTCGGCATGCAGCACGCCTACCTGGCTGAAGTCGAAGGGCGTGGTCTGGTACACGTAGTAGTTCAGCCAATTGCTGTAGAGCAGCTGGCCATGCGCGTTCCAGGTCTTGCGCGGCTCGCGGTTGGGGTTGTCGTCGGGGTAATAGTGCACGGGGAACGGCGCGGCATCGCCCATCTTTTGCAAGTCGCGGATGTATTCATTCGCGAGCGTGTCGAAGTCGTATTCCGAATGCCCGAAGATGAAGAAGTTGCGGTTGTCGTGGCTCTTGGCCAGGTACGCGCCCGCTTCGTCCGAGATGGCGACGTTCTCGACTTCGGGATGGCGGTCGATGTCCTGCACGTACACGCCGGTGTTGCGTGAGTGCGGCGCCATGAACGTGGTGTCGAAACCGCGCACGAGCGGGCTCGTGGGCTTCACGACGCGATGCTCGAAGATGCCGGTGAGCTTGCGGCCGAGCGGATGCTTGTTGATGCCGTAGTGGTAATACAGCGCGGCCTGAGCACCCCAGCAGATGTTGAAACAGGAGTGCACGTGGGTTTTGGTCCACTCGAAGATCTCGCAGAGCTCGGGCCAGTAGTCGACTTCCTCGAACGGAAGCATCTCGACTGGGGCGCCCGTGACGATCATGCCGTCGAAATGCTCGTGGCGAACTTCCTCGAATGTGGTGTAGAAGGCCTCGAGATGCTCGGCCGACGTGTTCTTCGAGGCATGGCTCGCCGTGCGCATGAACTTGACCTCGATTTGCAGCGGTGTGTTCGAGAGCTTGCGCAGGATCTGCGTTTCGGTGGCGATCTTCGTGGGCATGAGGTTCAGCATGATGAGCTTCAGCGGGCGAATGTGCTGCGTCGTGGCGCGGTGCTCCGTCATCACGAAGATGTTCTCGGCTTGTAGCTGCGTGGTCGCGGGCAGGTCGTTAGGTATCTTGATGGGCATGGTATGCGCTCCTTACGTGTACGTGAGCGTTAACTATCCCACAAAACATGCCGAATGTGACTCCCTGAAGCGTGATTCCAAGGTTTCGCTACCAGTTTTTTCCGATGGTCGGCTATCTATTATGGCGATATTGAAGGCGATTAGCCCTCGGGCAGCCAGGCGTTGCGCAGCGCCGCCACGCCCGGCGCGATGTCGGCATCGGCGATAGCGGAAAAGCCAAGCATCAGCTTGTCCTGTTCAGCGGGGTTCGCAAACCAGAAGCGGGCGGTGCTGTACACGTTTGCACCCTGTTCATAGGCGGTGCGCACCAGGTCGCGTTGGGTCATGCCGTTTTTCACGCCCACATACAGGTGCATGCCCGCATCGGCCCCCGAGATGCTCACCATATCGCCGAATTGCTCGTGCAGGTTTTGCAGCAGCAGGTCGTGCCTGCGATGGTTCCCCTTCGCCATCTTGCGCACATGGGCGTCCCAATGGCCTTCCGATATGAAGCGCGCGAGCACCTCTTGATCGAGCCACGAAACCGCTGGGTGCGCGTAATTGAACACGCGGAGGTAACGCCCCAAGAACTTGGGCGGCAGCACCATGTACGAGATGCGCAAAGCGGGAGAAAGCACCTTGCTCACATTGCACAGGTAGATAACGCGGTTGTTGACGTCGAGCGACTGAAGCGACGGGATGGGGCTCGTGTTGTAGCGGTACTCGTTGCAGCTATCGTCTTCGATGATGACGCCATTCGCCTTCTGCGCCCACTTCAGGAGCTCGGTGCGTCCTTCAAGGGGAAGCACGTTGCCGGTGGGGAATTGATGGGATGGCGTGGTGAACACCACTTTCGGGTTATGGCGGTAGAGTGCTTCGATGAATGCGTCAGTGCCCTGGTTGGAAGGAATGGGAACGAGCTTGAATCCCAAGCGCTGGGCGACTTCGCGCACCGTGGCATACCCCGGTTCTTCAAGGCCGATTACATGCTTTTTACGGTCGAGCAGTTGGAATATCGTCGCAAGAGCGCCGTCGGTGCCCGCCTGCACCACCACCTGTTCGGGCATGCAATTCACGCCACGCGTTTGGTTTAGATGGCGCGCGAGCGCGCGGCGCAAGTTGTTCGGTTCGTGTGTGTAACTGTATCGAGCTAAATCGGGCGCCGTATTGGCGTACAGCACATCGTTTGTCAGCGAGCGCCACGTCTTCAGCGGGAACGAGTCGGGTTGAAGGTTCGCATACGAGAAATCGTATTTCACTGCGCCTCCTGCGGCGTTTTCCGCATAGAAGGCGTTACAGCTGCGGTCGGCTTCGGCCCGACGTACCCCGGGCTCGTTGTCGGGTATGGGTATGCGCAGGAACTTCGTGTCGAGCGCTTCCACCACGTATCCAGAGCGGGGGACGTTCCTGACGTATCCTTCGACGGAAAGCTGAAGATAGGCCTGTTCGATGGTGGTATGCGACACCTGGAGCGTTTGCGAGAGCTTGCGGATGGAGGGAAGCTTGTCGCCGGCGGCTATGCGGTTGCGTGTGATGGCCTCGCGCACTTGCAGGTACACCTGGCGGTAAAGGGGCTCTTCAGATGCCTCATCGACGGTGACCAAAAGCTCCCGCGCCTTTTTCGCTGCCATCCCGGCTCCTCTCAAATGCCCTCTGTCTGTATCATAATCCAAGCTTAGCCAAACCAGAGCCGGGCGGCAGTGCTGCCTTGGGAGTGCGTGTTCGGAGCGGGCATGGGTGCGAATGCAAACAGAAAGGCCCGATATCCATCGAGATGCCGGGCCTTTCTGGAGAGAGAGGATCTGCTAGATGAGGTAGAACGCGTAGCGTGCCACGGCGGTGCCGACGAGCGCGAGCGCGATGGCGCAGGGTAGCACCCAGGATGCATCGGACTTGCGGCCGTAAATCGCAACGCCCACGGCGACAACTACCAGCACCGCGCCGCAGATGAACGGCGTGGCGTCGATGCCAACGGCGGCGAAGTGTGCGCCCTCGGCCAAAATGGCCACTGCGTTCGCGGCCAATGCGACGATGGCGCCTGCGGCAAGGCTAGCGCCGCGATACCCGTCCTGCACGAAGAATGCGGCGAGCGTGGCGCCGGTTGCGATGCCGCCGAGCACGAACAGCGGGAAGCATTCGACCGTGCCCCATTGCGGCATGCCGATGAAGGTGTAGTAGGTGTAACCCATCGCGCACATCAACAGCAAACCGGCGACAGCGGCGAGCATGCGAACGATGGCGACGTCTTTCTTCTGCCAGGCAAGCACGAGGTCGATTACCACGAGGAGTCCGAAGATCATCGAGGTGAAGCCTTCGAGTGTGATGCCCGACGTCGGGTTCGTGAAGGCGTTGAACATGCCGGCAGGCTTGCCCAGGTGGCCAAGCAGTGCCACGCCGCTGACGGCGAGCAGCACGAGCACGATGGCGGGGAACAGCCACGGCTTATCGCTTTCGCGGCGAGGGAGGAACGCGGTGAACAGATAGGCGCCCGCACCCATGCCGCCGAGCAGCGTGAAGACGAAAAGCGGGAATTCGGAAATCATGGGATTCTCCTAACGAATGAGCGGACGGGCTAGAAGTCGATGCCGCCGCGGTCGATGGTCTTCGGGTCGCCGTCGATGTTCTTGAACAGCGACAGGTCGTCCAGCTTGCCCGAGTTGACGAACAGGTTGGGGTGTGTGGCCACCGTGTCGTGGATGGACGCAAGCCCCTTCATCGAGGTTCCGATCTCGGCAAGCTCGCCGAACATGATGTTGCCGGCGGGGCAGGTGACGACGCAGCGGGGCTCGAGGCCGGCCTTGCGACGCTTGATGCAGGTGTCGCATTTGTATACCGCGCCCTCGGCCTCGTCGTAGCACGGCGCATGGAAGGGGCAGGCCATCACGCACGACTTGCAGCCGATGCAGCGGTCGTGGTTCTGGATGACAGAGCCGTCTTCCATCTTCGTGTAGGCGCCCACGGGGCAGACCTTCAGGCATTGTGGGTCGTCGCAGTGGTTGCACGACATGGATACCAGGGCTTGGCCCCGGCCGCCGCCCAAATCGACCCGGCGCACGCGGCGGTTGTACACGCCGATGTTTTGCAGATGCTCGTTTTCACAGGCTTGCTGGCAGGCCTTGCAGCCAAAGCAGCCCTCGATGTTGCTGACGAATCCGATGGCCATGGCTATTCACCCTTCCTAACCTCGACGAGCGTGGAGTTGCATGCATGCGTGAATCCCAGCGGCGGCAGCTCGCCTTCGGCGGGATAGCAGTTGTTGGTGACGTTGCTCGCGGAAGAACCGCCGAAGTTGTCCTGCCAGCCGTTCTCCAGCAGCACGACGCTCTTCTTCACCTGCTGCGTCACGCGGGCGCGGCCGGTGTGCTCGCCGCGGTCGTTGAATGCGGTCACGATGTCGCCGCTCTTGATGCCGCGGGCGGCGGCGTCTTCGTCATTCATGAAAATCGTCGGGAAGTTTCCGAAGAGCTTCTGCATCGTCTCCAATTCGCTGAACGTGGTGTGGATGGTGCGGAATCCCTTGCGCTGTGCGGCGGCCAGCGGGTATTTGTCGGCGTTGTTCACGCTTTCCTTCGTGCGGCGCCATTCGGGGATGGGCGGGTAGCCGGAGTCCTTCCAGGTGCCCACGAACAGCTCGGCCTTCGTCGATTCCGTGGGGAACACGCCGTCTTTGTAGGGAATCCAATCGAAGTCACGCGTGTCGACGGCCTTAACCTTCTTCAGGTGTTCGTAGTCGAAGCCGTAGGGTTCCAACACGCGGTTGATGTACACGCTGGGATCCTCGTTGAACTTCTCGCCGAAGCCCAGGCGCTCGGCCAGCCCGGCGCAAATCTGCAAATCGCTCTTTGCCTCGCCCGGCGGGGTGATCTTCGCCTCGCTGATGGAGATGACGTTGCTGCGCAGGCTCGCGGTGACGTTCTCGGTCTCGAACACGCCGGTGACGGGCAGCACGAGGTCGGAATACTTGCAGGTGGGGGTCATGAACAGGTCGGCGGTGACCACGAAGGGGATCTTCTCGAGCGCCTGCTTCACCGAATTGGTGTTGGGGCACTGCGAGGCCAGGTTCTCGAAGAAGATGAACAGGCAGTTGATCTTGTACGGGTCGTCGGCCAGGATCTGCTCGCCGAACTGGGTTTTGTGCAGCTTGCCCGCGGGAGTGATGTCGGGGTTCGCCTCGAAGGGCGTGCCGGCCGGGATGCGATGCGAGACGCCGCCGATGTCGTAGATGCCGTCGCCCTCATGGCCGATGTTGCCGGTGAACAGGCTCAGGTAGGTGCCTACGGCAATAGCCCACGCGCCATACTCGGTGCGTTGCAGGCCGCCCATGTTGTGGATGATCATGCCGTGCTTGGCGGCGGCGAAACCGCGGGCGACGCGCTTGGCGTCTTCGGGCTTGATGCCGCATTCGACCTTCAGCGTTTCGTCGTCAACCTTGGCCGCTTGTTCGGCGATGAGGTCGAACACGGTGACGTACTGCTTCTCGAATTCGGTGCCCTTCACGGAAAGCGCCGGCACCACGTTCGCGGCGTCGTGCGCGACGAGCGTCTTCGTCTTCGGGTCGTACACCTGATACGAGGTGAGCACCTCGGGGTTGGAAAGCGCCAGGGCGTTTTCTTTCTTGTTCACCAGGCACGGAGCCGTGGTGTGCTGCAGCAGGAATTCCTTGTCGTAGATCTTCTCGGTGATGACGGTGTTCAGCATGTGCAGGCCGAGGGCGAGGTCGCTGCTGGG
>SUUF01000123.1:2866-6160 GCA_015062635.1 Coriobacteriaceae bacterium | reverse complement strand
GACATCGCCGCTAAGGGCGGCCGTGCCACGAACCCGGATATCCAGCTGGGCGTGTGCGGCGAGCACGGCGGCGACCCCGATTCTATCCATAAGTTCCACAAGGTGGGCCTGAACTACGTGTCCTGCTCGCCGTATCGCGTGCCGCTGGCCCGCTTGGCTGCCGCCCAGGCCGCCCTGGCCGAGGAAAGCGCCCACGAAGCCGACAAGTAAGTTCGTGCATCATAGGTAGCGAACCAGGGACCCGCTTCGGCGGGTCCCTTTTGGTTTGTGGACGCTCGCGAAGGTTTCGCAATCTCCCCGCTGCCGATGACAAACAGCCCGGGCACTTGGCACCCCGCTGCCGATGACAAACAGCCCGGGCACTTGGCACCCCCGCTGCCCGGGCGCTTGGCACCCCGCTGCCGATGACAAATAGCCCGGGCACTTGGCACCCCCGCTGCCCGGGCGCTTGGCGGATGCAACGTTTCCTCGTAGCCTTCGCAACATGAAGGCTAGGACGACCGATTTACGCGCAAACTTCGCCTTGCGCTTCCTAAAACCCCAGGTCACGTTTTTCGAAGGGCGAAGTTTGTACATTAATTATTTTCCGCCGACTCTTGACATTCAAATGCGGCGATTAATCCCAAACCAAACATTGAAATTGGTAGTACCCTACTTGTGGGGATTTTGTATGCAAGCAAACGAGGAGAAAGGATGCACGATGTCTGCTAAGAAGTCACCGTTGTTGACGGCCGCCAAGGTAGGGGGTGCAACGCTGGGCACGCTCGCCGTGGGCGCCGGATCGGTGTTGGCCGGCTGCCGCATCGTGTACGACTGGGGCGCCGAGCTTCACGCGACGCCCGCCGAGTGCGCGCTGACGTATCCGGGCGACGAGCTGATGGACCGCTTCGACCCGAGCCTGGTGGAGACCACCACGTTCGCCATCACCATCAACGCGCCGGTCGAGGAAGTGTACCCCTGGATGTACCAGTGGGGCGGCACGAAATCGGGTTCCCTGAGCTCTGAATGGCTCGAGCGCGTGTTCGGTCGCATGTCCATCTTCAACCGCTACGAGCTGTGCGAGGAATGGCAGATGCCCGACTCGTTCATGCCGGGCGACTTCATGGATTGGGACCGTTCGGGCATGGGCTGCGAGGCGGCAGACGTCGTGTCCGACAAGTACATCCTCGCATTCTCGGACGTGAAGCATCCGCCGCGGGCGCGGGGCGCCTACGCCATCGCCGGCGGCAAGATCGACGACATGAACTTCATCTGGGGTTGGTACTTCGTGCCGCTGAAGGGCGGGCGCACGCGCTTCCTGTGCCATTGGAAATACTACGGCACGAGCGACCCCATCACCCGCTTCTGCCTGAAGCGCGCCATCCTGTACTGCGGCACCTGCATGCAGCGCCTGCAGATGGAATACATGAAGAAGTGCTCGGAAGGCACGATGCCGGTGCACAAGCACACGAACCTGTACCGCAAGATCTTCGGACCGTACCACTATGCGCCCGATGAGGTGCAGGACAAGACCGATGCGCCGCACGTGCGCGACGGCCGTTATGCGCCCGCCATCGAGGAGGTGCGCCCCGCGAAGATGGCCGACCCCGCGTGGCCGCCGGTCGAGGGCCCGTGGGATGTCGACACCGAGTACTACCGCGAGCGCATTCCGCGCGCCATCGAGGAGATAAAGGAAAAGGCCGCACAGCAGCAGAAGGCCGCCGAGGCCAAGATCGCCGCGCTCGAAGCCGAGCTGGCCGCGCTTGACAAGTAGCCCGCGTGGCAGGTGAAGCGATTTGCCAGGTAAGAGGAAGGAATACTGATGGATAAAAACGTACGCATAGCGATTATCGGCGGCGGCCCGGCCGGTTTGTCGGCGGGCATGTACCTCGAGCAGGCTGGCTACGACAACTACACCATTTTCGAGCGCAACGGCTGGGTGGGCGGCAAGTGCCATTCTCCCGAGTACAACGGTCGCCGCTACGAGCTGGGCGCCATCATGGGCGTGCCCTCGTACTACGCCATCAAGGACGTCGAGGACTTCTGCGGCATCACGCACGACGGCCCGCGCCTGAACCGTAACTACAAGGATATCGACGGCAACGTCATCGACCCGTTCAACCCGAAGAAGCACCCGCTGAAGGCCCCGCGCCTGCTGCAGATGAAGCGCCAGGTGAAGAAGTTCGGCGAGCTGCTGCAGACCAAGTACAAGGGCTACGACGTGAACGGCCACCGCGGCGTGGCGCAGGGACGCTACGACGGTTACGCGGTAACCCCCGAGCGCGAGCACATCTCGGGCCAGAACGAGAACCTGAAAGACCTCGCACTCCCGTTCAAGGAGTTCTGCGAGAAGAACGGCGTCGAGCTCGTGCAAGACATCTGGATCGGCCCCTTCACCTCGTTCGGCTACGGGTACTTCGACGAGATCCCGGCCGCTTACGTGCTGAAGTACCTCGACTTCCAGACCACGATGAACTTCGTGAAGGTGAACCTGTGGACCTGGAAGGATGGCACGCAGTCCATCTGGGAGCACCTGAACGACAAGATCAAGCATCCGGCGCGTCTGAACTCCGACATCACGAAGGTCGAGCGCAAGGACGGCAAGGTGTTCATCACGGTGAACGGCGAAGTCGAGGAATTCGACAAGCTCATCGTCACCGCGCCGCTGCAGTACTTCGGCGAGTATGCCGACATCCGCGAGGACGAGAAGGCGCACTTCGACAAGATCGACTACGAGCGCTATGACGTGCTCGGCTTCCTGACCGAGCCCGACAAGGCACCCGATATCTCGTACTACATCATGGAGAACATGACGCCGGCGCGCCTGGGCCACCTGATGGTGTACTACCACCGCTGGTCGGACATCGGCCCGGACCAGATGTACGTCACGTACGCGCTGCGCAAGCATCGCGACCTGAAGGAGCTCCCTTACGAGGATGTCAAGCAAACCGTGCTGAAGGACCTCGAGATTATGGGCAACCCCGCCAAGGAAGTCATCCAGGAGCGCGATTGGTACTACTTCCCGCATGTGTTCTCGGAAGACTATGCTGCCGGTTGGTACGACGATGTCGAGGCGATGCAGGACAAGTACGACACCTTCTATGCCGGCGAGATCATGAGCTTCGGCGACATGGACGAGACCGTCGAGTACAGCCGCGAGCTCGTGGAACGGTTCTTCAAGTAAGGCCTGTTGCGAGGGCATACCGCTTGGCCGCCCCGGTTGGGCCTGGGGTTCGTGCCAGGTTTGGGATAAGGCTGCTGTAGGCGCTTCCTGGCTGGCCGCCCGGTGGGCCGGGGGCAGGGGTTCGCGCTTGG
>SUUF01000123.1:0-2766 GCA_015062635.1 Coriobacteriaceae bacterium | reverse complement strand
TGGGGTGGTTTTGGTTGGGACGGTTCGGCGCTTACGCGAATGCCGTTATTTGGTTGCTACGATTTTATTTGGAGTTGAGGTCGTTTTCCTGGAAGGGGTGAGGGCGTGGATCGGTTTCTTGATTTTGCGGACCTGATTGACCGGATGGCTGCCTCCATGCCTGAACGGGCGGCGTTGCGGGTGTGCGATGGGGTTGGCGAGTTGCGTGACGTCTCGTGGCGCGAGCTGCGGGAGCGCGTGGTCGCCCGCAGCGGCGAGCTTGCGGCGGCTGGTTCAGCGTGCGAGGCGATTCTCGCCGATGGTTCGGCTGAATGCGTCGTCGAGGTGTTCGCGGCCGTACGTGCCGGGTTGCAGGTTGCGCTCGTGGACCCGCTCGTTCCCAACGACATGCTCGCGCCCTTGCTGGCTTCGGTCGATGCCGACTGCGTGTGGTCGGCCCAGGCTTCGCGGCAAGCGGAGCTGGAGAGCCGGCTGATGCCCGTCGCGCCACCGGCATATGGCGCCCATGCGGTGCTGTTCTTCACGAGCGGCACCACGTCCCGCTCGAAAGCGGTCGTGCTCACCGATGAATCGCTGATGTCGAGCGCCTTCAACGGCTCGTCGCTCATGCCGCTTTCGCCCGATGACACGCTGTTGTGCCTGCTGCCCCTCTCGCATGTGTTCGGGTTCGTGTGCGGGTTGCTGTGGGGCCTGGCCTGCGGCGCGACGGTCGCGCTCGGGCGCGGCATGCGCTATTACGCCGCCGACATGGCCGCATTCGACCCGACGGCGGTTGCCGTCGTTCCCCGGCTGCTGGAATTCCTCGTGGCATGTGGGGCGTTAGGCGAGAGCCTGCGCCTGGTGCTGGTGGGGGCGGCCGACTGCCGTGACGAGCTGCTTGCCGCCGTGCGCGCGCGGGGTATCCGCGTGAGCTTGGGGTACGGGCTTACGGAAACGAGCTCGGGCATCGCGTTGAGCGTGGGCGGGGACTTCCACGCCATGACCGTGTGCCCCGAGGACGAGGTGACGATATCCGAAGACGGCGAGATTCTGGTGCATGCGCCGACCTGCCTGATGAAGGGCTACTATCGCGACGAGGCGCGCACGGCTGACGCGATTCGCGATGGCATACTGCATACGGGGGACAAAGGGTACCTGGATGCCGCGGGGCTGCTGCATGTGCAGGGCCGCCTGAAGGACGTCATCGCCCTTCCCAATGGAACGAAGGTGTATGTGCCGGAATACGAGGCTGCGGTTCGGGAAGCGCTTGGCGAGCAGGATATCGCCGTCGTGCTACAGGGGGGAGCCTTGACGCTTGCGTGCGGCCGCCTGGCGCATGCGCACAGCGACGAAGCGGTGTCTGAGGCGGTTGCCCGGGCTTTGCGGGCGTACCCGCCGGCATCGCGCATCGGCCGTATCGTGCGCCTTGGCCACCCGTTGCCGCGCACGGCTGCCGGCGACGTGGAACGATGGAAGATACAGGAGGAGCTTGAGAATGGCAACTGCTGAGGAAATCAAGGCCCGTGCCCGCGAAATCATGGCGCAGGACCTGCCCGAAGACTACAACCCCGAGATGACCGATGACGAGCCGCTCATCGTCGAAGGCGGCGTCGATTCGCTCGGTTTCATCCAGGTGCTCACCAAGCTCGAGGCAGAGTTCAACGCCCATGTTCCCGACGAGGAATGGTGGGAGGTGAGCTCGCTCAACGAGCTCGCAGATGCGATTGTTCGCAACGTGCGCGACTAATGCGCATGCGCATGGCCGTGGTGCAGGTCCGGCGTGTGCTCATGGGCGTGCTCCAGGCGTTCATGCGTATGAACATGGGAATGCTTCAGAGAAGGGTCGAACCCCGGGTGGCTGTGCGTATGGTGCCCGTCGAGGTGGTCATGTAGGTGCTCGTGGGTAATCGGCTCATGCAGGTGCGCATGCCCATGGTGCTCTGAAAGCGTGAGCCAGGTGCCGGCGCTCATGAGCAAGAGCGCCGCGTAGAACAACGGGTCGGGCGATATGCCGAAAGCCGCCCATGACAAGGCGACGCCGACAAAGGGGGCCACTGCGTAATAGTTGCCCGTGCGCGCGGCGCCGAGCGTGCGTTGGGCGCCGATGTAGAGCGCGATGCTCGCCCCGTACGACACCGCGCCCACGGCAATCGAGGCGATGAGGATCGCGGGCTCGATTGCCGGCATGCCGTCGGCGATAAGCGCGATGATTCCCGCCGCCACGGCGGTGCCGAAGCCCTTCACGCAGGTCACCTGCAGGGGGTCTTTTGCCGAAAGCGATTTCGTGCAGCAGTTCTCGAGCCCCCACAACGCACATGCGGCGATGATGAGCAACGAACCGGGTGTGAATGATAGGGACCCTGCGCCTTCCCAGGTAAGGAGTATGCTCGAAGCGCAGATGAGGGCGATGGCCGCACCCAGCCGCCGGCCGATGTTCTCGTGGAACAGCACCCATGCGAAGAGCGCGGTCGCGACTATCTCGAAATTCACGAGCAGGGAAGCGTTGGCTGCGACGGTGAGCCTGATGCCGTGCATCAGGCAGATGATGGATGCCGTGTTGACGGCGAGCATGAGCGCGACCGTGGGCAAATCCGCAGATGCGAGGGAAGCTTCCTCGCCAGCCTTCCCGGTCGCGAACCGTGCGCCTATGGCGATGGCGCATGCAATGCCCGCCCCCAGGTAGAGCAGCGCCGACAGCCAGTTTGACGTCACGCCTTCAAGCAGCATCTTCGAGAGCGGAACCGAGGCTCCATAGAGCGCCGCCGATAGCAGTGCCGCGATGGTTGC
>SUUF01000122.1 GCA_015062635.1 Coriobacteriaceae bacterium | reverse complement strand
CGATGCATGTCACAAACCCCTCCGGTGACTTTGTCACATGCGCCGCTCACCAGGCAGGTGGCACAAAGAATGGGGCCGTCGCTTTGACGGCCCCCTTCACTGTCGTTTGCAGTGCTTCGTGTTTACACGATGCCCTGAGCCATCATGGCCTCGGCAACCTTCAGGAAGCCGGCGATATTGGCGCCTGCGACGAAGTCGCCCTCGACGCCATATTCCTTCGCGGCGTCGTCGATGGCATGGTAGATGTTCTTCATGATGCCCTGGAGCTTGGCATCAACCTCTTCGAACGTCCAGGAGAGGCGCTCGGAGTTCTGGGACATCTCGAGGCCGGACGTCGCGACGCCACCGGCGTTGGCAGCCTTGCCCGGGAAGAACACGATGCCGTTCTCCTGCAGGTACGCGGTCGCATCGAGCGTGGTGGGCATGTTCGCGCCCTCGCCGACGATCTTGCAGCCGTTGGCAACCAGGGCCTTGGCGTCTTCCAGATGCAGCGTGTTCTCGCGAGCGCACGGAAGCGCGATGTCGCAGGGAAGCTGCCAGACCTGACGGCCGTCGCCCTCGTGGTACTCGGCGTTCGGACGGTAGTCGGTGTACATCGCCAAGCTCACGCCCTTGTCGTGGCCGGAGCGCTTCGCGTTGTAGATGGCCTCGAGGGCTTCAACGGAAAGGCCCTCGGCGTCATAGACCCAGCCCTTGGTGTCGCTACAGGCGACGACCTTCGCGCCGAGCTGCTCGGCCTTCTGGATGGCATAGATGGCGACGTTGCCGGAACCATGGACGACCACGGTCTTGCCCTCGAAGGAGTCGCCGGTGCACTCGAGGTGCTCGTTCACCAGGTACACAAGGCCGTAGCCCGTGGCCTCGGTGCGCGCGAGCGAGCCGCCGAAGGTGAGGCCCTTGCCGGTGAGCACGCCGGTGAACTCGTTGCGCAGGCGCTTGTACTGGCCGAACATATAGGCAACCTCACGGCCGCCCACGCCCAGGTCGCCGGCCGGCACGTCGGTGTCGGGGCCGATGTGGCGGGAAAGCTCGGTCATAAAGGACTGGCAGAAGCGCATGACCTCCATGTTGGACTTGCCCTTCGGGTCGAAGTCGGAGCCGCCCTTGCCGCCGCCCATGGGAAGCGTGGTGAGGCTGTTCTTGAAAACCTGCTCGAAGCCGAGGAACTTCAGCATGCCGAGGGTCACCGTCGGGTTGAAGCGCAGGCCGCCCTTGTAGGGGCCGATGGCGCTGTTGAACTCGACACGGTAGCCGCGGTTCACATGAACCTTGCCCTCGTCGTCGGTCCACGGGACGCGGAAGGTGATGATGCGCTCAGGCTCGACGATGCGCTCGAGGAGAGCGGCTTCCTCATATTCGGGGTGCTTTTCGAACACGGGCTCAAGCGTGCCGAGAACCTCGGTGACAGCCTGGATGAACTCCGACTGCTCGGGATCCTTCTGCTTGACCTGCTCGATGATACGCTGCGTGTAGCTCATGAAATGCTCCTTTGCATACTTCCGTTGCACTCGCTTTGAATGCTGTATCGATATTAGGGCATGAAAACGCGTTTCCCGTTCGATTCGGGGGTGTTTACAACGATGAAACAAACAGGCCGCGAGCGGCGCAAGAGCTAAAGCGAACGCACCGTGCGAGCCGAAACGACCTCGGACGGCGATATGACGATGGCCGCCACCGTGCCCACTTCCGGCATCTTCACCCGGTAGGCATCATGCGCGCTGGGGCCGCCCGATACCGCTCCGGAGCTCGAACGGTCGATGATGATATCGACGCCTTCAGTCTTCTTCATGAGGTCGGCATCGGAGGCTATCGCGATAGTCGCGTTCACCTGGCGGGTGCCGAGCTTGTCGAACGACGACTGGATATGCTTCGCGGTGTCTTCCCCATCAATGGAAACGACCCCGATGCGATACCCGTCCCTCTCGAACACCTGGGGATGGTCATACCCCGCGAAATCGGCGGAATCGAGCACGAATACATCGGCGCCCTTCTCCCGGTAACTGCAAATGGCCGCTGCGAGCGAAACCGTGCGCGCCTTGCGATTGCCCTTATCGTCAACCTGCGAGGACTGCGGAATGGCGGTTCCCTCGAACAGGATGACCTTGTAGTCATCCATCTCGCCCGTCGCGTCATCGATGTTCGTGGCCGCATAGTTCCACGAGTGCCCGGCGACCAGGTACACGCCGATGCCCGTGAGCATCAGCACGATGCAGGCCGCGAATATGACCAGGGCGATTCTCTCTCGTGACACGGTTCTCATGCGGGGCATTCTACCGCATCGCACGATTGCCCACGATCACCGCAGGCAATCGGCATAAGCAATTCAGAGGAAACGGTTTGCCGGTTGAGCAGGCGCAAGGCCACCGTCTCTTCCGCCCACGCCCGCACCGCCTACGCAAGCAGCGGCGCGAGGAAGTGCCCGGTATAGCTTTCGGGGATCGCCGCGACCTCCTCGGGCGTGCCCGTCGCCACCACGTTGCCGCCGCGGTCGCCGCCTTCGGGGCCGAGGTCGATCAGGTAGTCGGCGCTCTTGATGATGTCGAGGTTATGCTCGATGACGAGCACGGTGTTGCCCGCATCGACCAGCCGCTGCAGCACGTCGAGCAGCTGGCGCACATCGTCGATGTGCAGGCCGGTGGTAGGCTCGTCCAAGATGTAGAAGGTCTTGCCGGTCTGGCGTTTCTGCAGCTCGCTCGCCAGCTTCACGCGCTGGGCCTCGCCGCCAGAAAGCGTCGTCGCCGGCTGCCCGAGCCTCATGTATCCCAAGCCCACATCGTGCAGCGTCTGAAGCTTCGTCGCAACGGCGGGGATGGCCTTGAAGAACTCGAGCGCGGTGTCGATTGTCATGTCGAGTATGTCGAACACGTTCTTGCCGCGATACGTGACCTGCAAGGTTTCGCGGTTATAGCGCTTGCCGCCGCACACCTCGCAGGGAACGTACACGTCGGGCAGGAAGTGCATCTCGATCTTGCGCTGGCCGTCGCCCTTGCAAGCTTCGCAGCGCCCGCCCTTCACGTTGAAGCTGAATCGCCCGGCGCCATAGCCGCGCGCCTTCGATTCCTGCGTGCTCGCGAACAGCTGGCGGATGTTGTCCCACAGGCCCACATACGTCGCCGGGTTGGAACGCGGCGTGCGCCCGATCGGGCTCTGGTCGATGTCGATGACCTTGTCGAGCTTGTCGACGCCGGAGAGCTTTCCATATTCGCCGACGCGCTGGCGTCCGTGATTCAGGCGATTCGTGAGCGCTGGGGCAAGCGTATCGGTGACCAGCGACGACTTACCCGAACCGGAAACGCCGGTGACGCAGGTGAGCGTGCCGAGCGGGATGGAGACGTCGATGTCCTTGAGGTTGTTCTCGGAAGCCCCGGTGATGCGCAGCGTGCCCTTGCACGGTTTGCGGCGCTTCTCGGGAACGGGAATCTTGCGCCGTCCCGCCAGGTAATCGCCCGTGATGGAGCCTTCGGTCTGCTCGACCTGCTCCGGGGTGCCGGCCGCCACGATATGGCCGCCGCGCTCGCCCGCGCCCGGACCGACGTCGATGACATAGTCGGCGCGCCGGATGGTCTCCTCGTCATGTTCGACGACGAGCACGGTGTTGCCCTTGTCGCGCAGGCGCTCGAGCGTGGCGATGAGGCGTTCGTTATCGCGTTGGTGCAGGCCGATCGAGGGTTCGTCGAGGATGTAGAGCACGCCCATCAGCCCGGCGCCGATTTGCGTGGCCAGGCGGATGCGCTGGCTCTCGCCGCCCGAGAGCGTCGCCGTCGCGCGCTCGAGCGTGAGGTAGTCGAGGCCGACGTCGACGAGGAAGCTCAGACGCGCGCAGATCTCCTTGACGATAGGCGCCGCGATGGTCGCCTGCGCGCCCTCGAACGTGAGCGCGCGGAAGAAATCGCGTGATTCGCGGGCGGAAAGCTCGCAGACCTCGTAGATCGACTTGTCGCGCACGGTGACGGCGAGCATCTCGGGCTTCAGGCGGCGGCCGCCGCAGGTCTCGCACGGCACAATCGAGAAGTATTGCTGCAGGCGTTCGCGGGCCTGGTCGCTCGAGGCCTCGGCATAGCGGTTCTGCACGGCGTCGACGATGCCGTCCCACTTGATGTACCAGTAGGTGTCGCGCCCGTCGAGCGTATGGTAATCGACGCGCACCTTCTGGTTCTTGATGCCGTAGAGCATCTTGGTGCGCGCCGCCTTCGAGAAATCTTCCCATGGGGTGAATTCGTCATATCCCAGATGCCGCGCGACCGCCGCGAGCACCTGCGGGTAGTAGTTGCCGTTCTTGAAGGGCGCCACCGCGCCTTCCGACAGGGAAAGGCTCGGGTCGGGAACCGTAAGCGACGGGTCCACCTCTTCCCTGCTGCCGATGCCCAGGCAATCGGGGCACGCGCCATAGGGGGCGTTGAACGAGAAGTCGCGCGGCTGCAGCTCGTTCATCGAATGGCCGTGCTCGGGGCACGCGAGCGCGAGCGAGTAGAATTCCTCGTGCGTCGATTTGTCAGAGGCGATGAACTGCACGAGAAGCCGTCCGTCGGCCATCTTCGTGGCCAGCTCGACCGCCTCGGCCACGCGGCGCGTCGCATCGGCTTTCAGCACGACGCGGTCGACGATGACCTCGATCGTGTGCCGGAACTTCTTGTCGAGCTCGATATCGCCCTCGTCGAGGCGCCGCACCTCGCCGTCGATGCGCGCACGGGTGAACCCCTCGCGCTTCAGGTCATCGAGCAGCTTGGCGAACTCGCCCTTGCGGTCGGCCACGACCGGCGCCATGATGAGCGCGCGCATGCCCTCGTGTTTCGCGATGAGCTCGTCGGTGACCTGGTCGGTGGTCTGCTCCTTGATGACGCGCCCGCATTCCGGGCAGTGCGGGGTGCCGACCCGCGCGTACAGCAAGCGCAGGTAATCGTAAATCTCGGTCGTGGTGCCGACGGTCGAACGGGGGTTGCGGCTCGTGGTCTTCTGGTCGATGGAAACCGCCGGGGAAAGGCCGTCGATGCTGTCGAGGTCGGGCTTGTCCATTTGCCCGAGGAACTGGCGCGCGTAACTCGAGAGGCTCTCGACATACCGGCGCTGGCCCTCGGCGAAAATCGTGTCGAAGGCAAGCGAGCTCTTCCCCGAACCCGAGAGGCCGGTTATCACGACGAGCTTGTCGCGCGGGATCTCGACGTCGATGTCCTTCAGGTTATGCTCGCGCGCGCCCTTGATGATGATCGATTCCTGCGCCATGCCGCTCTCCCCTATCTCGTTTGCCTGGGTGGCAAGTGTATCTGACAAACGCATGTTCGTAAAGAAGATGCGTGCGGGATGCACACCTCCCCCATATCCACGTGGCGCCGCTACCCGCGGGGATGCGCGAGCCCATGGACCTCTTTCAGATAGTCGGGCGAAAGATGCGTGTATATCTGCGTCGTCGAAGGCGAGGCGTGGCCGAGGAGCTCTTGGACGCTCCTGAGGTCGGCACCGCCCTCGAGCAGGTCGCTCGCGAACGTGTGGCGCATGTCGTGGGGCGTGTAATCGGCCGTGATGCCCGCCTCGGCAAGCGTGCGATGGAACATGCGCCGCATCGAATCGGCGGAATAGCGCAAGCCCCGATTCGACACGAACACGGCATCGAGCGGGGTCTTCTCGTTCGCAAGCTGCGGCCTGCCGTCCTGCAGGTAGCGCGAGAGCGAGGCGATCGACAGCTCGTGCAGCGGCACCACGCGTTCCTTCCCGCCCTTGCCGAAGACCTTCACCAGCCGTTGCGAGAAATCGATATCCCGCACTTTCAGCGATGCGGCTTCGGAAATGCGGCATCCCGAGGCATAGAGCAGCTCGAGCACCGCCTGGTCGCGCATATCGGCGGGCGTTTGCTCGCGCGGCGTGCCATCGGCATCGACCGGCGCATGCACCGTGAGGATGCGGATCATCTCGGGACCCGCGATCTTATGGGGCAGACGCTCGCGTCGTTTCATGCTCGTGATGGTCGTCGTGGGGTCGTCATTCGCCTCGCCGATTATCACGAGCCAGCCGAATAGGCCCCGCAACGCGCTCAGGTGGCGATTGATCGTCGTTCTCGCATAGCCGGCCGCGTTCAGGTATCCCAGGTAGGCACGCAGCGCACGGCGCCCCGGTTTCAGCGCATCGACGCCCCTCGCCTCGCACCAGCGCAGATAGGCATCGAGGTCGGC
>SUUF01000121.1:3485-6170 GCA_015062635.1 Coriobacteriaceae bacterium | reverse complement strand
AGCTGGATTCCGGCTTCCTTGCAGGCCTGGATGGTCTCGTCATCCCACAGCGACACCTGCACCTCGCCGACGTGCGCCTTGCCCAGCAGCAGCATGCACAGGCGGCTCTGGCCGATGCCTCCGCCGATGGTGCACGGCATCTCGCCCGCCAGGAGCATCTTGTGGAACTCGAGCTCGCGGCGCTCTTCGCAACCGGCAATCGCCAGCTGGCGTGCCAGCGACTCGGCGTTCACGCGGATACCCATGCTGCTGACCTCGAGCGCGCAGCCGAGCGTCTCATGCCAGAACAGCAGGTCGCCGTTCAGCGCCCAGTCATCGTAGTCGGGCGCGCGGCCATCGTGCGGTTCGCCGGAAGCCAGCGCCGCGCCGATGCCCTGGATGAACGTGGTATGGTGCTCGGCCACGAACTTGTGCTCGCGCTCCTTGGGCGTCAGGTCGGGGTACAGGTCCTCGAGTTCCTGCGAGGTGATGAAGGTGACGTCTCGATCGAGCTTGGTTTCGAGTTGCGGGTAATACCACTTCAGCTCGTCGAGCGTGCCGCAAATCGCGGTGACGATGCGGCCCACCACTTCTTGCAGATACTCGGTGTTACGCTGCGACTCCAGCATGACCTTTTCCCAGTCCCACTGGTCGACGTAAATGGAATGCAGGTTGTCGAGCTCCTCGTCGCGGCGGATGGCGTTCATATCGCACACGACGCCTTTCCCCACGTTGAAGTCGTAACGCTTGAGGGCATAGCGCTTCCACTTGGCAAGCGAATGCACGACTTCGGCGTCATTGCCGATGGCGGGCACGTCGAAGCCCACGGGGCGCTCGACGCCATTGAGGTTGTCATTCAGGCCGGTCTTGGGATCTACGATGAGCGGTGCTGTCACGCGCACGAGGTGCAGCGCCGCGCACAGCTTGGTCAGGAACACATGCTTGATGCGCTCGATGGCCCGCTGTGTGTCGTACAGCGAAAGCTGCGACTCATAGCCTTGGGGAATGGTGATCATGATTTCTCCTTCGTCCTTCCCGCTTCTCGGTACCAACGGCACGATACTCCTAAGTGGGCCGCTCTTGCGCGTATCCGTCAAATTCTTATTTCTTTCGAAACAGAACCGACATTCGGGTGTAACAGTAGGAACCGATGTATCACCGCGGTAAACGCGAAACGGTGCCTCGGTGGGGCAACCCGCCGCGAAGACGTATAATCCAAGGTCGCGCGTCATGCATTGACGACGCGCGGCCAAAGGAGGTATGCAATGTTTCCGGTCACCCTATGGATGCTGCTCGCAATCGCCCTGGTGGTGAGCGCGCTCGGCTTCAAGAAATACATCTGGTTCATCTCGCTGGGCTATGGCTTCTCGATTGCCGCAGAGGGTATCGCCCTGCTCGTCATCTTCCCGCACGACCCCATTTCGGGCATTGCCTGCGCGCTGTTCGTGCTGTACGGGTGCCGGCTCGGCGGCTATCTGGCGTTTCGCGAGTTCAAGAGCAACAGTTACGCCACGCACATGAAAGGCGAGGTGAAGGAAGATGTGCCGATCGGCGTGAAATTCGCCATCTGGTTCACCTGCGCCATCTTGTATGTGCTGCAGGTGCTGCCCATGCTCTACCGCCTGGAAAACGGCGCGCCCAGCGACGCGTGGCTCATCGCCGGGGTCATCGTCATGGTGTGCGGCATTGTTCTCGAATCGGCGGCCGACTTGCAGAAGAACCGCGCGAAGGCCGTGAACCCGCGGCGCTTCGTCGACACGGGCCTCTACCGGCTCGTGCGCTGCCCCAACTACCTGGGCGAAGTCGTCTTCTGGACGGGCGTCGTCATCGGCGGCATCGGCGGCGGGCTCGGCGTCGGCCAATGGGTTCTGGCGCTTATCGGATACGCGGGCATCATCTTCGTCATGTTCAGCGGCGCGCGCCGGCTCGAGATTCGCCAGAACAAGAACTATGGCGACGATCCCGAATACCAGCGGTACGTGAAAACCGTGCCCATCTTGCTGCCGTTCATCCCGCTGTACAGCGTCGAGAAATACACGTGGTTGGTGGCCTAAGCGCCACGCTCCCATAAACGGAAAGGCCTCCGCACGCAGCGGGGGCCTTTTATCGCCGCTATTCGGATGCCAACGAACGCCCCAGCTCGTGCACCGCTTGGCATTCTTGGGGGAAGACGGTCTCGTGGCGTTGCCGCTTGGCCGCAGGGTCGAACAGCGTCCATTCCCAATCGGTCTTGCCGTAGTCCTTCAGCTGCAGGGTGTCGCCGGAAACGAACGTCTGCGTCGGGCCGACGAAGCCCGAAAGCGTCTGCTGATAGCCCCGCACCAGCCCCGCGTACATTTCGGCGGGCGCGTTGCTCGTCATGATGAGCAGCACGGGTATGGGCCGTTCGTTGCAGCATGGCCGCTCGATGTTATAGGTGAGGTTCTGGAATATGAGCCGCTCGTACAGCGCGCGGAACGATGCCGTGAGCTCGGAAAGGTAGTTGGGCGAGCCGATGATGAGGCCGTCCGCCTCGCGGATGGCGTCAAGCACCGGCGTAAGGCCGTCGCGGCAGATGCAGTGCCCCGCATGCTTTTCCTTCTTGCAACCGAAACACGATATGCATCCGGTATACCTTTCCAGCTTGAACAAATCGAACTTCTGCACCGTCGCGCCCGCTTCCTGTGCGCCGGCCACGGCCTCCATAATCAGGGTGTCGGTATTCCA
>SUUF01000121.1:0-3385 GCA_015062635.1 Coriobacteriaceae bacterium | reverse complement strand
AAATCGAACTTCTGCACCGTCGCGCCCGCTTCCTGTGCGCCGGCCACGGCCTCCATAATCAGGGTGTCGGTATTCCAACCCTTGCGCGGACCCGCATTGACCGCAACGATCGTCTTTCCCATAGATGCTCCTTAGCTCCTCATGCGTCGGCGCCTATTATCCCACGCGCAATGCAAAGACCGAGGTGCGCGCCCAAGAACGTTCACGCGCCCACCTCGCACGCGCACAGCGCTGCGGTAAACTGTATGGAATGTTTCCATGCTCAACAGAAGAGAAATGCACCATGGCACAGCAGGAGAACAACGAACTGAAGATTGCGACGCGCGTCGAGGCCAAGCAAACCACGAAAAAGCCGCCAGTGCTGTTCTCGCACGGATTGCTGGCCGATCAGCCGAACACCCTGCGTGCGGCTATCGGCATCATCCTCGCGCTCACATGCGCCACGCTCACATTCACGCAGCTGGGCTTTATCGGCGTCGACCTGCCCGATGGGTCTTCGGCATACGTGGTGGGGCTGCTTCCCGTCATCGCCCTGGGGTCGCTGCTGCTGGGCAGCCTCGAGGGAGCGGCTATCGGCTTGGTTTCCGGCGCGGTGCTGTATGCCCACTCGAAATACCTGCCGCTCGACCATTTCGAGCTGCTCTATGTCACGCCGGTGACATCCGTTGTCATGTTCGCCGTCGCCGGCTATCTGTTGGGAGCGCTCTTCGCTTTCGCGTTGCGCAAGAACCCTTCGCGGGCGCGGCGCGCCGTCTACATCGCCATCGTGAGCATCTTGGTGTCTTGGGCCTACACCTTTGGTTTCTTCACCAGCGCATTCATATCGTTCATATCCTACCTCGCCGAAAACATCAGCGCGAGTACGCCTGATGCGCAATTGCGTGAACTAGCCGTCACGGCCTTCGGCCGCTTGGGTCGACTGGACGTGCAGGCATGGTGGACCGCCGGCCTCACAGCCGTCGTGTGCTGCGTGGCCGATTGGCGGGCGCGTAAGTTCCTTGCACACGAAGGCTCATATGGCTTGCGCTCCGTGTTCAGCGCCTGGTTAAGCGTTGCCGTCGTGCTCGCATTCATGGCCATCGGGGCCGTCACCTTCGCCGTCACCACCAGCAGCGAGCTGCGCGAAGCCGTGGCCGATATGGCGAATGACATCGGATACCTCCGCGACCAGCTCAAGACGTCAAATGAGCAGACGAAGAGCCTTATCAGCTTCCTCCTGGCAAACGGCATGGACTACGAGAAAATGAATATCGACGACTTCACGATGCTTCTTGCCGCAGTGAGCCCCGACGCGCTGCTGCAAAGCTACGACGCAAACAGAAACGGCATCGTCGTCATCACCGTCGGCCAGATAATCGATATGAGCAACAGCAACCGGTTCGCTCCCAATGAGCTTACCGAATATGCTTTCTCGGACGAAATGAAAGACGCCATAGAAAAGAGCGTTCAGACCGGCACCATGCAGCGCTTTGTCGACGACGGGACCACGCGAACCATGGACGGCGCGGAAACGCTCGATGAAAACGGCGAATCGTCCATCCAGCCCCGCATCACCTACCTTTTGGCCTCGAGTTTCGTGCTCGAAAACCAAGCGGGCGATTCGCGTACCTACACCATTGCCGTGATGGAAGACTCCGACCAGGTGTTCGCGGCACGCGGGCCCATCATGACGTGGACGACGATTTCGTCGCTCATCCTGATGTTCATCGTGGGCGGCGTCGTGCTGTTGCTACTGCACCGCATGGTCGCGCGGCGCATCGACGAGGAAAACGCGGCGCTCGAGCTCATCACCGCCGGCAACCTCGATGCCCGCGCCACCGCAAGCGGCACGCGCGAATTCGATTCGCTCACCAGCGGCATCAACACGACCGTCGACGCCCTGAAGGGATGGATCGCCGAAGCCGAGACGCGCATGGACGCAGAACTCGCAACGGCGAAGGCCATCCAAGAGAACGCCCTGCCGCGAACCTTCCCGCCGTATCCCGACATCATGAGGTTCGACATCTACGCCTCGATGAACGCGGCAAAGGAAGTCGGCGGCGACTTCTATGATTTCTTCCTCATCGGCGACGAGTGCGGCCCCGATACCGGCAAGCTCGGTTTCGTGGTTGCCGACGTGAGCGGCAAGGGCGTGCCGGCCGCCCTGTTCATGATGAAGGCGAAAGCGCTGCTGCGCGACTACGTGGGCAGCGGCATGGAACTTGGCGAGGCCGTGGCCGAGGCCAACAACCTCTTGTGCGACGGCAACGATGCCGGCATGTTCGTGACGGCCTGGGTAGGCGTGCTCGATTATGGCACCGGCCACGTCGATTACGTGAACGCCGGCCACAACCCGCCGTTGCTGTGGGCTTTCAACGATTCGGCTGAGACGCAAACAGCCAAGCATGCGCAAGCGGGTTCGTGGCAATGGGTCGCCGACAAGTCGGGCTTGCCGCTGGGCCTGTTCGGCGACATGCCCTACACCGCTTACTCCCGCGAGTGCCTGCCCGGCGAGATGTTCCTGCTCTATAGCGATGGCGTGACCGAGGCCATGGACGTGAATGAGAACCTGTATGGCGAGGACCGCTTGATGGCCGTGGCGCAAGACCATTACCTGTTGCATCCGCATCGGCTGCTGGAAGCGGTGCGCGAGGACGTGGCGGCACACGCCTCCGGAGCCGAGCAATCGGACGACATCACGATCCTCGCCTTGGAGGTGGGCGTGCCACCCGAGATAACGGCGACGCTCGACGTGCCAGCCGTCATCAACTCACTCGCCGAGGTGAACGACTTCCTGCATGCCGAGCTCGACCGGCGACTCTGCCCCCGCCGCGTGCAGCATCAGCTCGACTTGGTCGTGGAAGAGCTCTTCGTCAACGTGTGCCATTACGCATACCCCGACGCAACGCCCGATTCACCCGGCATGGCACGCGTTCAGCGCACGTACAGCACCGACCCGTCCTGCATTGTGGTCAACCTCATCGACAGCGGCATCCCGTTCGACCCGCTCGCGAAACCCGATGTCGAACTGGCCGACAACATCGAGGACATGGCTATCGGCGGACTGGGCATCTTCATGGTCAAGCAATTGGTCGACGATATTCGCTACGAGCGCGTCAACGAGCAAAACGTCGTGACTATCGTGAAGAAGTGGTAATAGCAGGATCGGATGAAAGAGGAACCCATCATGAAACGAGCATCTTCCCGAAACCTTGTGCTTGCGCTGGCGGCCATGCTATGCGTCGCGCTTCTCGCCGCCTGTTCGGGCAACCAGGCCACCCCCTCGAGCAGCGCATCCGACACCGCTAGCAGCACTGCGCCCGCAAGCACGCAGGGCATCGATTACCTGGCGCTGGTGAACAAGACCCACGAGCTGCCGGCCGGCTGGGAAGACGCGGTCGAGATC
>SUUF01000016.1 GCA_015062635.1 Coriobacteriaceae bacterium | reverse complement strand
GAGATCGCTGCCCAGAACGCGGCACTCCAAGCCCGCATGGAAGCCTTCCGCCGTGGCGAGATCGCCGCTGACGAAGGTGGCAAGGAATAGGGACATTCCCTAAATCCTAAGCTCCCATCATGAGCAAGACCCCCGGACACATCCCGCCGGGGGTCTTTTTGCATGCGCGTAATTGCATGGTGTTGTAGGGCGCATCGCTGGGTCGACCCGTGTTCGAGTCTGGACCCGCGCTGGGCGTGCGAGTGTGGGTACGCTCCGCCGCCCCCGCGTAGGTCGCGCCCGCGGGGCCACGCTCCGCCGCCCCGTTTCGACCATGGCGGAAACCCGGTCGACCCATCCCGATGCTCCGCCCCGCCCCGCGCCGGGCGGGCCCGCGGGGCCACGCTCCGCTGCTCCTCGGGAATGCCCACTGGGCATTCCCTCGTCGTGCGCTGCGCTGGCTTCGCGTTTTAAGACGCGCGATTCCGCTTCGCGAAATCGCGGATATGGCGCTCAGACGACCCCGCGTGCCCGCCCGGCGCGGGGCGTCCCCATACGTCATCGTCCACTTACGTCATCTCGAACGAAGTGAGAGATCTCCAGCGTCCCGACCTCGGTTGATGTGGGGGAGATTTCTCGCTTACGCTCGAAATGACGGGAAAGGGAGCTCGAAATGACGGCGGACGGAATGCCTGCAATACTTGCGAAAATGCCCCGCGAAGCTGCATGGCGAGCTGGGATGCGTAGTCGACCCAGCTCGTGCGCATGGTTGGCATGGGCTTGCGTTGACTCTTTATATAGTTACAAGACGATGTTCCGGCGCATTGCGCGGGCGATAGCGGCTGGGACCATATGAGCCCGTCTTGATCGACGTGTTCTGGGCGCGCGATTATGGTGCCTGCGGCAGATTTCCGAATGGCGAGACGATCGCCGCATCGTTTCCGTCGGGTGCCTCGGCGGTGGGGGAGGGCCATATGGGAATGGGATGCGGACCCACCTGAACGAAATCTTCATTTGGGCAAGATTCTGGGGGTGCGGATGGGGCGGGCACAAGATGTAGGTTGAAGGGGGTACCGCATGCGGATGAATACCATCCTTTGGGGGTTAAAAGGTGGGTTCTTGGGGTCAAAAAGTGTTGCGGAGTGGGATGAGGTGGGGTAGTATGTCAATCGCTGGAAGGGTCTCATGTGGGAAAGGAGGGCTGGATGTCCGATCTGGTGGGCGAGTTTCATCACAAGCTCGACGCCAAAGGCCGGGTATCGCTGCCTGCCGATTTCCGCCGGAGCCTTCCGGAAAATCTCAAGGTGACGCTTTCGCCTGAGGATGAGTGCCTCTATGTATTCGAGCCAGACGCGTTCAGCGCCTGGGTCGATTCTTTCTTTGAGGAAGATGGTGGCTACAAGTCCCGCAGCAGGCGCCACGTGAACCTGCGCCGCGTGTTGAACGCGCGTGCCAGGAACATCGAGGTCGATACCGCCGGCAGGATCAATATCTCGGCCGACCTCCGTTCGGACGCAGGTCTGGACAAGGAGGTCGTAATTGTCGGCGACACCGATCACCTCGAGATTTGGGATGCGAAGCGTTGGGACGAGTTCATCGGCGGTGTTAACCTCGCCGACCTCATGAGCGATTAGGCCCGGACGTGAGCGACATGACAATTGAATATCGGCATACCCCCGTCCTGCTCGCCGAGTGCCTCGAACATCTGAAACTGGAAACGAAGCACACGTTCGTGGACGCAACGCTCGGCGGCGCAGGGCATTCCATCGAAGCGGCCAAACGGCTGGGAAGCACGGGCACGCTCATCGGAATCGACCAGGACACGGTCGCGCTTGCCGCGGCACGTGCGCGCTTGGAGCAGATTCCCGCAGATGAACGGCCCGAACTGCACCTGCTGCACGGCAACTTCGGCGACATGGACGAGCTGCTGGTGCAAGCTTGCGTTCCCGAGGTCGATGCATTCCTGTTCGACCTGGGAGTCTCGTCCGTGCAGATCGACACGCCATCTCGTGGCTTCTCCTTTAAGGAGGACGGCCCACTTGATATGCGGATGGATCCGGGAAAACACACCCTTACCGCAGCAGAGATCGTGAACCATTACAACGAAGCAGATCTCGCCCGGGTCATCCGTGAGTATTCAGACGAGAAGTGGGCAAGCCGCATCGCCTCGTTCATCGTGAAGGCCCGTGCAGACGAGCCGATACAGACGAGCGCGCAACTGGTCGAGATCGTGAAGGCCGCCATCCCGGCAAGCGCACGACGCGCGGGCGGGCATCCGGCCAAGCGCACCTTCCAGGCGTTGCGCATCGAGGTGAATGCCGAGCTCGACGTGCTGCGAAGCGCGCTCGAATCGGCTATCCGCTGGCTTTCGCCGCACGGGCGCATCGTCGTCATCAGCTATCACTCGCTCGAGGATCGCATCGTGAAGGACGTCTTCAAGGAGGCGTCGCGGGGCTGCACCTGCCCGCCGGGACTCCCGGTGTGCGCGTGCGGGAACACGCCGATACTCAAGACCATCACGCGCAAGCCGGTGCTTCCCGAAGCCGCCGAGATAGAGCGCAACCCGCGCGCACGCAGCGCCAAGCTGCGGGTGGCGGAACGGCTCGACTAAACGAAACACCCGCAGGACGGGTGCTGAACGCGAAGCGGCGCGAGCCGGGGCGTTCGGCGCACTCCCTGTGAAACGAACGATAAACGCAGCAGAGGGGAGGACGTCGTGGCCGGCGCGCCTGCATACCGTTACGACAGCTACGAGTACGCCGAAGCGCAACCGCGCGCGAACCGGCGTCCCGACATCACGGTCATCCCCGGCAGCGGCCCGGCATCCCGCATCGACCCGCGCGTCTTCGTCGCCATCCGCGTCATCGTCGCCGTGGTTCTCATCCTCGCCGTCGCCGCCGTCGTGCGCCTGCAATTCTATTCCGCCGCCGTGAACGCATCGGTCGCCTACGAAGAGCTTTCGATGGACGTCAATTCCGCCCGCGCCGAGGGCAGCGCGCTCGAGGTGCAGGCCTCGAACCTCTCGAACCCGGCCTATGTGCGCGATTACGCCGCCAACAAGCTCGGCATGGCGGCGCCGGCCACCGTCGAGACCATGGTGCTCGGCGAGGATGTGGTCGCCGTCGATGCCGATGGGGCGCTTTCGCTATCCAAGAGCCTGGCCGCCGTCGCCCGCCGGTAGCCCATGGCCAGACCGGACGGAAGATATCGCGAATCCACCGAGCGGCCCCACGGGGGCCGCGTCGCGTCATATGGGCGGGACTCCCAAGGCGGCATCTTCTCGGGCCGCATGGCCTGGGTGTTCGCCATTTTCCTCCTCATCGCCGCCATCGTGGTCGGGCGCCTGGTGTACCTGCAGGTCATCGTGGCCGACGACTATGCGGCCGAGGCGCGCGAGGCGCGCACCGTCGAGATTCCCATCACCCCGAAGCGCGGAACGATCTATGACCGCGACGGCCGCGTGCTCGCCGCAAGCGTTGACGCGACCACCGTGTGCTGCAATCCCCGCGAGGTGAAGGATGTCGACGCCACGGCGAAGGCCATCGCCGAGACGCTCGGCGGGAAGGCCGACGACTACCGCGAGCCGCTCACGCGCGAGGACACCTCGTTCGCCTACATCAAGCGCAAGGCCGATGTCGATGCCGCCAAGAAGCTGCGCGAGGCCGACCTTGCCGGCGTCTATTTCATCGCCGACACGAAGCGCGTCTACCCGAACGGATCGGTCGGCGGGCAGATCATCGGCCTCGTGAACATCGACGGCGTGGGCCAAACCGGCTTGGAGGCCTACTACGACGACATCCTCGGCGGCAAAGAGGGCAAGATCACCTACGAGCAGGGCGCCACGGGCATCATCATCAACGGCACGCTGCAAACCGAGGAGGCGGTTGCCGGCAAGGACATCACCATCTCGCTCGACATCGACCTGCAGCAGAAGGTCGAGAAGAGCGTGACGGCCATGGCCAAGGACATGAAGGCGAAGTCGGGGCAGTCGCTGGTCGTCGACGCGACGAGCGGCGAGATCCTCGCGTGCGCGTCGACCCCGCTGCTCGACCCCACGAACACCGAGGTCATCGAAGAGCACGCCGCCGAGGCCCAGTGCGTCACGCGCGCGTTCGAGCCGGGTTCCATCTTCAAGAGCGTGGCGATGCTCGCGGCGCTCGAAGACGGTTCGGTGACCCCCAACGATTCGTTCTACTGCCCGAACATCCTGCCCGCCGATGAATACTATGTCTCGGACGCGCACGAGCGCGAGGACCAGACGATGACGGCGACCGAGATCCTCGTGCGCTCGTCGAACGTGGGCATATCGCTCATCGCAAAGCGCATGGGCTTCGACAAGCTCAACGACGCGATTGCGCGCTACGGGCTCGATTCCACGCTCACCGGCGTCGACTATCCCGGCGAGTCGGCCGGATACCTGCTCGATTTCGACCAATGGTCGCGCATCCAGGGCTACAACATCGCCTTCGGCCAGGGCATTTCGGAAACCCCGGTGCAGATGGCCCGCTTCTACGGCGCCATCGCCAACGGCGGCGTGGCCTATACGCCGCATTTCCTGGTGTCGCGTGCCGATGGCGGCGAGGTTTCATGGAAGGGCTCGCAGATCGTCGATGACGAGCGCGCGCTCGAGGAGCTCGTCACGATGCTCAAGCTCGTCGTGTCGGAAGGCACCGGCGTCGGCGCGCAGATTTCGGGCTTCTCGGTGGCGGGCAAGACCGGCACCGCGGAATACGTCGAGGAAGGCCACGAGGACGAGGGCTACAAGCGCGACCATTACAACAACAGCTTCATCGGCTTCCTGCCAGACACCGATTCGAAATTGGTATGTTTTGTGGGAGCAAGCGAGGTGCCGTCCGAAACTGCGACCACCGAAGTGTTTCAGGATATAATGTCGTTTGCCATCGAGCGATACAACGTCAATTCCATCCAGGAGTGAGTTATGGCCAAAACGTGTGCGGAATTGTTCCGCGGGCTTCCCTGCACCATCATAGGAAATCCCGACGAGGAAGTGAGCGGGCTCGCATATAACAGCTCGAAGGTCCAGCCGGGCGACATCTTCTTCTGCATCGTGGGAACGAAGGTCGACGGCCATTCGTTCGCCCAGGACGCCATCGACCGGGGGTCGAAGATCCTCGTGGTCGAGCGCAAGGTGTACCTGGCCGATGCCACCGATGTCACCGAGGTCATCGTCAGCGATTCGCGCAAGGCCATGGCCCGCATCGCATCGCGTTTCTACGACCTGCCCTCCGAGTCGTTCTCGCTCGTGGGCATCACCGGCACGAACGGCAAGACCACGACGACCTACCTGGTAGAGCATATCGCGAGCGTCGCCGGCATGAAGACCGGCGTCATCGGCACCGTGGGCGTGCGCATCGGCGACGAGAAGCGCAAGAGCGCGAACACTACGCCGGAGTCGGTCGACCTGCAGCACATCTTCGGCGAGATGCGCGATGAGGGCTGCGCCATGGTGGCGATGGAGGTCTCCTCGCATGCGCTCGACCTCGAGCGCACCTGGGGGTCGCATTTCGCCGTGACGGCGTTCTCGAACCTCACGCAAGACCATCTCGATTACCACCGCACGTTCGAGGCCTATTTCGAGGCGAAGGCGCGCCTGTTCTCGACCGATTACCCGGCCAAGCGCGTCATCTGCATCGATGACGAGTGGGGCCGCGAGTTGCTGCGCCGTTGCTCGGTGCGCGACGAGGACATCATCACCTGCGGCTTCGCCCGTTCTGCGCAAATCCATCCCGTCGAGGTGGAATACTTCACGACGCACACGAAGCTGCTCGTCGAGGTGCGCGGCGCCCGCTACCAGCTCGATTACCCGCTCGTGGGCAAATTCAACGTCTCGAACGTGATGCTGGCCCTGGGCATCGGCATCCAGCTCGGCATCAGCGCCGAGGTCGTCATCGACGCGCTCGACGATGCGCCGCAGGTGCCCGGCCGCCTGCAGCGGGTGGCCGTGGAAGATGACGGCGGCATCTCGGTGTTCGTCGATTACGCGCATACACCCGATGCGTTGCAGAAGGCGCTCGGCGCCGTGAAGGCGCTCGCCGCGGGCCGCACCTTCGTGGTGTTCGGCTGCGGCGGCGACCGCGATGCGGGCAAGCGCCCGCTGATGGGCCGCGCCGCGTTGGCCGCCGATTTCGCGGTTGTGACGAGCGACAACCCGCGTACCGAAGATCCGCTGGCGATTATCGACGACATCCTGGGCGGCATGACCGAGGCCGACGAGACCCGCTATGCCGTCGAGCCCGACCGTCGGGCTGCCATTGCGAAGGCGATACGCCTGGCGCAACCGGGCGATGCCATCCTCGTGGCCGGAAAGGGGCACGAGGACTACCAGCTCGTGGGAACCGAGGTGCTCTCGTTCGACGACGTGAAGGTGGCCGCCGAGGAACTTGAGCGAGCCGCCCGATAACGACATACCGATTGCGATATTCAGATAAAGGAACCAGAAACGAAATGCATCTGAGCATCGAGGATATAGCCTCTTACACCAATGGCGTCATCGTGGCGCCGGGACGCCCAGGCGCCATGGCGAGCGGCCTCACGTGGGATTCGCGCGAGGTGCAGCCGGGCGATTTGTACGTCGCCCTGCCCGGCGACCGCGTGGACGGGCACGATTTCTGCACGGCTGCAAGCGATTCGGGTGCGGCATGCGTGCTCGTCATGCACGACCTCGACGAAGCGTCGAGCGAGAAGCTCCATGCGGCCGCGTGCGGGATCGTCGAAGTTGCCGATACCGCCGATGCGCTGGTGGCGCTTGCGCGCGCCTGGCGCGGATACCTTTCCGGCACCGTCGTGGGCATCACGGGGAGCAGCGGAAAGACGACGACGAAGAACCTGGTGCGCGATGTGCTGTCGGCGGCGATGGACGTGACGGCGACGAAGGCGAACCAGAACAACGAGCTCGGCGTTCCCCGCACGTTGTTGTCGGCCGGCGAGGACACCGATGCCATCGTCGTGGAGATGGGCATGCGCGGCATGGGGCAGATCGCCGCGCTGTGCGAATTCGTGCGGCCCGACATGGGGCTCGTGACGAATGTGGGCACGAGCCATATCGAGCTTCTGGGCAGCCGCGAGAACATCGCGCTGGCCAAGGGCGAGCTGCTCGACAACCTGCCCGTGGGCGGTTTCGCCTTCCTGAACGCCGACGACGAGTATTCGGCGTACCTGCTGAATACGCTCGAGCTCGATGACCGCGGCGTGCGCTGCATCTTCTATGCGGGCTCCGATGCCTTCGAGCACGTGGACGAGCTCGGCGTGTTCCGCAATGCCGATCCGTTCGTGTGGGCGAGCGACGTCTCGTACGACGCGCAGGGCCGCCCGACGTTCACGATGCATGCGCGCCATTTCGCCGAGATCGGCCTGCCCGACCTCGACGGCGATGCGCCGTGCACGCTCGAGCTGCGCGGCGCCCATAACGTCTCGAACGCCTGCGCGGCCGCGGCCGTGGGCATGGCCTTGGGCATGCGCATCGAGCAGTGCTGCGCCGCACTGGCCGCCGCACAGCCGGAGCGCGGACGGCAGCAGGTGTTCACGAGCGGGGAAGGCGTGGTCGTCGTCGACGATTCCTACAACGCCAACCCCGATTCGATGCGCGCATCGCTTTCGATGTTCCAATCGATGGAAGTGGCCGGTCGACGCATCGCGGTGCTCGGCGACATGGGCGAGCTCGGGGATTATTCCGCCGAGGGACACGCCCTTGTGGGCGAGGCGGCTGCGCATGCCGGCGTCGACATGCTCGTTTGCGTGGGGCAGCGGGCGGCGGGAATCGCCGAGTCTGCCCGGAAGGCGGGTTTCCCCGCGGCGCAGGTCGTCGAGGTGAAGAACGCCCATGATGCCATCCCGGTGGTGCGGGATGCCGCGCGCGCAGGCGACGCGGTGCTCGTGAAGGCATCGCATTCAATGGAGTTGAACCGGGTCGTTGAGGGGTTGATGGCCTGATGTTGGCAATCTATTCGCAATATCCGACTTTCACGGTGTTCTTGGGCTTGCTGCTCGCGGCCGTGCTGACGATGGCGCTGATGCCGGTGATGATTCGCCTGCTGAAGCAGCGCCACATCGGCCAGCAGGTGCGCGCCGACGGCCCCGAGACCCATTTCGTGAAGCAGGGGACGCCGACGATGGGCGGCGTCGTGCTCATCATCGCGGCGGCTCTGACGGTGCTGCTGCTCGCGAAGCCCACGCCCGAGATCTGGCTGCTTTTGGCGGCGACGCTCGTCACCGCGCTGCTCGGCTTCACCGATGATGCGGCGAAGGTCATCAAGCAGCGTTCGCTCGGCCTGACCCCCAAGGCGAAGCTCGTGGCGCAGTTCACCATCGCGACCACGTTCTGCCTGGTCGCGGTGAACCTGCTCGGCGTCGCGCCCACCATCGACATCCCGTTCGTCTACACGTTCGACCTGGGAATCCTCACCACGACCATCCCCGTCGGAGATGGCGGCATCGCCATCCCGTGGCTGTATCTGATATTCGTGAACCTGCTGATGGCGGGCATGAGCAATGCCACGAACCTCACCGACGGCCTCGACGGCCTCGCAGGCGGCACGGTGATGATGGCCATGCTCGTGATGGCCGCCATCGCATATCGCATGGACATGCTCGGCTGCGCGGTCTTCGCGGCGGCGCTCGCCGGGGCGTGCATCGGCTTCCTGTGGTTCAACGCCTACCCGGCCGACATCTTCATGGGCGACACCGGTTCGCTCGCGCTCGGCACGGCGCTGTCGGGCCTTGCGGTGCTCACCAAGACCGAGGTCGTCGTCCTCATCGTGGGCGGCCTGTTCATCGCCGAGGCGTTATCGGTCATCATCCAGGTCGTCCATTTCAAGCGAACGGGCAACCGCGTGTTCCTGATGGCGCCGCTGCATCACCATTTCGAGCGCAAGGGCTGGTCGGAGGTCAAGGTCGTCATCCGCTTCTGGATCGTCTCGGGCCTGCTGGCAGCCATCGGCTTCGCCCTCTATTTCGCCGAGTCGATGAGCGGCGTGGTGTAAGGGGGGGCATCATGAAGAGCGGTTACATCGAGGGAAAGAAGCACGCGCCCGAGGATTTGGGCGACATCTTGGTGCTGGGCCTGGGGAAGTCGGGGCGCATCGCGGCCGACTACTGCCTGGGCGCGGCTGCCGCGCGTGTGAGGTCGGTGACGGTGGCGGCGGGTGCCGATACCGAGGCCAACCGCGCGCAGGGCGAGCGCTACGCCGCGCAGGGCGCCCACGTGATCTACGGCGAGGACGTGCCCGCCGAGGCGCTGCCGGAAGGCGGCCGTTTCGCGCTGTGCATCGCGAGCCCGGGAATATCGGAATTCGGAGCATTCTACGCGCGGGCGCGGGAGTGCAGCGACGAGGTGGTGAGCGAGGTCGAGTTCGCCTGGCGCGAGAGCGCGCGCGAGTCCCGATGGGTGGCCATCACGGGCACGAATGGGAAGACGACCACCACGGCGCTGTGCGCGCACCTGCTCGCGTCGTGCGGCATGCGTGCGGCGGCGGTGGGCAACATCGGCGACACCTGCCTGTCGGCGGTGCAGGACGGCGACACCGACGTCTATGTGGCCGAGGTGTCTTCGTACCAGCTGGCGTCGACGCGGCTGTTCGCGCCCGACGTCGCAGTGCTGCTGAACATCACGCCCGACCACCTGAAGTGGCACAAGGGCATGGACAATTACATCGCCGCGAAGCAGCGCGTGTACGCGAACCTGGCCGCGACGGGCGGCACCGTCGTGATGGATGCCGTGAACGATATCGTGCGCGCGCAGGTGCGCGCGCTCAAGGCCATTCCGGCGCAGCAGCGGGGGTTCTCGTATATCCCGATGGGCGCGGCGGAAGGGCTTTCCGTCGACATGCACGAGAAGTGCGGGTCCGAGAATGCGGCCTTCATCGACGCGCAGGGCGTGCTCTGCGTGCGGTTCGGCGACCGCGTCGAGCGACTCGTGAACCGCGATGAGCTGCAGATTCCCGGCGAGCACAATGCCGGCAACGCGCTTGCCGCCGCGGCGGCTGCGTTGGCGTTGGGAGCCGATGCCGCCGATGTGCGCGCGGCGTTGCGCACGTTCGCGCCGTTGCCGCACCGCATCGAGCCGTGCGGAAGCATTGCGGGCGTGGCCTGCTACAACGATTCGAAAGCCACGAATGTCGACGCCACGCTGAAAGCGCTTTCGGCATTCGGCGGGAAGCGGCCGGTCGTGCTGCTCGGCGGCGATGACAAGGGCACCGACCTTGCGGAACTCGTCGCGCAGACCGTGGCGCATTGCAAGGCGGCGGTGTGCTATGGCGCCTCGCGCGAGCGGTTCCTCGATGCCTTCGCGGATGCGGCGGTGCCGGTGCTGCACGCGCAGCATATGGAAGATGCGCTCGACGCCGCACTCGGGGTGGCCGAGCCGGGCGATATCGTCCTGCTTTCGCCGGCGTGCGCATCGTTTGACGAATTCGACAACTTCGAGCAACGCGGGGACGTCTTCAGGCGCCTGGTGGCAACCCGTCGGGACACGGCGGGAGGCTAGCACGGATGAGCTGGGCGGAAACAATGCACTTCAAACGGAACACCTCGCCCCGAACGCGCAACGAAGAAACCCCGGCCACGGTGATGTGGCCGCGCATCGCGGTGTCGCTGTGCACCTTCCTCCTCGTGATGATGGGCCTGGTGATGGTGTTCTCGTCATCGGCGATCGTGAACATCGACGCATCGGTCGACGCACATGCCGATGCCGTCAGGCAGCTCGAGTTCGCGCTCATCGGTGCCGCGGCCTGCGTCGTCCTGGCGCGAATCGTGCCCTATCATGCGTGGCGCGGCGTGCTCACCTGGGCATTCTTCGGCGGATCGCTCATATTGCTCGTGCTTACCGCCGCTATCGGCACGGTCGGCCTCGGCGCGCAGCGATGGCTCACCATCGGCTTCATCAACCTGCAGCCGTCGGAATTCGCGAAAATCGGCGTTCTGCTGGTGGTCGCGAAGCTCGTGGCCGAATACCGGCAGGGCGACCTTTCGCCGCGTGCGTTCCGGTGGTCCTTCGTCGTCATCAACGTGCTCATCGTGGCGCTTATCCTCGTCGCGCAGTCCGACCTCGGCACCACCGTCATCTGTTTCGTCGGCATCGTGGCCATCTTGTGGCTGTCAGAGGTGCCCCTGCGATTCATCGGCATCTATTCGGCCGTCATCGGGGGTCTCGGCGCGGCCGCCCTCACCACGGGCTACCGTTTCGAGCGTCTGATGTCGTTCACGCATCCGTGGGACGACTACTACGGCTCGGGATACCAGGTCATCCATTCGATGTACGCGTTCGCGCAAGGCGGGCTGTTCGGCTCGGGGCTGGGCAACTCCGCCGAGAAGTACCTGTACCTGCCCGAAGCCTCCACCGACTTCATCTTCTCGATCATCGGCGAGGAACTCGGGCTTGTGGGCGCGCTGTTCGTCATCGGGCTGTTCCTCGCGTTCCTGCTCGGCGGCCTGCGCATGGCGCAAGAGGCGCCCGATGGTTTCGGAACCGTCCTGTGCGGGGCGTTCACCGTCATCATCGTCTTCCAGGCGTTCCTCAACATCGGCTGCGTCGTCGGCGTCATGCCCATCACGGGCAAGCCGCTGCCCTTCATCTCGTCGGGCGGATCATCGCTCATCACGTCGCTCATCATGGTGGGCATCATGTTGTCGGTGTCGTTCGGTTCGGGCGAGTCGCCGGTGCATCGGCAGCGCCGCGCGAGCATTCGGCCGATGGCCGACGATGATTACGGCCGCGCCTACCGCGTCGTGCCCGCACGCGCATCGCGCGGGCAGGTGGTGGCGGCACGCGAGATGCGCCGCATCGAGGCGGGACGAATGGGAACCCGCCGCCAGCAGGCGGGGCATGGCCGTGCGTCGCTGCCCGCATCTGGATACCGTTATGCGAGGGGAAGGGGCCGCTGATGCTGTTCGTCCTTTCCGGCGGGGGAACCGCCGGCCATATCAATCCCGCCATCGCCTTGGCCGAGGAGCTCGTGCGACGCGGGCATGAGGTTCGCTTCGCGGGCACGCCGACCGGCATCGAGTCGCGGCTCGCGCCCGAGGCCGGGTTCGCATTCGAGCCCTTCGAGGCGGCGGGCTTCAACCGCAGCCATCCCCTTTCGCTCGTGAAGGCGCTCAAGCTCATCAACGCGAGCCGCAAGAAGGCCAAGCGCTGGTTTGCGGAACTGCATCCCGATGCCGTGGTGGGCTTCGGCGGCTATGTGTGCCTGCCCGTGTGCCGCGCGGCGGTCGAGATGGGCATCCCCGTGGTGCTGCACGAGCAGAATTCGGTGATGGGCGTGGCGAACCGCGAGCTCGCGAAGCAGGCGGCGAAGGTCGCGCTCACCTACGAGGTGGCCGGCCAGGCCGTGTCCGACAAGTCGAAGCTCGTGCTCACGGGAAACCCGGTGCGCGACGCCATCTTCGAGGCGACCCGTGCCGAGGGGCGCGAATACCTGGGCGTGCCGGAAGACGCGGTGCTGCTGCTGGTGTTCGGCGGCAGCTTGGGCGCGCGGCACTTGAATACCGCGGTGTGCGCCCTGAAGGAGCGGCTGCTCGCCGTGCCGGGGCTGCATATCGTGCATATAACCGGACCGAAGGAGCTGCAGACCGTGCAAGGGGAGCTTTCCCTTTCCGACGAGCAGGCGCGCCGTTGGACGGTGAAGGGCTATGAGGACCAGATGGGCAAGGTCATGGCGGCATGCGATGCCACCGTGGCCCGTGCTGGCGCGAGCTCGCTCGCCGAGATCTCGGCCCGGCAGATACCCGCGTTGCTCGTCCCGTTCCCCTATGCGACGGCCGACCATCAGACGATGAATGCGCGCAGCTACGTCGAGGCGGGCGCGGCATTCATGGTCGCCGACTCCGACGTCGAGGGCGCGGAATTCGCCGAAAAGCTCTTCACGCTCGTGGAAGACGCGCAGGTGCGCGCTTCGATGCGCGAAGCCGCCGCGCGATTCGAGACGGCGAACGCGGCGGGCAAGCTCGCCGACGTCGTCATCGGCGCCGCCACGGGCGCGTAACCGGGCAACACGCGGGTTCCGCGTCGGGAAAATCCGTTGTTGTTGTGGCAGTGCGGTGCCATGGGCGCCGATGTGCTTCAATAGCAACTTGCAAATTCGTCGTTTAGCGAGGGTGAGATAACATGGCGCACGAGGATATCAAGCGGGTCCACTTCATCGGCATCGGGGGCGTGGGCATGAGCGGCATCGCCCGCGTGGCGCATGACCAGGGCATGGAGGTTTCCGGCTCCGACCTGCGCGCGAGCCGGTATACCGACCAGCTCATCAAGGCGGGCATCGACGTGCATATCGGCCACGAGGCGGGCAACATCCCCGAAGGCGATGACGTCGTCGTCGTGGTGTCGACGGCCATCCTCGACAACAATCCCGAATACCGCGAGGCGAAGCGCCGCGGGCTTTCCATCTGGCACCGCGCGCAGATGCTCGCCCGGCTCGGCGTGGGCAAGCGCACGCTTGCCGTCGCCGGCACGCACGGCAAGACCACGTCGTCGTCGATGCTCGCCTCGACGCTCGACGCGATGGGGCTCGACCCGAGCTTCCTCATCGGCGGCATGGTGCGCGCCTATGGCGCGAACGCGCATTCCGGCACCGGCGGCTATTACGTGGTGGAGGCCGACGAGAGCGACAAGTCGTTCACCTACCTCGACCCCTATGCCGTGATGTGCACGAACATCGAGGCCGACCACCTCGACCACTACAGCGGGCTCGACGAGATTCGCGCGAAGTTCGCCGAGTTCATGGGCCAGGTGCCCGAAGATGGATGCCTCGTGGTGTGCGGCGACGAGTCGGAGCTGATGCAGGTGGCCGCGGGCGTCGACCGCCGGAAGGTGACCTACGGCTTCTCGGACGGCTGCGATGTGCGCGTCGTGTCGTACACCCCGAAGGGCGTCGGCAGCGAGTTCGAGCTCGAGCTGCCCGGCGAGCACGTCTTCGGCTCGGTGAAGCAGAACCCGGGCGTCCACAACGTGCTGAATGCAGCCGGCGTCATCGCGATGGCGTGGGCGCTCGGCCTTTCCGCGCAAGGCGCCGCCGATGCGCTCGCGGGCTTTGCGGGCGTCGCCCGCCGCTTCGACCTCGTGGGCGAGGCGGATGGCGTCACCGTCGTCGACGACTACGCGCATCATCCCACCGAGATCGCCGCGACCTTGCGCGCGGCTGCCAGCTTGGGCTACAAGCGCGTGCAGGTGGTCTTCCAGCCGCACCGCTATTCGCGTGTGGGGCTCTTCACCGAGGTGCTGCGCGACGATTTCGCCGTGGCGTTCGATGCGGCCGACACGCTCACCTTCATGGATGTGTATCCGGCGGGCGAGATGCCCATTCCGGGCGTCTCGGGGCAGACCTTCCTCGACGTGGTGCTCAGCAACCCGAACCACCCGGCGGCCTACTACGAGCCACGCCGCCTCGAGCTGGTGCCTCACCTGCTCGAACGGCTTGCACCCGACGATTTGGTGGTGACGATGGGCGCCGGCGACGTGACTTCGGTCGGTCCCGAATTGCTTGCGGCCTTGCGCGCCCGCGCGCAGGCGCGCGATGCGGAAGCGGGCGCATAGCATGGCCGAGGCCGCCTTTTCCGAAACCCCGTTCCAACAAGAGGCGCCGCGTGGCCGCCACGCGCGCCTGCCCTTCGCCTTTTCCGATGATTTCCGCGGCAAGGTGCTGCGTGACGAGCCGATGAGCCGCCACACCACCTATCGCATCGGCGGGCCCGCGCGTTGGTATGTCGTCGTGGAATCGCTCGACGCCCTCTCGCGCACGCTGCGCGAGTGCGCGCGCCAGGATGTGCCGTGGACCGTCGCGGGGCAGGGGAGCAACCTGCTCGTGGCCGATGCCGGCTACGACGGGGCCGTGGTGGTGCTGTCGGGCGAGTTCAAGCGGTGGTCGTTTGACGAGGAGGCGTGCCGGTTCACCGCCGGGGCCGCGCTCTCGCTCGCGCGCATCGTGCAGGAGGCCTACCACCGCGGGGTGGCGGGGCTCGAGTTCGCGGTGGGCACGCCCGGCACCTTGGGCGGCGCCCTGCGCATGAACGCCGGCAACCGCACCGACTGGATCGGATCGCGCGTCGATTCGGTGACGACCTTCGGCATCGAATCGGGGCTTCGCCGGTATCACGGCTCCGACATCGAATGGGGATACCGCCGCTCGTCGCTGCCGGCGAACGAGGTGGTCGTGGAATGCGAGATCGCCTGCGAGCGGGGCCAGGTTGCGCGCATCCAGCAGAAGATGGATGCCATGTTGAAGCGCCGCAAGGAGCGCCAGCCGCTCGGGATGCCCTCGTGCGGCAGCGTGTTCCGCAATCCCGAGGGGGGCAGCGCCGGCGCGCTCATCGAGGCCTGCGACCTGAAGGGGCGCCGCGTCGGCGGTGCGCAGATTTCCGAGATTCACGGCAATTTCATCGTGAACACCGGAGGCGCGACGGCAGCGGATGTCGCCGCCCTCATGAAGATGGCGCGAGACGAGGTGATGAGGGTCCATGGCATCGAATTACAGCCGGAAGTCCGCTTCCTCGGATTCGCGTAGGCGCTCATCCACGGCGTCGAGCCGCGTCGCACGCCCGCAGGGGCGCGCCGGCGGCATGGCTCCCAAGCGCACGAGCGCCTCGCGTTCTCGCGTTGCGCCGGGCATCGGGTCGGCGCGCATGTCAGACGTGCAAGACGGCCGTGCCGCGCGCATGCGCTCGCGTTACAACCGCTATGTGCGCCGCATCGTGCTCATCCTGTCGGTGCTCGTCGCCATCGTCGTGCTGTATGCCGTCCTGTATTTCGCGGGTGCGTTCCCCGTCACGCAGGTCACGGTGAACGGCGCCGACCACCTCACGAACGAGGAGGTGGCGGAAATCGCTGCCGTTCCGGCCGACAGCACGCTTCTGCGCGTGGATGATGCGGGCATCGTGGCGCGCCTCGAGGCCGACGCCTGGGTCGAGAGCGCCGGCGTGACGAAGATCCCGCCGGGAACGCTGCAGCTCGATATCCGCGAGCGCACGATAAAGGCCGTGGTGCAGGTGCCGTCGAAGGACGGTGCGACGCTCGAGGACTGGGCGATCGCGAGCGACGGCATGTGGCTGATGAAGATCCCCGAGCGCACGTCGGCCGAGGCTGCGAAGGTGAGCGAGGCCGTGTACGCCGATGCCGAGTCGGTGCTGCATATCACGGGCGTGCCCTATGGGGTCGAGCCCGTGGCGGGCGCCTACTGCACCGACGCGAACGTCACCAACGCGACCGACATCATCTCGGGCCTTTCCGACAACTTGGCCTCGCAGGTGAAGGCCGTCGAGGCCTCGGGCACCGAGACCACGACGCTCACATTGTCCAATGGCGTGCAAATCGCCTTCGGCGATGCCGAGGATATCCGCGAAAAGGAGCGCGTGGCGCTGCAGTTGCTCGCCGAGCATCAGGGCGAGATCGCCTACATCAATGTGCGCACCCCCACGCGTCCGACGTGGCGGTCTTTGTAGAATCGGCGCAGGGCGCGGCCCAAATACTCCGTTCGTGGTAAAAGCCCAGTTCTTTTTGCATCTGCCGCAACATTGTGTAAAATATGCCGGAAGTGTTTCCATATGGAGCACGGGTACATAACGCAGCATACATGGAGGCCACAAATGGCAAATACCGAAAACATCGCCAAGATTCGGGTCGTCGGCGTCGGCGGCGGCGGCACGAATGCGGTCAACCGCATGGTGGAGGCTGGCGTGAAGGGCGTCGAGTTCATCGCCATCAACACCGACCGTCAGGCGTTGCTCCTTTCCGATGCCGATAAGACGATTCACATCGGCGCCGACCTCACGCGCGGCCTGGGTGCCGGCGCGAATCCCGAGATCGGCGCGCAAGCCGCCGAGGAGAGCCGCAACGAGATCGCGGCTGCGCTCGCGGAATCCGACATGGTGTTCGTCACCGCCGGCGAAGGCGGCGGCACCGGCACCGGCGCGGCCCCCGTGGTCGCCGAGATCGCGCGCGAGGAAATCGGCGCGCTCACCGTTGGCATCGTCACGAAGCCCTTCAGCTTCGAGGGCCGTCTTCGTCGCAACCAGGCCGAGCAGGGCATCGACCTGCTCTCCCAGAAGGTCGACACGCTCATCGTCATCCCGAACGACCGCCTGCTCGAGATCGTCGAGAAGAAGACGAGCATGCTCGATGCCTTCCGCATTTGCGACGACACGCTGCGCCAGGGCATCCAGGGCGTCACCGACCTCATCACGATTCCCGGCATCATCAACCTCGACTTCGCCGATATCCGCACGGTCATGAAGTCGGCCGGTTCTGCCATGATGGGCATCGGCATCGCCTCGGGCGAGACCCGCGCGCTCGATGCCGCCCAGCAAGCCATCAACTCCAAGCTGCTTGAAAGCTCCATCGCGGGTGCCTCCCGCGTGCTGTTCTCCATCGCCGGCGCTTCCGACCTCACGCTGTTCGAGGTCGACGAGGCCGCCCGCACGGTGGAGTCGTGCGCCGATGAGAACGCGAACATCATCTACGGCCAGATCGTCGACGACTCGCTTGGCGACCAGGTGCGCATCACCGTCATCGCCACGGGCTTCAAGCCCCAGAAGGACGACCGCGCCGACCTGTTCAGCACCCCCGCCACCACTCAGAACCAGCAGCCTTCTCCGGTTCAGTACAGCGCGCCGAACTACACCGCCACGACGAGCTCGGCCAACCGCTTCGCCGACGAAGACTACATCCCCGACTTCCTGAAGCGCTAGCGCTTCAACGGCTCCCATGTTTGGAAAGGCCCCCCGTTTGGATCCACCGGTCCTCACGCGGGGCCTTTTTGCGTCTGCTTCCGGCGAGCCCATCGTGGCGTGGACCGATGAGGCGCTGCTCGCGAAGGCGCGGGTGCGCGTGGCGTTCTCGGAACGCGCGGGCGGCGTCAGCGCGGGCGGGTATGCCAGCTTGAACCTCGCCACGCATGTGGAGGACGACCCCGATTGCGTCCGCGCGAACCGCGCCCGCCTGATGGAGGCGCTCTCGCTTGACGGGCTTCCGCTCGTCGTTCCCAAGCAGGTGCATGGCGAGAGGGTGGTCGCGCTGAAGAAGCCGGACGTCGCCGCCGTCGAGTCGTTTCGCGCCGAGGCGGAAAAGGGCGCCGATGCCCTGCTCGTGGCCGTGCGCGGCGTTGCCGCCCTCATGAATTTCGCCGATTGCGTGCCGCTGGTCATCGTGGCGCCATCGGGTCGCTTCTGCGTGGTGCATGCGGGTTGGCGCGGCGTCGAGAACGGCATCGCCGTGAAGGCGCTGCATCAGCTGATGCTCGGGGAGCCGGGCCTCTCGGTGGATGCGTCGTGCGTGAACGTCTACCGCGGTGCGTATATCCACGCCGAATGCTTCGAGGTCGGCGAGGAGGTCCACGACCTGTTCATCGAGCGTTTCGGCGCTTCCGTCGCCCCCGACGATTCCCATATCGACCTCGGTCGGGCGCTCGACCTTCAGCTGGTGAAGGCCGGCGTGAGCGCGCAGCGCATCGCCGATGTGGGCGCGTGCACCGTCTGCGACAACGGGCATTGGTTCTCGTATCGCGCGCAAGGCGGCATCTGCGGCCGGCACGCCGCCCTCGCCGTCGCGCTGTAGCGCGTCTCCATGGTCTTCATCGCCTGCGCCGCGCGCGCCGTGGTATAACTATGCGGGTTTACAACGTACCGAAAGGGGTTCGTCATGGGCATTGCCAAACGGTATGCGCGGGTTCGCGCCGAGGTCGACGCGGCGTGTCGCGAGGAGGGTCGCGACCCGTCCGAGGTGAAGCTGCTCGCGGTGTCGAAGACGGTCGACGTGCCGGCGGTCGCCGAGGCCATCGAGGCCGGCGCCACCGCCTTCGGCGAGAACCGTCCCGACCAGCTCGTGCTCAAGCAGCAGGCGTATCCCCAGGCCGAGTGGCACTTCATCGGGAATATCCAATCGCGGCGCATCAAGGACATCGTTCCGGCGGCGACGCTCATCCATTCCGTGTTCAAGGAGGACCATCTCGCCAAGATCGATGCGGCCGCGGCGGCGGCCGGAAAGGTGCAGCGCATCTTGGTCGAGGTGAACGTTTCGGGCGAGGAGAGCAAGAGCGGCCTGTCACCGCAGGAGGTGTGGGGATTCCTGCAGGCGGCCGATGCGTTCTCCCATGTGCAGGTGTGCGGCCTCATGACGATGGCGCCGCGATACGATGCCGAAACGGCCGAGGCGACCTTCTCGGGTTTGGCGGCATTGCGTGCCGAGCTGGCGCAACGTACGCTTCCAAGTGGGGAAAGCCCCGTTCTTTCTGAACTTTCTATGGGCATGAGCGAAGATTGGCGCATCGCCATCCGGCATGGCGCTACGATTGTTCGGATAGGTCGCGCCATATTCAGCGACGAATTCGAACCGACCGAATGACCTCGCACGACGGGTGTCGGCAGGTCGCGAACGTGAACCAGGAGTAAGGCACATGGCGAAGTCGACGTTCTCGGGATTGTCCGACAGGGCGAGCGGGGCGTTTTCAGATCTTAAGAACCGCATATCCGGCGGGTCGCGCAACCGCGACCGCTATTCGGACGATTACGACGACTACGGATACGACGATTACGGGTATGACGATTACGGCGAGTACGGGTATGACGTCGATGACCCGTATGACGATTTCGACGATGTGCAGGACATCGGAGAGGTTCGCACGCGTTCGGTGTCTTCGAGCCCGCGCAACCATCCGCCGCTGGTGAGTTTCGACGAGGCCCGCGTGAACACATATGTTCCCGACCGCCTGATGCGCGACCCGCTCGAGCATACGGCCTCGCGCACGAACCGCGCTTCCGGCTATCGTCCGCGCATCCGCGATTCCGTGAACGTCGGCCATGCCGCAGAATACGATTTCGCCTCGGTGGGCGGCGCTCAGCTCGATGAGCAGGGCGTCGAAGTGCCGCCGGTAGACGTGGCCGCCAAGCCGGCAGCGTCGTCGCGCCCGTCGTACGACCCCTATGCGTCGTTCGAGGGGGCGGGCTCGCCCACGCATACGCCCACGCGCAAGCTCAAGGTCGTCACGCCGGCGGGCTATGGCGACGTCGAGAGCATCGCGCATGCCCTGAAGGCGGGCGACGTGGTGGTCCTCGGGCTGTCGCAGACGCCGGGCGACCTCGCGAAGCGCGTGCTCGATTTCTCGTTCGGCGTGGCGAGTGCGCTCGATGCGACCGTCGACTGCATCGCCGATAAGGTCTTCGTCATCTGCCGTGGCCGCGAGCTCGATGCCACCGAGCGCGCATCGCTGCAGTCGCAGGGCATCATTCGCTAGGGGGTACCATGAGCTGGCAATATCTGCTCGTTTCCATAGTCGACCTGTATGCGTGGATCGTCTTCGCGTACTGCATCCTCTCGTGGATACCCGACACCGGCAACAGCGTGCTGCGCGATGTGAAGGCCTTCCTCGCAAAGCTGGTCGAGCCGTTCCTCGCGCCGTTCCAGAAGATCATCCCCCCGATTGGGGGAATGGTGGATATCAGTCCCATCATCGCCTTCTTTGTACTACAATGGGGCGTACGTTTAATCGTCGGTCTGTTCTAGCGTCACAAGCATGCACGGGCGCGCGTTGCGCCTGATAGAAGGGAAGAAAACATGGCCATTACCTCTACCGACATCGAGAACCAGAGCTTCTCGATCGACCGCAAGGGCTACGACGTCGACGAGGTCGATGTCTTCCTCGAGCGCGTTTCCACCGAGGTGGATAGCATGAATGCGCGCATCGCAGACTTGCAGCAGCGTCTCGACGCCGCGCTTGCGCGCGCCGAAGAGGCCGAGAAGAAGGTTGACGCCCATGTGGCCGGCTCCGACGACGCCGACGCCACCATTGCCTACACCCCGGGCGAGGGCACCCCGTACGAGGCGCGCGAGAAGGACCGCCGCATCGCCGAGTTGCAGAAGCAGCTCGATGAGCGCAACGCCGACGCCAACGCCATCGCGCAGGCGCTCATCATCGCGCAGCGTTCCGGCGACGAGATTATCGCCAACGCCAAGAAGGCCGCGCTGAACACGCAGAAGGACGCCGAGGACGAGGCGAAGCGCATCCTCGAGAAGGCGAACAACGAGAAGCAGCGCGTGATGAACAACATCGCCGAGCTGCAGACCGATCGCGAGACCGTCCGCGCCAACTACCAGGAGCTGCTGCGCAACTTCATCACCGACGCGTCGCAGCGCCTGACCGAGATCGGCGGCGACGCCCCGGTCCAGCTGCCCGTGGGCTTCGATTCCACCCCCGAGCCGCCGGCGGCTCCCGAGCCGGCGCGTGCCGTGACGCCCGACCCGCTCGAGTCGTTCACCGCGACGTACACCACCCCGCGCTCCGGCGCCCATGGCGTGACGCCGGTCGCCCCGAAGGTGTCGGCCGCCCATAAGGACCTTTCGGGGTTCGGCGAGACCGATGATGCCTTCAGCTTCGACGACCTCGACTAGTTCCCGGTTCCGATGCAGTTCAAAGCGCCGTTCGATGGAACGGCGCTTTTTTGTTGCCGCTGCGGGTGAATCGAGCCGGGATGGGCGTTCGCGCTGAGCCTGGGGTTTCTTTTTGGGGATGGCATTCGCGCGTGCCTCTTCTGCTACAATCACGCGTCGGAGCGGGCCAGGCGGCCGCGGGCCTTCGGGCACGAGGAAAGTCCGGGCTCCACAGGGCAGGATGCCAGCTAACGGCTGGGCGGGGCGACCCGACGGAAAGCGTCACAGAAAAGAAGACTCCCGCCTTCGGGCGAGAAAAGCTGAAACGGTGCGGTAAGAGCGCACCAGCGCGCGGGTAACCGCGCGGCTTGACAAGCCCCATCCGGAGCAAACGCAAATAGGGATGCGATGCGGTGGCCCGCCGTGCATCCGGGTTGCGCGCTCGAGGCGCACGGCGACGTGCGTCCTAGATAAATGGCCGTCCCACGACAGAACCCGGCTTACCGGCCCGCTCCATCACAAAGCGCCTCTCGCGACACGGGGGCGTGCGCAAGCGCCCGCCCATTCTCGCTGGAAATGCGCCACCGGCGCATTTCCCGGGCGCTCGAATCTCGAGGCGCACGGCGACGTGCGTCCTAGATAAATGGCCGTCCCACGACAGAACCCGGCTTACCGGCCCGCTCCATTCGTTGTGACAATTGGGGACATACATGTGGCGACCGGGGACATACATGTGGCGACCGGGGACATACACCTTTGGCGCACTAGCGTGCTGGAGCCTCACGCCCGCCATTGGTCTTTGCCGTAGTTTTGCATTCTCTGCCATCCCGACCTCTGCACGGCGCGAATCGCGGAAGTGCAAAGCCCCGAGGGGGTATCCCGTTATTGAGCGCATCCCGACGGGATGCATCCCTGCGGGAAACAGATGCCCCTCTATGACGAATTGCTAGCGGCATCGTTGGACATGGCCCTTCACCGGGCGTTATACGATCAGCTTGACGGCTCGTCTTCTCCTGCCAGCGCGATGAGGATGACCATGCCCACCATCAGGGCGAACCCGAGGTAGTTTGCAAGGGTGAAGACCGTGCCGAGCCAAACGACGCTGAAGAATGTGGCCGACACGGGCTCGACGACGCTGAGCATGCCGACCTCGACGGGCGAGAGGTCGAGGATGGCTTGGAAGAACAGGCTGTACGAGGTGCAGGTGCCGATGACGACCATCACGATGAGCGCCGCCCACCCGCCGAGGTCGAGCGGCGGGAAGTGCCAGTTCGGCACGGCGACGGCCGCGCAGCAGATGCCGCCGATGACCATGCCCACCGCAACGACGGGCATGCTGCCCCAGCGTGCCATCAACGGCTTAGACTGGAGCGTGTAGATGGTGATCGTGGCGGCGCATGCGAAACCGAGCGCGAGGCCCTCGGGCGAGATGGCCAGCGTCGAGGGGTCGTCGGCGACCGAGATGAACCAGGTTGCGGCCACCGCCATCGCGATGCCGATGGCCTCGACGATGCGCGGACGCCGCCAATCGCGCACGCACACCACCGCCAGCAGCATCACGGTCGAAAGGCAGCCGAGCATCGTGGCCGTGCCCGCGTTGGTGTGCGCAATGGTCTCGAGATAGGTAATCTGCGCGAGGAAGATGCCCATGAACCCGAAGAACAGCATGTGGAACGCATCGCGCGGGCTGCCGAACATGCCCCGGATGTCGGCCGGGCTGCCGCGCAGCGCGCAGAGCGCGAGCAAGATGGGACCCGCCGACAGCGCGCGGATGGTGGTGAGCGTGAGCGAGGGCATGCCGCATTCCGAGAGCAGGTATTGGGCGCAGGTGCCCGAGAAGCCCCAGGCGAGGCATCCGCCGATGGCGCAAAGCAAACCGCGTGTTCGCGTGGGGGACATCGGGCACCTCCCTCTGGAGTCGAATTGCATTTGCGGGGGAATTCTACCAGCATGCGGGGTAGACTTGAGACAAGAAACATGGGGAAGAAGGGGTCGAGCATGAAGGCAGCGCTCGTCGGCGCATCCGATTTCAACGCGGGGCATTTCGCATGCGAAAACTATGGCTGCGTGGTGGCGGTCGATGGCGGCTACGCCCACCTCGACGCGATCGGCGTGGCACCCGATGCCGTCGTGGGCGATTTCGATTCGCTCGGCTATGTGCCCGCGGCGCCTGACGTGCGCCGTTTCCCGCCCGAGAAAGACGAAAGCGACATGGAGCTTGCCTGCCAGGTGGCGGTCGAGGCGGGTTGCGACACCCTGGTGCTGTACGGGTGCCTGGGCCGGCGGCTCGACCATACGATTGCAAACCTGCAGGTGATGACGAGGCTCGCGCGCACGGGCTTGCGTGCGTTCGCGGTGGGGGACGAGTATGCCGTCGCGGTGCTGCATGGCGAGCCCGGCCACCCGGCTTCGCTCGCGTTCTCGCCCATCCCGGCCGCCGCCTTGGCACAGGGTGCTTATGGTGCCTGCCTGTCGGCTTTCGCCATCGGCGGGGCGGCGCGCGGCGTGTGGGAGCGCGGGTTGAAGTATGCGCTTTCCGATGCGACCGTGCCCGACGATGTCTCGCTCGGGCTTTCCAACGAGTTCGCGGAAGCGGCCGCATCGGTGTCGGTGGAAGATGGCGATCTCGTCGTCACCTTCCCGCTGCCGGCATGGGAATATCTCGCATGAGCGCGCATTTCGGAGTTTGCGTGTTTGAGGAGGAGCTATGGGGAATGTGAGGCCAGAGCAGCTGCTGCTGTATGCCGTCACCGACCGCACCTGGCTGGGCGAGCGTCTGTTGCCCGACGCCGTGCGCGATGCCGTGGCGGCCGGCGCGACCTTCGTGCAGCTGCGTGAGAAGCGGGCGTCGTACGAGCAGAAGGTGGCGCTCGCCCGCGAGATCGCGCCCATATGCCGCGCGGCCGGCGTCCCGTTCGTCATCGACGACGATATCGACGTCGCCATCGCCTCGGGGGCCGATGGCGTGCACGTGGGGCAAGATGATGTGGCCTGCGCCGAAGCGCGACGCCGTTTGGGCGCGGATGCCATCGTGGGCGTTTCGGCCCACAACGTCGCCGAGGCGCGTGCGGCGCAGGCCGCCGGCGCCGATTACCTGGGGTCGGGCGCGCTCGTGGCGACGGCGACCAAGGGAGACGCCACGCCGCTCGCGCCTGCCGAGCTCGCCGCCATCTGCGCTGCGGTCGACATTCCCGTGGTGGGCATCGGCGGGTTGAACGCGCAGAACATCCCGCGGTTCGCGGGCCTGGGATGCGCAGGGGCCGCGGTCGTGTCGGCGATCTTCGCGGCACCCGACGTGACGCAGGCGACCCGGGAGCTGCGCGCGATTTGCGAGCGCACGTTCGCGTCCGCGGGAAGGGGAACGGCATGAAAACGGCGGTGAAGCGAATCGGGAAGGTTGTCCTGGTGCTGCTCGCCGCGGTCGTGCTCCTCGTCGGCGGTTACGTGGGTTATTTGCAGGGGCAATACAACCGCATCGCCGACCACGAGACGCTCGCGGTGACGAGCCGCATCGAGGGACAGGCGCTGCAACCGGGCAAGGAATATTCCGCCGCAACCTACAACGTGGGCTTCGGCGCCTACACGCCCGACTACACGTTCTTCATGGACGAGGGCATGATGAACGATGGCACGCCGACGAAGGGCGAGCACGGCATCGCGGTGAGCCGCGAGAGCGTCGAGGCGTGCACGATGGGTGCCGTGAAGGTGCTCGCCGACCTGAATGCCGATTTCATGCTGCTGCAAGAGGTCGACGAGGACTCCACGCGCAGCTGGAACGTGAACCAGGAGCTTGCCTTCGTGAACGCGTTCCCCGACACGGCCTTCACCTATGCCGTGAATTTCCATACCGGGTTCTTGGCATACCCGTGGCCCGAGATGCACGGAATCGTGAATTCGGGGCTGCTCACGCTTTCGCGCTTCGACATCGAATCGGCCGAGCGGCGCAGCTATCCCATCGACGAATCGTTCATCACGAAATTCTTCGACCTCGACCGGTGCTTCGCCGTGCACCGCTTGCCGGTGGCGAACGGGAAGGAGCTCGTGCTGATAAACAGCCACATGAGCGCCTATGATGCGGGCGGGCGGATGCGCGCGCAGCAGCTCGCGATGATTTCCGGCGTGCTCGCCGAGGAGCGGGCGAAGGGCAATTACGTCATCGCGGGCGGCGATTGGAACCATGCCCTGTGCGATAGCGCCAAGCTGTACCCGAGCGAGCAGCAGCTGCCCGGATGGGTGAGCATCATCGGCCCCGACGACGTGCCCGAGGGCTTTCACGTCGTGCGTCCCGACAACCTGTCATCGGTGGCCACGTGCCGCGGGGCCGATATTCCCTACGAGCCGGGCGTCGACTATGTGACGACCATCGACGGGTTCATCGTGAGCGACAACGTTTCGGCCCGCGCCCAGAATGTCGACACCGGGTATGCCTACAGCGACCATAACCCGGTGAAGCTCACGTTCAGCTTGAAGAAGTAGCGGCACGCGATTCGGCGCCGGGATGGCGAGACGTGTTTCCCGCGGCACCGGCGGTGCGGTATGATGGAGTCAAGCGAAAAGCCGGGAGAAACCCCGGAGCGAAAGGAATGATCATGAAAACGGTTCTCACCATCGCCGGATCCGATTCGATCGGTGGCGCCGGCATCCAGGCCGACCTCAAGACCATCGAGGCGCATAAGCTGTACGGCATGAGCGCGATCACCTGCATCACCGCGCAGAACACGCTCGGCGTGCTGGGCATCACCGAGCTCGACCCCGAATTCGTCGCGCTGCAGATTCGCGCCGTCTACGAGGATATTCGCCCTGACGCGGTGAAAATCGGCATGGTCGGTTCCGCCGACATCGCCGAGGCCATCGCCGACACGCTCGAGCGCTACGAAGCGACGAACGTCGTCGTCGACCCGGTGATGGTGGCGAGCACCGGCGCGGTGCTGATGGCCGACGATGCCGTCGACGTCATCGTGAACCGCCTGCTGCCGCTCGCGACCGTCGTGACCCCGAACATCCCCGAGGCCGAGGTGCTCGCGCAGATGGACATCACCGGGCCGGCCGATATGGTCGACGCCGCGCGGGCGATTTCCGAGATGGTGAACGGGGCCGCCGTGCTGGTGAAGGGCGGGCATGCCGTCGAGGGCGCGAACGACCTGCTGCTCACCGAGCATGGGCGCGAGGTGTGGCTCAAGCATCGCCGCATCGACACGAAGAACACCCATGGCACGGGCTGCACGCTGTCGAGTGCCATCGCGTGCGGCCTCGCGCGCGACTACGACGTGCAGGCGAGCATCGCCCAGGCGAAGGCCTACCTGTCGGGCGCGCTCGAGAACGACCCCGGCCTCGGCAAGGGCATCGGGCCGCTGAACCACATCTGGAACCTGCATCGATAACCGCAGCGAAGCATGGAAGGCCGGGGCGAAGCAATCGCCCCGGCTTTCTTTTGCCCAAAACCTGACAAAACCCTCCGGTGGGTTTGTCAGGTCGATAGGGGCCGATGCACCTGACAAATGCCCCGGAGGGGTTTGTCAGGTTCGGGGCGTTTGCGAGTGCGATGCGCTGTTTGGCTGCAACCCTCAAATTTCGGAATATGCCGGTCGCCTGCAGGGGTCCGATTTCCGCATGTCCTGTTCACCGGGGTGTCAAAGAGTAAAATTTGAAGTGTCGAAACCACAGGAAAACCAAGTG
>SUUF01000015.1:9432-27359 GCA_015062635.1 Coriobacteriaceae bacterium | reverse complement strand
AAAGGTGTATGTCCCCGGTCGCCACATGTATGTCCCCAAGCGTTCCCCCAATCCCTCCAGGGAATTATCGGGTTCAGGTTCCGTTGACATACCTTCACCCTGTGGGTGCATTCGTTGGCATGTGGTTGGTTTTTCCGTGCACAACTCATACTTGATTTGCGCTTATGGCATCATTGCACTCCGAATATACGCTCATGAAATGTCGCTTCAACGGAGGTTATGCCATGGGTATCTTCTCTCGTTTTGAACGGAAGATGGAAGACGGTTTTGAAGGCGCAGCCGACAAGATGTTCGACGCGCCGATTTCTCCTGTTCAAATTTCCAAACGTGCCGAAAAGGCGATGCGCCGCGAGAAGATGGTGGGTGCGGGTCGTGAATATGCTCCCACGCTCTACACCGTCCTCGTGAATCCGCAAGATGATAAGCGCCTGTTCGGGTATTATCCCACCCTCGCCGGCGAGACCGAAACCTACCTCGCCGCGAAGGCCACCGAATACGGCTTGCTGATGGATGGCCAGCCGCTCGTGCGCTTCATCGTCGACAACGACCTGCGCCACGGCAAATTCGACATCATCGCCGAGATGGTGAGCGCGCCAATCATCGAGCAGCTGCGCGCCGAGGAGATGCGCCGGTATGGCATCGGCGGCGCGAAGCCGGCGAACAACTATCCGCAGGGCGTTCCCCAGCAGGGGAAACCGGTTCCCGTGAACCAACAGGCGAACGATGATGCCGTCGACGCCGAAGAGGTCGTCGGCCGTCATACGAGCCAACCCATCGACGCCGAGCCTGTCCCGGTGGCAGCGGCGAAACCGGTTCCGGTCCCGGTCCCGGTTGCCGAACCGGAACCCGAAACGCCGAAGCCCAAGCGCGAGCTGCCGTATGTTCCCGAAGAGGAGATCGACCGCTCGCTCGATTACGGCGAATACACGTTCAACAGCCAGGATTTCCAGGATGGCCGCTATGACGAGCCATACGAGCCGCGCCGCGAGGAACGCGACTTCAACCAAGACCAGCAGGCCCGCCAATCGGGTCCGGCGGTGCTCGTCGGCGTGACGCAGAACGTGCGCCATAAGCTCGACTACACCATCATGGGCATTGGCCGTGGCGCCGACAACAGCATCGTCGTGAACGACATCAACGCCAGCCGCAAGCATGCCGAGCTGCGCTATGAGGACGATGGCTCGTGGAGCATCATCGACCTCAACAGCACCAACGGCACGCAGGTGAATGGCCGCCGCATCGGGAGCGCCCGCCTCAACCCCGGTGATCGCATCACCGTCGGCGTCACCGATTTCGTCTTCCAGTACGAATAGCGTCTAAACATGATTGACACCACCTTACTCGTCGCCCGCATCTTGCTGGTCGTCTTGATGTACCTATTCCTGTTCGCCATCTTGAAAACAGGTGTGGGAATGGTCTCTGGCCAGCGGAAACGTGAAAAGAGTTGGACCGTGTACGTCGAACGCGGGCCGAAGGAGCTGCGTGGCGTGAAGATTCGCGTGCGCGGACCCGTCACCATCGGGCGCAGCCCGGGCAACGATATCGTCATCGGCGCGGAATATGTGAGCGGCCGCCACGCGCGGTTCTCGATCATGGGCCAGAACCTCTTCATCGAAGATTTGAAGTCGACGAACGGCACCGCGGTGAACGGGCATCGCATCACCGACCCCGTGGCCTTGAAGAGCGGCGATATCGTGAATGTGGGTGATATCGAGATTCGTGTGAGGTTCGATTAATGCCGAATACGCCGAAGCCGAGCACATATTTCGGATCACGCACCGACGTCGGATGCCAACGTGAACGCAACGAGGACTCGCTTATCGTGAGTCCCCCGTTGTTCGTGGTGGCCGATGGCATGGGTGGGCATAAAGCCGGCGATGTGGCGAGCGAAGTCGCAGTGAACACCATAGCGGCGCTCGCCCCGACGATTCCCGATGTCGATTTGCTCGGACGGGCAGTCGAGTCGGCTAATCATGCCGTGATAACCGCAGCGCAGAAATCGGACCGCGAGGGCATGGGAACCACGATGACCGCATGCGTGGTGCAAGGCGACAAGATCGCCGTGGCCCATGTGGGCGACAGCCGTGCCTACCTGCTGCATGCCGGAAAGCTCCAGCAGATAACCCGCGACCATTCGTGGGTGGCCGACATGATCGAACAAGGCCAGCTCACACCCGAGGAAGCGCGGGTTCACCCGAACCGCTCGGTCATCACGCGCGCGTTGGGGTCCGACCCGTATATGCAACCCGACCTGTACGAGGTGACGGCGAGCGAAGGCGACCGCCTGCTGCTGTGCAGCGACGGCCTCACCTCGATGGTGGATGACGGCAGCATCCAGGCGATGCTCGCCCGCATCCGCGACCCGCAACGCTGTGCGGCGGCGCTGGTGAATGAAGCCATCGCGAATGGCGGGGCCGACAACATCACGGTCATCGTCATCGACATCGTGGGCACGAACGCCAAGGCGGAACGGCGCGAACGGCGCCGCGGACGCGCCTGGATGGTCGTGCTGCTGCTTGCGCTGGTTGGCATCATCGGCGGCGGGGTGTTCGCCGCCTACAACTGGATGCAGAACAGCGCCTATTTGGTCGAGGAAAACGGGAAAGTGGTCATCTACCGCGGCATTCCCGATGAAATACCCGGCATAGAAACCCATTGGCTCGTGCGCGAGACCGAGGTGGAGGTGAAAGACCTCCAGCCGAGCGCGCAATCACGCATGGCGGACGGCCTGGTGGTCGATAACCTCGACGCCGCCGAGCACCTGGTGAGCGAATACGAGCGTCAAGCGAAGGAAGAAGCCGCCGACCAGATGGCGCGCAACAAGAGTGCATCGTCGAGCGCGAAGGAAACATCGTCGAAGTCCGAGGGAGGTAAGAAATCGTCATGATGACCGATATCGCAACCTCCCACTGCACGCTGGCGCCGGCGATTGCACACCCACGCAATGCGGGGGTGGCGCGATGACGCGGCGTAACATGGAATTGCTGCTGCTCATCATCGCGGCTCCCATCGTCATACTCCTGTTCGGGTCGCTCGTCGTGGTTAACGGCGGCGAGCTTTCCGTTAACACGCTCGGCGTGCCCATCGGCATCTTCGCCGCTTTCGTCGGCGCTCACCTCGCCATGCGCCGGTTCGCCGAAAACACCGACCCGGCCATTCTGCCCATTACCTTCGCGCTGTCGGGAATCGGCATCGCCTACGTGACCCGACTCGCGCCCGACCTGGCAGTACGTCAGGTTGCTTGGCTGTTCTTGGGCATTGCGTGCATGGTCGCCGTGCTCATCTTCCTCCAGAAGATCGACAAGGTATCGAATTACAAGTACACGCTCATCGTCATCGGCGTGGTGCTGCTGCTCAGCCCGATGCTGCCGGTCGTGGGCACCGAAATCTACGGAAGCCGCATCTGGCTTTCCGTCGGCGGTTTCAGTTTCCAACCCGGCGAACTCGCGAAGATATTCATCGTGCTGTTCCTCGCGGCCTACCTTGCGCAAAACCGCGAGATGCTCTCGGTGTTCACGCTGCGGTTGGGGCCGCTGCGCCTTCCCGACCTGCGCACGTTGCTGCCCTTGCTGTTGATGTGGGGCATCAGCATGGTCATCGTCATCTTCGAGAAAGACCTCGGCTCGGCGCTCGTCGTGTTCCTGGTGTTCCTCGCGATGCTCTATGTGGCCACCGGCAAGGCGAGTTATGTCGTCATCGGATTCCTGCTGGCGGCAGTTGGCGGCACGGCGGCATTCTTGCTGTACAGCCACGTCCAGGTGCGCATCGACACCTGGCTTAACCCCTTCGCCGACCCCACAGGAAGCGGATATCAGCTGGTGCAGAGCCTGTATAGCATGGCTGATGGCGGCATGATCGGCGTGGGCGTGGGCAAGGGAATGGCCGAGCAGATACCCATCGTCGAGAGCGACTTCATCTTCAGCGCCATCGCCGAAGAGCTCGGCTTGCTCGGCGCGGTGGGCGTGCTCTTGCTGTTCGTGATGTTCGCGGTGCGCGGCATGGTCATCGCCGCCCGGGCGAAAAGCGACGTTTCAGCACTCATCGCCGTGGGTCTTACCAGTATCATCGTGCTGCAGGCCTTCATCATCGTCGGAGGTGTCACGCGGCTCATCCCGCTCACCGGTCTCACGCTCCCCTTCATCAGCCAGGGCGGTTCCTCGTTGCTCTCGAGTTTCATCGCCGTGGGCTTGCTCGCGCGCTGCGGGGACGAGGCGACCGGCATCCACACCGAGCTCACACAGGGAACCACCGGCATCGTCGCCGGCATGAGCGAGCTCGGGCGCGTGGCGCTCGGGCGGCGCCTCACCCATATGATGGTGCTGTTCAGCGTGCTGTTCGCCATACTCATCGCCAACCTCACGGTCATCATGCTCGTGCAGGCCGACACCTACAAGGCGATGCCCAACAACAACCACACCATCGCGCATGCGCAGGAAAGCGAACGCGGCGTTATCTACACGAACGATGGCACGGTGCTCGCGCAAAGCGTTTACAACGAGGAGACGGGGAAATACGACCGCGAGTACCCCGCGGGAACGCTTGCAAGCCATATTGTTGGATACTCTAGTGTCCAGTTTGGCACGGCGGGCCTTGAGCGCCGTTACAACGACGTGCTCCAGGGAACCCGCGTGCATGCGAGTTGGACCGATGTCGTCGACGACCTCTCGGGCAAGGGCACGCGTGGAAACGACATTCGCCTGACCATCGATTCGGGCTTGCAGCAGGCGGCGCAAGACGCGCTCGGCGACTACAACGGCGCCTGCGTCGTGCTCGACCCGCGCACCGGCGCGGTTTTGGCGATGGCGAGCAACCCGACCTACGCCGCCGCCGACGTGGAGACGCTTCTCGACTCCAATAGCGGAGACTCCCTGGTGAACCGTGCAACGCAATCGTTGTACGCACCGGGTTCGACCTTCAAGACCGTCACGCTCGCCAGCGCATTCGAGAACGACATCGCGCGCGAGAACACGAAATTCAAGTCGCCCGGCTCCATCACCATCGGCAATGGGAAGGTGACGAACTTCGACGGCCACAACTATGGAACCATCACGCTCGCGCGGGCGATGGAGGTGAGCTCGAACACCGTATTCGGGCAGGTCGGCAAGAAACTCGGAGCCAACGCCCTGGTCACCACCGCTCAGAACTTCGGTTTCAACCAGACGCTCGACTTCGATGTCGAACTCGCCACGAGCTTGATGCCCGACCCGTCCGAGATGACGGTATGGGAGACCGCCTGGGCGGCCGATGGACAACCGGTGGGCGAACATAAGAGCCCCGCCGGCCCGCAGGCAAGCGTTTTGCAGATGGCGCTGGTGGGCGCCGCCATCGCCAACGATGGCGTGATCATGAAACCCTACCTCGTCGACAGCGTCTATGACGCCGACGGCGAGAAGACGCAGCAGACGAGCCCCATCACCTATAGCCGCGCGGTTTCCGCCGATGTGGCGAAACGCGTGCGAAAGGTGATGGAGGGCGTCGTGGAAAACGGCACGGCCACGGGCGCTCAAATTCCCGGCGTCACGTTGGCCGGCAAGACCGGCACGGCGGAAACCGGCAAGGACCTCGATGATTCCTGGTTCGTGTGCATGGGACCGTCGGATAACTGCAGCGTGGTCGTCGCCATGGTCCTCGAGCAGGCAGGTGAAGGCGAGGCGACTTTTGCAGCACGTCCGGTGATTGAAGCAGCTTTGCAGTATCAGGGTGATTTATGAGCGGGAAGTGGTATAAATTCATTGATGGCAGATACATCGATCGATTAACTGCAGTACGTATCTACCAGGTTAAGGAGCACATGTGTCCGGCAACATGATTGGGAGAACTTTCAGCGGGCGGTACCGCATCGTCGAGCGCATCGGCATCGGCGGCATGGCGGAAGTGTACCGCGCGCAGGATACCGTTCTGGGTCGTATCGTAGCCGTAAAGGTTATGTTGCCGCAGTATGCGGCCGATGCGGATTTCACCCGGCGGTTCAGGCAGGAGGCGGCAAGCGCCGCGAACCTGCAAAGCCCGTATATCGTCAACGTCTATGACTGGGGTCAGGACGAGGGCACGTATTACATCGTGATGGAATACGTTCGTGGCGGCGATTTGAAAACCGCCATCAAGGAACGCGGTGCCATCAACCAGCGCAAGGTGGCTGAAATCGCGAGCCAATCGTGCCAGGCGCTTTCCGTCGCCCATGGTCAGGATATCGTCCACCGCGACGTGAAGCCCCAGAACATCATGGTGCAGCCCGACGGCAACGTGAAGATGATGGACTTCGGCATCGCCCGGGCGAAGAATTCCGTGAAGACGCAGACGTCGAGCGTGTTGGGCACGGCGCATTACATCTCGCCTGAACAGGCGCAGGGCAAGGAACTCACCGCCGCAAGCGATATCTACTCGCTCGGCGTATGCATGTATGAAGCCATCACCGGGCAGTTGCCGTTCGATGGCCCCGACGCCGTGAGCGTCGCGATGAAGCAGGTGAACGAGCAGCCAAAGCCCCTGCATGAGATTTTCCCCAATGTCGACCCGGTTCTCGAGGCCATCGTGTTGCGCGCGATGGAGAAAGACCCGATCAAGCGTTTCCCCACGGCACTCGACATGCGCCGTGTGCTGAACGACTACCTGGCCGGACGCGCGCGCGGGACCGCCGCAGCCGCGGCCATCATGGCGGGTGCGGTTGCAGGAGCCGCCGGCGCTGCCGCAGCGGGCTCCAACGACGTGACCCGCCAGATGAACCCCAATGCGAACCAGCGCACGCAAATGCTGGCGAACCAGATTCCCTCCACGCAGACGCAGGTGATGCCGCCGGCTACCGGAATGGGCGCCGCCGGCCCGCAGGGCTGGAACGGCCAAACCGGCATGATGCCGCAACAGGGCCCGGCAAACGTGTATCGCGAGATACCGCAGCCGGAACCGAAGCGCGGCAAGGGAAAGACCGTGGCCATCGTGCTGCTGGTCATCGCCTTGCTCGCCGCAGCCGGCTATGCCGCGTGGACGATGCTGAGCACACCGCCGCTCACCGTGCCCGACGTGACGGGCAAGACGCTCGAACAGGCGACCAGCGATCTTACCGACGTCGGTTATTCCGTCGGCAAGACCACCGAGGTGTATTCCGATACCGTTGGAGCGGGCATGGTGATCTCGACCGACCCGGCAGCCGGTGAATCGGCGGAAAAGGGCACGCGCATCGCGTTGACCATCTCGAAGGGCAAAGAGCAGGTGAAGGTGCCTGACATAGCGGGCATCGATGAAAGCTCGGCCACGCAAACGCTTTCCGAAGTCGGCCTCACCGCGAAGGCGGGGAAGGCGGAATACTCCGATACCGTCGATAAGGGCCTGGTCATCCGCAGCGAACCTGCGGCGGGTGAAAAGGTCGACAAGGGCACCGAGGTCACGTACATCCTGTCGAAGGGTCAGAACACCAAGACCGTTCCCTGGGTTACCGGGCAAACGCAAGACACCGCCTACACGAATCTCGAGAATGCCGGGTTCGAGGTGAGCATCGTCGAGGATTATTCCGAAGATGTGGATGAAGGCCTGGTTGTCTGGCAAGACCCCGCAGGCGACACGAAGCAGAAGAAGGGCACGACGATCACCATTTGCGTGAGCTTGGGCGAGAAGATGGTCGATGTGCCCGATGTCGTGGGCTACACGGTTTCGGATGCGCGGGCCATCTTGCAAAACGCCGGCTTCGAAGTGAGCGAGACGAGCTCGTATTCTGGCGATGCCGTCGTGACGAGCCAGAGCACCTCGGGCGAGGCACGCGAGGGGGCGACCATCAACATCACCGCGAAGGAAGCGGCACCCACACCGTCGTCGAGCTCTTCGGCTTCGTCAAGCGCGTCGTCTGACAACTCGAACTCGAGCAATGACGATGACGAGGAAGAAGACGATAAGTAACGCGCACGTGCTAGAATAGCACCCACGCCTCCGTAGCTCAGGGGACAGAGCACCGCTCTCCTAAAGCGGGTGTCGGCCGTTCGAATCGGCCCGGGGGCACCACGAACTCGCAGGCCAGCCAAATCTTTCGGCTGGCCTGTTCTCGTTGCGGGACAACATGCGGGACATTCACGCGGAATGAGGGGCGCGGGGTTTGCCAAGGTGAAACCCATCGAAGCGTGTTACCATGCTGAAAACGAAAGGAGAACAACCATGACCGCTTTTCTGAATCGCGAAGTCGCTGAAGTCGAAGCCGCACTCACCGGTGGCGAGGGCATCTACCTGCGCGACAAGTTTGCCGACGACGAGTCGCTGGGCGCCGGCATCAACATGTTTGGCAAGATAACCGTGAAGCCGGGCACCCGCATGGGGTATCACCAGCACGTGGGCGACTACGAGTTCTATTACATCCTGAAGGGCGAGGGCAAATACAACGACAACGGCACCATCGTCGATTGCAAGCCGGGCGATGTCTTCAAATGCGAAGACGGCGGTTGGCATTGCATCATCAACGATGGCGACGAGGACATCGAGTTCATCGCCCTCATTGCGAAAACGCTGTAGCACGCCAAGCCAACACCATGGCGGCGTGTCCGCCATACCAATCGATAAGGACAACCGATGGCAGAATACGACCTGTCGCCCATCGAGGTCGACGAAGACCTCCAAGGCACTTATGAACTGCTAAGAAGCTATTTCATCCGTCAGAACAACCTGTTCAACATGGTGGCCGATTACGTAAACGACGAAACGTTCACCATCGACATCATTCGCTCGTATAGCTTCGTGGCAAGCACGCATCGCGCATCGGTGCACCTTTCGGGAACGCCGCTCGAAAATGGTCATACGCGCATCAACTTCCATTGCAAGAGCGTCGAGACGCAGGAACGCCTCGAGGTCGAGATCCGCGACCGCATCGAAGAGGTTTTAGGGCATATGATCGAGCAGAAACGAGGCTTGCCGGTCATCGACAAGAACGCCGTCGAAGATCCCGAGAAGGAAAAACGGCAGTTCATCATCACGGCAGTCGTCCTCGGCGTCATCGCCATCGGCGCAGGACTTTCCGCCGTCCTCAACCAGTTCAGCGGCGCGTGGCTCGTGTAACCCCGCACGCCCCTTTACCGTATACGCAAACAACCCCGGTAGCCGCCTGAGCCACCGGGGTTGTTTCCTCTATCGGGCCGTTTACGCGAACAAGGCGGCGACCTTCTCCAATTCCGTGGGAATATCGATGTGCTGCGGGCACCGTTCCTTGCAGGTGCCGCATTGCGTGCAGGCATCGGCACGGGCGCCGTTCAGCGGGATGGTGGTCTCCCACTCCCACCGCGCCCGGTCCATGTCGCCCGAGAGCACCCATTGGTTGTAGGTCTGGAAGTTGTAGGGAATCGTGACGCCCTCCGGGCAACCGTTGCAGTAGTTGCACCCGGTGCAGGGGATGGTGTCATAGCTCTTGAACGCCGCGATGGCGCGGTCGTATACCGCGAGCTCCTCTTGCGTGAGCATGTCGATGCGGGCGCGCTTGGCATACTCGATGTTCTGGTCGATCTGATCGAGGTAGGTCATACCCGAAAGCAGGAGCGAGATCTCGGGGCGGTTCCAAAGGAAATCGAACGCCCACTCGATGGGGGTGCGCTCGGCATTCGCCTGCGAGAACACCTCGTTCACCCGGTCGGGGACATTCACCAGGTGGCCGCCACGCAGCGGCTCCATCGCGATGACGCCCATCCCCTTCGACGCCGCATATGCCGCCGCGGAAAGACCGCCTTGGAATTCCTGGTCGAGATAGTTCAACTGGAGCTGGCAGATATCCCAGGGGGCGTAATCCACGACCTCCTTGAAGAAGTCGGTGGTGTCATGGAACGAGAACCCGATGGCGCCGACCCGGCCATCCTCCTTCGCACGCAGCAACGACTCGACGGCGCCGGTGGGCAGCACCTTGTTCTTCCAATCGCCCTGCATCACGCAATGCAGCAGATACACATCGATATGGTCGGTGTTCAGCCGCCCCATCTGCTTGGCGAGCAGCGAGTCGAAGTCGCCCGGCTCTTTCAGCATCCAGATAGGGCATTTGGTTGCGATGGTCACCTTATCGCGGTACCCGTCGGCCAAGGCCTTGCCGATGACCTTCTCGCTTTCACCATGCAGGTAGTTAAATGCGGTGTCGAGGTAATTGACCCCCGAATCGATGGCGTGGCGGATGAGCTCGATGCCCGCTTGGACATCGGCTCCACGTGAGCTGGTGTAACCCTGAGCGCCGCCTTCAAGGGGAAGGCGCATGCACCCGAGGCCGATGGGGGATACCTTGATGCCGGTAGAACCGAGGTTTCTAAGCTCCATAACCATTCCTTTCGTCTCCTGATGGAATGGTACCAGACCCGTTCGAGCTCTCCTGGTCAAACAATGATTCAGCCCAGGTGAAACAGGCGCTATTTGGAAACGAGGAGGGTGAGATGCGCAATCGGCGTGAACTCGCTACCCGGCAAGCTGCTTGTCGGTGAACTCCCGCCAGCGGCGAATGGTGTCCTCGCTGACGGTATGTTCGATTTCACATGCCTCTTCCTCGGCGGTTTCGGGGTCGACGCCCAGCACGAGGTGGAGGAAGTTGAACAGCGTCATATGGCGGCCGTAGATGCTTTGACCATACAGCTGACCCTGGCAGGTCAACGAGATGGCCCCGTACGGCTCCTGAACGACCATCTGCTCTTTCTTCAAGATATTCAGCGCGTTGTTCACGCTCGGGCGCGACACGCCCAGCTTGTCGGCGATATCGACGGAACGCACCGGTTTATTCTCGGAACCCGCCAACTCGTAGATGGCTTCCAGGTAATCCTCGCTCGATTTCGTCAACACCGACACGTTCAAACCTCCCGATTATCAATTAGGCATTCCTAATTCTAATGGAAAGTATGAAATAGTTAGGCAAGAATAACTGAAAAACTCGCAAATGAACCGCCAGACTGAGGTGGAGGGCTGGAGTGGACGCCTCACTCCGAGGTGAAAACATCGCGGGGAACATGGAACACCTGCGCCCGATCGAGCAGTTCGGGGGTGAAATACTCGAGATTCGTCGTGGTGATGAACGTCTGCGCCGCTTCATGCACATATTTCGTCAGCGTCGCGCGGCGCGAGGCATCGAGTTCCGACATCACGTCGTCGAGGAGCAGGATAGGCTTCTCATGCGTCATATCCTCGACCAGCTGCAGTTCCGACAGCTTGTAGGCGATCGCGATCGACCGCTGCTGCCCCTGGCTCGCAAAATCGGCCGCCGGGCGGCCGTTGAGGAAAAATGCCGGCTTGTCGCGGTGCGGGCCAATCACGCTCGTATGCCGCGCTTGTTCCTCGAGCGCACGGCGGGAGATTTCCTCCTGCATGAGGTTTTCCACAAGCGGCCGGTCGTGCTCATATCGGGCGAGGTCATCATCGCCAACCGGCGCGTCGGGCGCAAACGAGGGAAAATACTCGAGCGATACCGCATCGCCGCTGCCGGTGGTATCGGCGTGCAGCGCGTCGAGCAAGCCGCGGATGCCGCGCAAGATGCGCAACCGGTAGAGGAACAGCTGGCTTCCCACCTTCACGAGCACCTCATTCACGCTCGCGAGATACGAAACCGTCGCCTCTTCCTTCAACAGGCGGTTCTTCTGCCGCACGATCTTCTCGTAATCGCGGCGCACCGAAAGGTAATTGCGCGACACCTGCGCCCCGAGCGCGTCCATCGCAGCGCGGCGCACCTCGGGCGAACCCTTCACCAGCTGCAGGTCATCAGGCGTGAAGGCGACAGCCGGCAGCACGCCCTGCAATTCCGCACGGGGGCGCTGCTTGCCATTCAGGCGGTAATGCCGGCCCCGCGCGTCAAGCACCAGGCCCACATCGAGCTTGCGTTCATCGCCTTCGAGCACCGCCCGTACCGCCGCTTGCTGCGCACCCCACGCGATGAGCTGGTCGGTTTTCGGATTGCGAAACGAATCGAGCGCGGTGATGAGCTGAATCGCCTCGACGAGGTTGGTCTTTCCCGCCGCATTCGGGCCGACGAACACGACGAGCCGCCCGATGTCCTCGAGCGAGGCATCGGGATAGCTGCGGAAGTCGTGGAGATGGAGGCTCCGAATCTGCAGGGTCATGCGGCGGTGTTCTCGTTAGGAAGACAGGCGAACGGGCATGATGAGGTAGAGGAAATCCTGGTCCTCGGAGCGGAAGATGCCCGGCCTCATGCCGTTTTGAATGTCGAGGAACGTGGTGTCGGTGGGCATCGCCTGCAAGCCGTCTTGCACGAAGGCGCTGTTGAACGCGATGACGACATCCTCGCCTTCCGCCTGGACGCGGATTATCTCCTGCGCCGAGCCGACATCCTGCGACATCGCAGAGAGCAACGCGGTCTGCGAGGCGATGTTGATGTCGAATTTCACCGGAGCGGAAGTCTTCGAGAGCAGCGACGTGCGGCGCACGGCGGCGAGCAGCTCCTTCGCGTTGAAGGTGACCCGGGTGTTGTAGGCATTCGGCAACAGCTGGCGGTAATTGGGGAAATTCCCCTCGAGCCGGCGGTTAATGTAGGTGATGTCCTGGTATTTCACCATGATCTGGTTGAACGATACCGAGAGCGTCAACGGCTGCTCGCTGATGGGCAGCGATGCGATTTCGCGGAGGAACGCACCGGAAATCGTGGCAGAGAACTCGCCGAGGCCCGCGACACGGGCATTATCGGAAAGGGCCAGCCGATACGAGTCGGTCGCGACCATGCGCAGCTGACCATCGACCACGGTGATGAAGACGCCGGTGAGGATGGCACGCGTCTCGTCGCGGCTCACGACGCGGGCGACCCGCTTCACCATGTCGGCGAACTCGTTGAAGGGAATCTCGACGCTTTGCTCGACATCGATGGACGGGAATCCGGGGAAATCCTCGGCCGACATCGTGCGGATGGAGAACGTCGACGAATCGCAGATGATGGTGGCCGTGCGGTCGGCCGATTCGAAATGAACCGCCGCGTCAGGCAGGCTCTTCGCGATGTCGGTGAAGAGCTTTGCCGGAACCACCGCCTCGCCTTCATCCTCGATGAGGGCGGGGACACGGCATTGGATGGAGCGGTCGAGGTCGGTCGCCTGCAAGACAAGCGCATCGTTTTCGGTGTGCAGGTGCACGCCCGCAAGGATCGGCAAGGTCGAGTGCGTGGCGGCTCCCTTCGAGACGACACCCAAGGCATTTTGAAGTTCCGCTTGGCTAATGCTGAATTTCACGGCAACCGACCTTTCCCGAATACTCACGATAGTCCACAAGATGATACCCGTTCGCCACGGAATGCGCCACGCGCTGCACGAGAGAAACAGCCGCCCCATGCCAGCCGGGCGGGCGAATGCATGCAGTGTCAGGTGAAGGCCCCGGCGAGAGTTTTCCACAATGGATGAAGTTTTCCACAATTATACGAAAGGATGGTATAGTCGCGATTACCGCTATTGAGGAGGATGGTGGGCAATGCAGGAAGAAAAATACCAGACGATCTGGGATACGATTCGCGACCAGGTAAAACAATATGACGGGGTGAACGCCGCCCAAACCGATGCGTTCTTCTCGCGACTGCACCTGCAGGCGTTCGCCGAGGGCTTCATCATGCTCACCGCAGACAACGACTTCATCAAGAAGTGGGTCGAGCGGCAATACAGCACCCTCATCAACCAGGCGCTCGTCGACCTGTACCACACGGAATTCATCGTCAACATCGAAGTGGACGAGCTCGGCGCCGCGAAAGCCCTCGAACAGGCGAGCGCATCGGTCGCCCATCAGGACGCATCGTCAGCCGAGCCACGCAGGCCCGAACATCCGCTTGCGCCCATCGCCGCCGCAGAACCATCCCCCGCCACGCCGGCGGTTTCCGCCACACCCGAACCGGAACCCGTCGAGACGGGTGACAATAGCCTGCAAGGCGGCGCGTTTTCGAAGATGACATTCGAGAACTACATCATCGGCGAATCGAATCGCATGGCCTATTCCATGGCCCTCGCCGTCGCGGAACGGCCGGGACGCGAAGATTTGAATCCCCTGTTCATCTACGGAAAGAGCGGTGTCGGCAAAACGCACCTGCTCGTGGCGATAAAGAACTATCTCGACCGCACCACCGACACCGGCGGCAACCCGCTGTTGAAAACGGTGTATGTCGATTCGACCGAATTCATCAACGATTATGCCGATGCGAGCGCCGACCATAGCCGCGAGAAGACGAGCTTCCGCCGCTTCAAGGAACGGTACGAGGAAGCGGACGTGCTGCTTATCGACGACGTTCAATCGTTCCAAGGCAAGAAGGAAACCCTGAAAATCGTCTTCGAGCTGTTCAACAAGCTCACAAGCCAAGGCAAGCAAGTGGTGATGTCAGCCGACATAGCCCCGAAGAACATCGATATCGACGAACGGTACCAGAGCCGCTTCAATTCGGGCGCGACCTTCGACATCCAGGCACCCGAGATGGAAACCAAGCTCGGCATCATCAACTCCACCATCGACGACCGCCTGCAAGCAAGCGGCGAGAACATCGACATCCCGCTCGAGGTGCGCTCGTACATCGCCGAGATTTCAAGCTCCAATATCCGCGAGTTGAAAAGCGCAGTGACGGTGCTCTTCCTGCACCTGATGACCGAGCACAAGAACACCATCGACATCGCGCAGGCCGCCCGAATACTTGAGAACCATTTTTCAAACGATGTGAAACGCCTGACCATCGCCGATATCCAAAAGGAAGTGGAAACGTTTTACAAGGTCTCGCATGCCGAGCTCGTGGGCAAGGGCAGACGCCATGCCATCGCCTACCCGCGGCAGGTCGCCATGTACCTGTGCCGTCAGATGATGGAGGAGACCTTCGAATCCATCGGGAAGGCATTTGGCGGCAAGGATCACAGCACGGTGAAGTATTCGGTCGACCTCATCGCCGAGAAAGTGCGTGAAGACAAGGGGACGCGCGACGAGATCGATATCGTCATCGCGCAGATTCGCGACCGATAAGCCTTGGGGAATGCCGATATTCCCTGCTCAGACCATCGATTTCGCTGATTGTGGAAAACGCCGCGGGAACATGGGGGAAGCGCGGGGAATGCGGGGGATAGTCGCATGCTGCGCTCTTCATGGGGGATAACCGATACGTATTCCACAGCGCGACAACCGGGAACCCACCGGCCTTGAGCAGGCATGATGATGGTTTTCCCCGTTTCCCCGCGACTTATGATAATGATGACCTTTTAGTTATTTACCTACGGTATCAATCAATAGGCGTATGCCCGAATCGAACCGCGCGCGGCAACAGAGGGGCGATATGCACGTCTACACAAGCCGAAGCGCTTGCTTTCCAAGGGATGTGATATCGCGCTTCTTCTGGGGGTTGGATGCCACCAGCCCTGCTTCTTCAAGCTTGTTGAGCTGATATGTCGCGCTCGAGGGGCTCATTCCCGTGAGCTTGCCGATATCGGTGACGCCGAGCGTGTCGGCTTTCGCGAACTGGGCGAGGACGAGACGCGCCTTGTCGCCGAGCCCACGCACCGCCGCGACGGCTTCTTCCGACACGCCTTGCTCGTCGTTTGCCGGCTCTTCTTCGACCAGGCTTATCGTCACCGCCGCGCCCGCGCCGATGTTGCTATCGATGGTGATGCGGCCGTTCTTGAGTCCCACCCAGTCGTGCACGATGGGCAAGCCGCTGCCGACGCCGCGGATGTAGTGCTTCATCGGCTCGATAGCCGACGTGAATCCGGGGCGAACCGCCTTCTCGATGTCGGCGATGCCCGGCCCCTGGTCGGTGAAGCGAATCGTGTTGCCGCCGTCGAGGATGCTCACGACAACTTCGCGGAACTGCGCGTGGATGAAATTTTCGGTGACTTCGAGGATCACCGTATACGAGATTTTCCCGCCGAGCCGCCGCGCTTGCTCGTCGATGCACACCGCGAGGTTCTGGATGAATTCAGTGGTCGTGGTGGGCTCGATGGTGATGATACGCGGTGCGATAAGCGGATCGTCGTATACCGCGACCCGCGCGGGGTTGAGCACATGGGAATAGTCGGACGAGACTCCGGATTCCGGTGGAAGATCGGCTGATATGTCGTTGTGTTCAGGCATTTCGTTCGTTTTCAGCTGCGTTTTCCGTCTTTCGAAACCTGTATTCAGTAGTTTTCAGCCATGCGGCAGGAATGCATTGTACACCAACAGGGGAAACGGATGAATACAGATAAGATTTCAACATTCAGATGAAAAGCGGTGGAGAAATGACCAGTTGTTATCAGTGGTTTTCAACAAAACACTAAAACAAAGTGGAAAAGTTGAAAAAGATGATTGAAAGCGATTTGAAATTGTTGAAAATGCGGTCTGAATACCGGTCAAAAACCGTGTTTGACGTGGGGATACAGTATAATCGAACAACCGTTTTCTTTGAAAAACCCCAGGTCAGAGACTAGTTTCAAGTATTCCACAATCAGGGTATGCGTATTATCCTGCGGTTTTCCACTTTTTCCACAATCTGCGGGTTGATAACCGTTTTGAGAAGGGATTTCAAGTTGCCGCACGACTGTTTCGGCTGCTTTCCCCCATCGCCCGACGCATGCGGACGAATTCCCGTGGACTCGATATGAAGTCTTGTTATGACGTGGGGTAACTTGCTATACTTCGCAAGTTACGCTTTACCTATGAAAGGGAATACAAATGAAACGCACCTACCAACCGAACAAGAGGAAGCGCGCCAAGACCCATGGTTTCCGCGCCCGCATGGCCACCAAGGGCGGCCGTAAGGTCCTGAAGGCCCGTCGCGCGAAGGGCCGCAAGCGCCTCACCGTGTAGCTACCCTGTGGGTGATCGTGTTGGAGACGATCAAATCCAGCGCGGATATCACCCGCGTCTTCAGCCAGGGCAAGCGGTTCGGGCGCGGCTCGAACATGCTGCTGGTTCTGGAGAGAGAAGAGCAACACGGTTCCATAGGCCGTGTTGCTTTTGTTGCAGGCAAGAAACTCGGGAACGCGGTGTGGCGTAACCGGGCCAAACGGAGGATGCGGGCGGCATGCCAGCAGCTTCAGATGGAATGGCCGGGGTACGACGTGGTGTTCATCGCGAATCGGCACACCGCCGACCTCGATTTCGCGAAGCTGGTCGACGGATACCGGAAAACGTTGGGACAAGCCGGTCTGAAAGCGGAATGAGTGGATAAGCAGAGGGTCATCGCACTCGTGAAATCGCTCCCTGGAAAGCTGGGGGTTCTGCTCATACGCTTTTACCAGATCGTGATATCGCCGATGTTTCCCTCGTGCTGCCGGTACACGCCGACGTGTTCCGAGTATGGCCTGCAGGCGGTTCGCCGCTATGGGTTGCTCAAGGGGAGTTGGCTGACGTTCAAGCGCATCCTGCGCTGCCGTCCTGGTGGGGCGGTGGGATACGACCCCGTGCCCGAGACGTTCAGTTGGCTCGCCGGTTCGAAAGGGAACTAACTACATGTGGGAAGCATTTAAAGACTTCATATTCTGGGGCATGGACGTTTGCCATAACCTGGTTATGGACTGGGGTCTGGCTATCATCTTGGCCACATTGATTTTCCGCTTGCTGCTGCTCCCGCTTATGCAGAAGCAGATCAAGTCTTCGTACAAGATGAACAAGTTCAGCCCCATGATGCAGGAGCTGCAAGAGAAATACGCCGACGACCCGCAGCGTTTGTCGGAGGAAACCCGCAAGCTCTACAGCGAGTCGGGCTTCAATCCGGTCGCCGGTTGCTTGCCGCTGTTCCTGCAGATGCCCATCTTCATCGCAGTGTTCCAAGTGCTGCGCGACGAGATGTCCTGGCGCGTGGGCGACGCCTCGGCTGGTTATAACTTCCTGAGCATCGTGCCCGACCTCACCGTGTCGCCGGCCGCGGCGCTCGAGCAGGGCATCATGGTGTTCATCCCCTACATCGTGCTGCTTCTCCTCTTCGCGGGCCTTACCTTCGCCCCGATGCTCATCCAGCAGCGCAACCAGAAGGGCCCCCAGCAACAGCAGATGGTCATCATGGCAGT
>SUUF01000015.1:0-9332 GCA_015062635.1 Coriobacteriaceae bacterium | reverse complement strand
CCGCTGCTTTCCGGAATCGGCGCTGCGTGGTGAATGGCGTGGTTGTTGTGGTAGTATCTGCGAATACGCATTTCAGGTGCCGTTTTGGCGGCCTTTGTAGCCGTCTTTTTCTATAGATAGGAGTGGCATTATGGCAGAGGAATTCGAGATGCCGGAGGAGATGGCTGAGGAGGCCGTCGAGGTGATCGACGAGGAAACCGCGGAAGAAACCGAAGAAGGCGCTGCGCCTGACCGTATCTCCGATGAGGAGCTTGACCGTATCGCCGATGCGGCCATCGAATTCATCGGCAATGTGCTTTCGTATATGAATGTCGGCGAAGTCGAGATCAACGAGTACGAGGGTGATGAAGGAGAGCTTATCCTCGACCTTACGGGCGACGATTTAGCCATCCTCATCGGGCGGCATGGGAAGACGCTCGATGCGCTCCAGTTCCTCGTTTCCACCGCGACCGCGCGCATGGTGGGTTACCGTTATCCCGTTGTCGTGGACGTCGAAGGGTATAAGGGTCGCCAACGCGAGAAGCTCGAGACCATCGCGTACAACGCCGCCGACCGCGCCGCTTCGCAAAAGCGCAGCGTGCGTTTGCGCCCGATGACCCCGTACGAGCGCCGCATCATCCACATCACGCTCGCCGACGACCCGCGTGTCGAGACGGCATCGGAGGGTGAGGGTGCAGCCCGCCGCGTCGTGGTGCTGCCGCTGTAAGGTGCCGCTGGCATATATCGTTGACGGAACGGATGAGCCGGGCAAACCCGGCTCATCGTCTATCCCGAAGGAACCGCATGGATATTACCGTCGCTGAGCAACAGCTCCTCGAGCAGCATCTTTCGATGGTGATCGAGGCGAACAAGCGAACGAACATCACCCGAATCGATACATGGGAGCAGGGATGGCTCCTGCATGTCGAGGATTCGCTCATCGGCCGCGACGAGGTCATGTCTGCACCAGATGGGCCCCTGGCCGATATCGGCAGCGGCGCTGGATTCCCCGGCATCCCGCTTGCCATCACCACCAATCGCGAAGTTACGCTGGTGGAATCGGTGGGAAAGAAGGCGGCGCTCCTTTCAGAGTTTTCCGCTGCGTTGGGGATAGCCGATCGGGTGTCGGTGTACTCAGGCAGGGTCGAAGGCCTTGCAACCGAGAAGCCCGGGCAATATGCCGTCATCACCGCCCGCGCGCTCTCGTCGCTCCCCTCGCTTATGGAGCTGGCTTCGCCGCTGCTCATGCAAGGCGGTTTGCTGGTCTGCTACAAATCGGTCGACATCGAAGAAGAGCTCGCCCACGCCTTGGTGCTCCAAGATAAGCTTGCAATGCGTTATGCGACGCAACGAAACGTCGTGTTGAGCGATGGGAATACCCCACGCAGCATCATCGTGTTCGTCAAAGATGGAATACCTACGGTGAAGCTTCCCCGTCACGAGGGGCAAGCGCAGAGAAAACCGTATAAAAAATAGCTCTGACCTGCGGATATAGGCATTTGTTTCACGTGAAACATCCTCGGCGCGCCCTGTTTGCGTGCGCTATACTCTTCTAACGCTTCACGAGAGGAGTAGCGGTGGAGAAGAAAACGGGCAAACATGCGAAAAAATCGAAGAAGTTGTCCACGCGGGTGATATCCATCATCAACCAAAAAGGCGGCGTTGGAAAAACCACGACAGCCATCAACCTATCGGCGGTGTTGGCGTCGATGGGATTCAAGGTGCTGCTTGTCGACCTCGATCCCCAAGGTAATACCACCAGCGGTCTCGGGGTGAATAAACGCACCATCGAAGCATGCGTGTATGACGTGCTCCTCAACGACGTGAAGGCTTCCGATGTCCTGCTGAAAGACGTCGAGGAGAATCTCGACCTTCTGCCCGCCACCATCAATCTCGCCGGCGCAGAGGTCGAGTTGGTCACCGAATTCTCCCGTGAATCGCGGTTGAAAGAGGCGATTCAGGGGTTTGTCGGTGCATACGATTACATCTTCATCGATTGTCCGCCTTCCCTCGGCTTGCTCACCGTCAACGGATTGGTTGCCGCTGATTCGCTCATCATCCCGATACAGAGTGAGTTTTATGCGCTGGAAGGTGTGACAAAACTCCTTGAATCAATGAAACTTGTCAAAGCACGCCTGAATAAAGATCTCGATATCTTCGGCGTGTTGGTGACGATGTATGACGGGCGCACCACGCTTTCGAAACAGGTGGCGCAAGAAGTGAAGGATTACTTCGGCGATATCGTGTTCGATACCATCATCCCGCGATCGGTGAAGTTGTCTGAAGCTCCCAGCTATGGTGAGCCCATCATCAAATACCATCCCGATGGAAAGGGTGCCAAGGCTTACATCAGCTTGGCGGAGGAAGTGATAGACCGTGGCTAGGAAACGCGCAGGCCTTGGGCGTGGCTTGAACGCCCTCATTTCAACGGATATACGTGCCGATGAGGAATTGATCGAAGAGGAGACGGTCGATATCGAAACCGGTGTGACGACGCGAAAACGGACCCGTCGCCCCGCATCCATCGACCAGGGCATCAAATATCAGGTGGAATCGCTTTCCACGGGTGATGATGACACCCCGAATAAACAGGCGCTTATCGTGGGCATCGACCAAGTCGAGCCGAACCCCGACCAGCCGCGCACCCATTTCGACGAGGAAGCGCTTTCCGAACTTGCCGAATCCATTCAGAAGAATGGCCTTCTGCAACCCATTCTCGTGCGCAAGGTCGGCGATGCATACCAGATCATTGCGGGCGAACGGCGTTGGCAAGCGTGCAAGAAAATCGGCCTCGAAGAAGTGCCGGTGACGGTCGTCGTGGCCGATGATACCCAATCGATTGCCCTTGCCATGATCGAAAACATCCAACGTTCCGACCTGAATCCGATGGAAGAGGCGTTCGGGTATCGCATGCTCATGGACCGTCAGAAGATGACACAGGCCCAGCTTGCCGAAGCGGTGTCGAAGGGGCGTTCGACCATCGCGAACAGCCTCCGTTTGCTCGAGCTGCCCGAAGACGCCCAGCAGCTTCTCTTCGAGGGGAATATCACGGCTGGACACGCCCGTGCGATTCTCTCCATCCCCACCGAAGAAGGCCGGGCGCTCCTCACGCGCAAGCTAGTCGAGAACCCGATGTCGGTGAGGGAAGCGGAAAACCTCGCGCGGTTGTACACCGGTCGTAAGACCGAGGCCCCGAAGCGCGTTCCCACCCCGAAATCGTTCAAGAAGGCGGCGAAGGGGCTGCGTGACGCCTTGGGGACGAATGTGCGCGTGAAAAGCGCTGGTGGGAAGAACAAGATAGAGATCGAATTCAAGGACGAAGCCGAACTTCAAGAGATCTTCAGCAAGATCGTGAAGTAACGGATACCGCATCGTTGCCGATGGGCGGGGGTGAACCTGGAATCGAACCGGTTCACCCCCGCTTTTCTGCATAGCGCTATTTACGGGAGTTTTTCAATTGCCCGCAGGCACCGTCGATATCGGCGCCGCGTGAATCTCGAATCGTGGTTTCGATGCCGGCGTCTTCCAACGCACGTCGAAACGCATCGAGACGCTTGGGGATGGTCGGCTCGTATGGCGACTCGTCGATATGGTTGATTTTCAGCAGGTTGACGTGTATTTTCAGGCCCTTGCAGTACGAGATGAGGGCATCAAGTGCCTTGACAGTGTCGGTGATGCCGTCGATCATCAGGTATTCGAAGGTGATGCGTCTGCCCGATTTGCGCTGATAGTCGCGTAATGCACCTTTCAACTGGTCAAGCGGGGTGTTGCGGCAACCCGGCATCAAGTCGTCGCGCGCGTCCTGTTGTGCTGAATGGAGGGATACCGCCAACGTGAACTGCTCGCCTTCATCGGCGAATCGTTGGATACCCGGAATAATGCCGCATGTCGAGAGACTGATATGCCGCGCGCCGATCGCCAGGGCGTCATCGGAATTCATGTAGCGCAGCGCAGCCATGACATTGTCGTAATTCAAGAACGGCTCGCCCTGCCCCATGGCGACGATGTTGCTCACCCGCATGTCGAATTCGTTTTGACAGGTCAGCACCTGCCACACCATCTCGCCGGGGGTGAGATTGCGGGTGAAGCCTTCCCGTCCGGTCGCACAGAAGCTGCATCGCATCGGGCATCCAACCTGGGTCGAGAAGCACACGGTAAGACGCCGCGGCTGGCCTTTCGCATTGGTGTCCCGAGACGGGATGCCGACGGTTTCCACCTGCGCGCCATCGGCGAATTCAAGTAGGAACTTCCTTGTTCCATCTGCAGACACCTGGGCATCGACGATAACCGGTGGAATCAGCGGGGCTTGTTGGGCGAGGGATTCCCGAAAGTTCTTCGGGAGGTTGTTCATTTCGTCATATGAGCGAGCTCCGTGTTTATACAGCCACTGAATGAGCTGTTTTGTGCGGAATTTGGGTTGACCGAGCGATGTGACCAGCTGCTCGATCTGCGGTGCGGAATAGTCAAAGATAGTGTTCATGCGCGATAGTATACTGATTCCACGTTTGAATAGAGCCAAGAGGGGTCCTCCTTTTTGGCGGTTAAGGAGGAAACATGGCCACGGCTATCGACCCGTCTGGCATCAAAGTCGCATTGCTTGCGGGAGGCGCAAGCGGAGAGCGTGATATTTCCCTTGCGTCGGGAGCCGGTGCGCGCGAGGCGCTCGTCGAGGCGGGCTTCGCCGTCGACACCTTCGACCCGGCGGTGAAGTCCGACTTGAAGGCGCTGATCGATGGCAGGTATGACGTCGCGTTCATCTGCCTGCATGGCAAATACGGGGAAGACGGCACGATTCAGGGGTTGCTCGAGGTTATCGGCCTTCCCTATATCGGGTCGGGTGTGTGGTCGAGCTCCATTGCCATGGATAAAGCCCGCGCAAAGGTTTTTTACCGGCATTTCAACATCAACACGCCCGTCGGGGTGACGTTGCATCGGGGTAAACCGTACGATGTGGATACTATAGTATCCAAGGTTGGCGTGCCGTGTGTGGCGAAACCGGCAAATGAGGGAAGCGCTATCGGGGTGCATATCGTCAACGATGCTGCAGAGCTTGCCGATGCGATTGAAGCGGTATTCAAAATCGACAATGAGGTAATTGTCGAAACGTATATCGATGGCACCGAGATGACCGTCGCGGTTTTGGGTAACAGCGATCCCCAAGCGCTCCCCGTCATAGAAATCGTCCCCAAAAACGATTTCTATGATTTCGAATCGAAATATGCCCCTGGCGGATCCGAGCATATCTGTCCGGCGCGCATTGACGAGCCGACGACCGCCCGTGTTCAGGAAATCGCGGTGGCTGCCCACAAGGCCCTCGGATGCCGTGGTATGTCGCGCACCGACATAATCATGGATAAACAGGGGATGTGCTGGGTGCTCGAAACCAACACCGTTCCCGGTATGACCAGCACCTCGTTGCTTCCCGATGCGGCGCGTAAAGCCGGTTACACCTTCCCGCAGCTTTGCACGAAGCTCATCGAGCTTGCCCTCGAGGACGTCGCGGAATAACGCACCGTAGAGGGGTGAGGATATGGCACAAGAGGTTTATTCCGGCGAATACGCGAAATTCTTCGGACTTGACCCGCGGGGCGTCGACTTCATGGGAGCCGACAACCTCGTCGGCGATAAATACGACATCGACATCCGCGATGAGGCCGATGGGTACAAGGCATATTTGGTGAACCGATTCGGCAAAGAGGTCGCGTATCTCGAGAATCGAATGGTGCGGCCGGTACAGCTTGCCCAGGCGAAGGGGTGGGAAACACGCGCGTACCTGAGTTTCGTGGCTTTCACCGAAGCGACCGACGAAGAGCATCCGGGGTATTATTGGGGCCAGGTTGCCGTGCTGATGTATGACCCGCATATCAGCCCCGCCATGGAGGAGTTCGAGAAAACCCTTTCCGCGAAGATGGCCGACGGCGGCCGTCCCCAGGTCGATTTCGGCGCGCAATCCGTCGATAAGCTGGTTTCGAGCAATGGGTCGTGGTTTCCCACCGATCGCGCCGCCATGCCGAAGATGGGCAAAGGCTCTGCCGTCGTGAAGGATCACCGCACGCCCAATGAGCGCCTTATCGAGCAATCGCGTAACGGCAATAAGGGATGTTATGTCTTGAGCTGGGCATTCATCATCGCAATCATCGCGCTGGTGGTGTTTATCCTCCATTCCTGCGGTTTGTTCTAACGCGCATCGTGCTCAACAGGTGGATGGTACACTTTTGGATATGGATATGACAGTTTCGCATCCAGTGGATGCTTTTCTCAACGAGCAGACTCCCGAACGGGTTCGCGCGCGATACCATGCGCTTGCCGATATCGCCGAAACAGCCGATTTCGGGATACTCGACGCCGACGTGGTGGTTATCGATACCGAAACCACCGGCGTTTCGTATAAAAACGACGAGCTCACGCAAATCGCCGCAGCTCGCATGGTGAAAGGGCAAATCACCGAGTGGTTCGTGACATTCGTGAACCCCGGCAAGCCTATTCCCGAAGAAATCCAGCATTTGACGAATATCCATGACGCCGATGTTGCCGATGCCCCCACTCCGGCGGAAGCGGTATCGAGCCTTGTCGAGTTCGTCGGGGATTCCGACCTTGTGGCCCATAACGCATCGTTTGACTGCTTCTTCTGCACGAGGCATATGGAGGGTGCTCCCTTGCGCGACAACGCCTGGATCGATTCGCTCGACTTGGCCCGCGCCGCGCTCCCCCGCTTAAAAGGCCATCGGCTGATCGATTTGGTGCATGCGTTTGGAACGACGGAGTCGACTCATCGAGCCGACGATGACGTTGCCGCTACCTGCCAGGTCTATCGCGTATTGCTCGCGGCGGTGCAATGCATGCCGGCCGACCTCGTCCACCTCATCGCGGGTTTCGCGACTGTCGAGGAATGGCCGACGGTGAAGGTATTCCAATATTTCGACGAGCAGAACAGTGCGGCACATGGTGGGAAAGTTGAGCCATTCAGCTTGCGGGCAATGCGCGCGGAGCATACGAAGGCGTTGAAAGCCCCGGCCAAGGCCGACGCGGCGCAGGTCGCCGACCCGTATTACCAACCCGAAGGCGCGGTAATGACATCCCTTCGATTCCCCGCTGCGGAGGAAATCGAAGCGGCGTTTTCCAACGAGGGACTCGTGGGCTCCTCGTATGAAGACTACGAGGCTCGCAGCGAACAGGTCGAGATGTCGAAGGCGGTTGCGCGGGCATTTCAGCAGAGCCGTAATTTGGTGGTCGAAGCGGGCACTGGCGTCGGCAAATCGATGGCATATCTCATTCCCGCGGCGCTCACGGCGAAGCGGAGCGGCATCACCGTCGGCATCGCCACGAAGACGAACAACCTCCTCGATCAGCTGGTCAACAAGGAGCTGCCCCTCATCAGCCAAGCGCTGGCCGATGTCGGCGGCATATCGTTCATGCCGCTCAAAGGGTTCTCGCATTATCCATGCCTGCTGCAAATCGACCGCGTGTTGCGCGAGGGACCGAAATACGTCGAGGTTGCCGGTCAGCAGATGCACCAGGCCCCTGCGCTTGCGGCATTGCTATCGTATATCGAGCAAAGCGATTATGACGATATCGACACGCTCAAAATCGATTACCGTCGTCTTCCCCGTTGGCGCATCACCTGCTCGAGCCAGGAATGCTTGCGTCGTAAATGCCCGTATTACGGCACCAGCTGCTTTGTTCATGGCGCGCGCCAGCAGGCGCAGTCGGCCGATGTCGTCGTCACGAATCACAGCATGCTGTTCTGCGACTTGCAGGCCGATGGTGGGCTCTTGCCGCCTATCCGCTATTGGGTGGTCGACGAGGCCCATGGCGCCGAGGAAGAGGGGCGTAAAGCGTTCTCGGTCGAGGTGTCTTCCGAAAAGCTCGAGCATATATCCCGGAAAGTGGCGAGTGACAAGCCGTCGCAGAATATGTTCTTGCGGGTGGAACGTCGCTTCGGCACGGGGGTTCCCGGCCAGGAAATCATGCCGGGTAATAACGGCATGGGCGGCGAGGCGACCACCACGATGTATGCGCTCAGCGCCAAGGCGCGCGCTGCGGGCATTCGATTCCAGCAAGCGGTGCAGTTCTATTGCCAGCATGTGAAGGATTTGCTGTATTACGAACCTCGAACCGGCGCGAACAAGGGATACGAGCGCATCGAGCTGTGGATCAACGACGAGATACGTCATGGCAGCGCGTTCCAAGAATTGGTCGATCATGCCAAGGTGATGACAAACGCTGCGGAGCAGCTGATAACCGCATCGCAGGAACTCGTCGCGTGGCTTGAGGGCCTTGAGGGGGCTGCCGCATTGCAACGAGAGATCGCGGCAACGACGCTCGAGCTGAAAGAGCTGCTGAATGCGTGCGAAACCATCTTCTTCAACCCCACCCCGCTGTTCGCCTACGCGGCGGAGTTGAATAAGACGCGCGACCGCTATTCAGATAAGCTCCAAGCGTTGATGATGAATATCGGGGAGCACCTGAACGAGACCTTGTTCTCGAACACGTTCAGCGTTGTCTTCACGTCTGCCACCATTGCCATCGATAGCAGCTTCGATGTGTTTTCAACGGCGCTCGGCTTGAATGCGTCCGAGAAATCGCAGGCCGATTTCCTGCAACTCGATTCAAGCTACGATTTCGATGCGAACATGACGATCTACGTTCCCACCGATATGCCTGAACCCACCGAGCCGTCGTATTTGAGCAAATTGCAGAAACTCCTGGTTGCCGTGCATAAAGCGCAAGGTGGAAGCACCCTCACGTTGTTCACGAACCGCCGCGAGATGGAAAGTTGCTACAAGGTGGTGCAACCCGCCTTGGCGGCTGAAGACCTGCGCTTGGTGTGCCAACGCAAGGGCGTGAGCGTGAAGAACCTGCGCGACGACTTCGTGAAAGACGAAACCCTGAGCCTGATGGCCTTGAAGAGTTTTTGGGAGGGATTCGACGCGCCGGGCGCGACCTTGAAGACCGTGGTCATACCGAAGCTCCCCTTCAAGAAGCCGAGCGATCCGTTGAGCTGCGAGCGTCAGCAAAACGATAGGAGCGCATGGGCGCACTATGTGTTGCCCGAGGCGATTATCGAGACGAAACAGGCAGCGGGAAGGCTCATAAGAAACGCAAATGACACAGGAAGCCTCATTCTCGCCGACCACCGGCTTGTGAGCAAAGGGTATGGTAAGAAATTTCTCAACAGCATGCCGAGCAAAAACATTAAGCTGATGACGATTGCTCAGATAGCACACGAGTTGGAAGAGGGAAACAGAGGGTAGCGAGGAAATGTTTCACGTGAAACATTTCTAGGAGGTGTGACGAGTGCGTACCCGACAGGCACGATACCTAATGACGCTCCTCGTGTTCGTATGCTGCCT
>SUUF01000120.1 GCA_015062635.1 Coriobacteriaceae bacterium | reverse complement strand
TGGGAATAATACGTTAGGTCGGGTTTTCCGTCAACCCCCGCCACGCCCCCGGGCGTGTCTCCACATTTTCACCGCGAATTGGCGGGCTGGAGTTCGACGCGATAGCCTCTGTGCATCATACCGCAACAGCCGTTCGAACGTGAACCTCATTCGGTTAACCGCCAAATACCGCACCTCACAGGGTTTTACCTCCATGAAACGTACTTACTTATATAATGTTGCGCTATCGCATATCCCAGACAAAGGAGTCTTATGCAAACTGGCGACACTATGATCCTCTTGGCGATCCTCGTGTATTTCATCGTCGTGCTGACGATTGGCTTCATCTACGCGAAACGATCCAACTCTTCGGCATCCGAATACTTCCTGGGCGGACGCAAGGTGGGCCCGTGGTTCACCGCGCTTTCCGCTGAAGCTTCCGACATGTCGGGCTACCTGCTCATGGGCTTGCCGGGCTTGGCGTACTTCACCGGCGCGTCTGACGTCGGCTGGACGGCAATCGGCCTGGCCGCGGGCACATACCTGAACTGGCGCCTCGTCGCCCGCCGCCTCCGCCGCTATTCGGTGGCCGCGAACGACTCCATCACGCTGCCCGGCTTCTATTCCAACCGCTTCAACGACAAGAAGAACACCATCGGCACCATCGCGGCCATCATCATCCTGATCTTCTTCTGCGTGTATTGCGGCAGCTGCTTCGTCACCGCCGGCAAGCTCTTCAACACGCTGTTCGGCTGGGACTACTCGACCATGATGGTCCTCGGCGCCATGATCGTGTTCCTGTACACGATGATCGGCGGCTACCTCTCGGTCGTCGCGACCGACTTCGTGCAGGGCTGCCTGATGTTCTTCGCGCTCGCCGTCGTCGTCATCGGCTCCATCACGATGGCGGGAGGCGTCGGCCCCACCGCGGCGTTCCTCTCTGACATCCCCGGTTACCTTTCGCTCACCTCGATGGCGCAGCCGATGCTCGATGCCAACGGCATGCAGGTCGTCGAAAACGGCGCCCCGATATTCGATGTGCCCGCCGAATACGGCATCATCACCATCATCTCGACGATGTCGTGGGGCTTGGGTTACTTCGGCATGCCGCAGGTGCTCGTCCGCTTCATGGGCATCCGCTCCGACGAGCAGGTCAAGCAGTCCCGTATCATCGCCATCGTGTGGGTCGTCATCTCGATGTTCTGCGCGGTGATGATCGGCCTCATCGGCCGCTACCTGGTTCCCGCCCAGCTGCTCACCCAGTCTTCCGCGGAAACGATCTTCATCGTGCTTTCGCAGATGATGCTCCCGTCGTTCCTGTGCGGCGTCGTGGTGTCCGGCATCTTGGCCGCCTCGATGTCTTCGGCATCCTCGTACCTGCTCATCACGGGCTCGTCCGTCGCCGAGAACATCTTCCGCTCCATCTTCAAGAAAGACGCCACCGACGAGCAGGTGCTCATCGTCTCGCGCATCACGCTCGCGGCGGTGCTGCTGTTCGGTATCTGGGTCGCCTGGGACGAGAACTCGGTCATCTTCACCGTCGTGTCGTACGCATGGGCCGGCCTGGGCGCTTCGTTCGGCCCGCTCACGCTGTTCTCGCTGTACTGGCGCCGCACCACGAAGCAAGGCGCCATCGCCGGCATGATCGCCGGCGCCGCCACGGTGCTCATCTGGCATAACCTCGTGAAGCCCATGGGCGCCGTCGTCGGTGGCCTGGGCGGAAGCATCCTGGGCATGTACGAGCTCCTGCCCGCCTTCCTCATCGGATGCCTGGCCATCTTCATCGTGTCGAAGCTCACGCCGGAGCCCGAGCAAGAGGTGCTCGACGTTTTCGACCACTACATGGATTCCACCGGCGCCCGCCGCAACCTGGAAGAGGTGCTCGAAGAGAACCTGGCTTCCGACCTGCCGGAATACGCCGCTACCACGTATCCGGACGGCCGGTCCAAGTAACGTCGGGCCAAGCACCCATCTGAACCTGAGGGCCTTGCGGGCATTCCGCAAGGCCCTTTCCATTTGGCGACCCATTCGCGTCATCGCCCGGAACCCGCCGACTACCCTTTCCCCATCATCCCGATGAGTGCCCGCAAATCGGCTGCATGGCAGGAAACGCGCACGAATCGACCGGGACGCCAGGTGCACCCCTCGAAAGAAGCCCCCGCTTCCCATACGGGAAACGGGGGCTATGCTCAGGCTATCGGGCCTGCGACGCTTACGCGTAACGCTCTCTTACGCCTCGTCGTACATCGCGCGCAGCTTCAGCAGGTGCTGGTAGCGGTCCATGGCCGCCTGCTCGTTGCGCTCGAACAGCCCTTCGGCACGCTCGGGGAACTCGCGGGTCAGACGGCTGTAACGCGCCTCGTTCATCAGGAACTCGCGGTATCCGCCCGCCGGCTCCTTGCTGTCGAGGATGAAGCGCTTGCCCGGCTCGGCCGCCGGGTTGAAGCGGAACAGGTTCCAGTACCCGCAGTCCACGGCCTTCTTCATCTCGGCCTGGGCGTTCTTCATGCCGCCCTTGATGGAGTGCATCTCGCACGGCGAGTAGGCAACCACCAGCGACGGGCCGGGATACGCCTCGGCCTCGGTGAGCGCCTTCAGGAACTGCGCGGGCTTCGCGCCCATCGCGACCTGGGCCACGTACACGTAACCATAGGCCATCGCGATCTCGGCAAGGCTCTTCTTCTGCACTTCCTTGCCCGCTGCGGCGAACTGCGCCACCTGGCCGATGTTGGAAGCCTTGGAGGCCTGGCCGCCGGTGTTGGAATAGACCTCGGTGTCGAACACGAGCACGTTCACGTCCTCGTGGCTCGCGAGCACATGGTCGAGTCCGCCGTACCCGATGTCATACGCCCAACCGTCGCCGCCGAAGATCCAGAAGCTCTTCTTGGACAGGTAATCCTTGCGCTCGAGGATGGCAGCGGCCGCCGGGTTGTCAGCGATGCCCTCGAGGGCGGCAACGTAGTCGGCGCTCGCCTTTTCGTTGGCGGCGGCATCCGCGCGGGAATCGAGCCATGCCTCGGCAGCGGCCTTCACGTCCTCGGGGACGCCAGCGGCCAGCAGGGCCTCGGTCTCTTCCGCGAGCTCGCGGCGAATGGCCTCGTGGCCCTCCATCATGCCGAAGCCGAACTCGGCGTTATCCTCGAACAGGCTGTTGCACCATGCCGGGCCGCGGCCGTTCTGGGCCTTCGTGAACGGCGAGGTCGCCGCCGGGTTGCCCCAAATGGACGAGCAGCCGGTGGCATTCGCGACGTACATGCGCTCGCCGAAGAGCTGCGTGACGATGCGCGCATAGCTGGTCTCGGCGCAGCCGGCGCAGGAACCGCTGTACTCGAGCAGCGGCTTCTTGAACTGGCTGTCCTTCACGCTCGTGCCGCATGCGGCGGTCTTCTCGGCCACCTCGGACACGCAGTAATCGTAAATAGCCTGCTTCGGCCATTCGCCCTCGGCGGGAACCATGGTCAGGCTGCCGGTCGGGCACGTGCCCACGCACACCGAGCAGCCCATGCAGTCCATCGGGCTCACGGCCAGCGTGTACTTCATGCCCTTGACCTTCGGGCCCTTCGCGTCGAGCAGGATGATGCCCTCGGGCGCCGCAGCCGCTTCCTCGTCGGTAAGCGCGAACGGACGGATCGTGGCATGCGGGCACACGAACGCGCACTGGTTGCACTGGATGCACTTCTCGGGATCCCACTTCGCGACGCTGACGGAAAGCGCGCGCTTCTCGAATGCGGAAGCGCCGAGCTCCCACTGGCCGTCCACGTGGTCGGCGAAAGCGGACACCGGCAGGCGGTCGCCATCCATGCGGCCAACCGGCTGCATGATGTTCTTCACCATCGCGACGAGCTTGGGATCGCCCGCAAGCTCCTCTTCGTCCGCGTCGTCAACGGCATTCGCCCACTCGGCCGGCACGTCGATCTTCGTGAAGGCGGTGGCGCCCGCATCGATGGCCTTGTGGTTCATGTCCACGACGTCCTGGCCCTTCTTCAGGTACGACTTCGTCGCGGCATCCTTCATGAGCTGGATGGCCTCTTCCTGCGGCATGACCTTCGCCAGAGCGAAGAACGCAGACTGCAGGATCGTGTTGGTGCGCTTGCCCATGCCGATCTCGATGGCCAGGTCGATGGCGTTGATCGTGTACAGCTGGATGTTGTTGGCGGCGATGTAGCGCTTGGCCTCGGCATTCAGATGATGCTCGAGCTCCTCGGGCGTCCACTGGCAGTTGATCATGAACACGCCGCCCGGCTTCACGTCGTTCACCATGCGGAAGCCCTTGATGACGTAGCTCGGGTTATGGCAGGCGACGAAGTCGGCCTTGTTGATGTAGTAGGGGCTGCGGATGGGGCTGTCGCCGAAACGCAGGTGGCTGATGGTCACGCCGCCGGTCTTCTTGGAGTCGTACTGGAAGTACGCCTGCACGTATTTGTCGGTGTGGTCGCCGATGATCTTCACCGAGTTCTTGTTCGCGCCGACGGTGCCGTCGCCGCCCAGGCCCCAGAACTTGCACTCGATGGTGCCGGGCGCGGCGGTGTTCGGGCTGTTCGGGTCCTCGGGAAGGCTCAGGTTCGTCACGTCGTCGACGATGCCCACGGTGAACTCGTGCTTCGGCTCGTCCTTCTTCAGCTCTTCGTAGATGGCGAAGGCGCTCGACGGCGGGGTGTCCTTGCTGCCCAGGCCGTAGCGGCCGCCGACGATGGTGAGGTCGGAACGGCCCTGCTCATAGAGCGCATGCACGACGTCCTGGTACAGCGGCTCGCCGAGGCTGCCCGGCTCCTTCGTGCGGTCCATGACGGCGATCTTCTTCACCGTCTCGGGCAGGGCGGCCACGAAATGCTTGATGGAGAACGGACGGTACAGGCGCACCTTCACCAGGCCGACCTTCTCGCCATGGGCGTTCAGGTAGTCGATGACCTCCTCGAGCACATCGCAGAAGCTGCCCATGCACACGACGACGCGGTCGGCGTCGGGCGCTCCGTAGTAGTCGAAGAGATGGTAGTTCGTGCCGAGCTTCTCGTTCACCTTGTTCATGTAGTCTTCCACCACGTCGGGCAGGGCGTCGTACACGCCATTGCACGCCTCGCGGTTCTGGAAGAAGATGTCGCCGTTCTCGTGGCTGCCGCGGGCGGCCGGATGCTCGGGGTTCAGCGCATGGGCGCGGAACGCCTTCACGGCATCCATGTCGCACAGGTCGGCGAGGTCATCGTAGTCCCAGATGCTGATCTTCTGGACCTCGTGCGAGGTGCGGAAGCCGTCGAAGAAGTTCAGGAACGGCACGCGGCCCTTGATGGCGGCCAGGTGCGCGACGGCGGAAAGGTCCATGACCTCCTGCACGTTGCCCTCGGCCAGCATCGCGAAACCGGTCTGGCGGCAGGCCATGACGTCGGAATGGTCACCGAAGATGTTCAGGGCGTGGGTGGCAACCGTACGGGCGGACACGTGGAAGACGCCCGGCAGCTGCTCGGCGGCGATCTTGTACATGTTCGGAATCATCAGGAGCAAGCCCTGGGATGCCGTGTAGGTGGTGGTGAGGGCACCTGCGGAAAGCGAGCCGTGAACCGTGCCCGATGCGCCGCCTTCGGACTGCATCTCGCACACCTTCACCGTCGAACCGAAGATGTTCTTCTTGCCCTGCGCCGACCATTGGTCGACAAGGTCAGCCATGGGGCTCGAGGGGGTAATCGGGTAAATGCCCGCCACCTCGGTAAATGCGTACGACACGTATGCCGCGGCATTGTTGCCGTCCATGGATTTCAACTGTCTCGTCATGTTAGTCTGTCTCCTTCCGAAACACGATTGGCTCGGCTCCTTAGCTTCACGGCCATATTCAACTTGGCAGCCATATGGCCGAATAATGCATTACCGCACCGTTTCAATAATACCCAGAATTCGGATGAGGTGACGCCCTAATTATTGACTGGTGCGATGCGCGATTTGAACGGCGCGGCGCCGGGCGGGGCCCTGCCGGGGTCGGCCTCCCCCGCAACCGCCCGTTTCCATCTGGTGTCGATTCGCCGGGGGCTTTCCGCGAACGAATGCCGCTCGTATATAATCGACAGACACCTAACGAAAGGATGTAACGATGTCCCACTACACCTCGATGAGCACCTATGCGCTGAAGTCCGAGCTCGACCGCCTGAACATGGAGTTCGAGACCGTGAAGTCACAGTCCTACGCGCTGAACATGGCGCGCGGCAAACCGTCGGGCGAGCAGCTGAACCTTTCCATGCCCATGCTCGACATCGTCAACTCGAAGTCCGATTGCTATTCCGAGGGCGGCATCGACTGCCGCAACTACGGCGAGCTTTCCGGCATCCCCGAGGCCAAGCAGCTGATGGCCGACCTCGT
>SUUF01000014.1:4673-27690 GCA_015062635.1 Coriobacteriaceae bacterium | reverse complement strand
ACAGCGCAGCATCTCCTCGTGCGGCGGATACGTCGCCGCCGTCGCGCCAAGGTGCGTCGTCAGCAGGTATTCGTCGATCTCGGTCTCGATCGTGGCGTGCACGCTTCGTTGCAGCCAAGGGCCCTCGAACGGCAGGCCCTCCACTCCCCCATCGGCAATGGCATGCTGCTGCGCATACACAAGCGGGTGAATCGTGGAATCCAGCAGGTAGTGGCAGAGGAACCCCAACGCGTATGCGCTGGAGGCGCCATCGGCCTCGCTAGCCGCATCCACGACAGCATGCCGGTGCACCGCATCGAGCAAGCGCTCCGGATCTGAGGCGTGCATGCGCTGCCCCACCCTGCTGAAGCGCAAAAGCGCAGGAGCCGCGACCAGGTGGAAGAAGGGGTCGGGACCCAAGTTGCCCAGTAGAAAAGCCTGCTTGCTTGCCGGGGACACGCCGATGACGCCGTCCAGGCGGCGGTAGAGCTCGCATCCGAACACATGATGGGTGGCAATGCCGGGCATACGCACCTCCTTCGCCATGGCCATTCCCCGTTCATGCCTATGCTACCCGAATCGGCCGCGGGGCCGCGACACTTTCCCGCGTTCTCGAAATCAACGCCCGCAGCCTACCGTCGCCCCGCAAACCGGCAATGCGGCGGGTGACGGCGCATTCGGCGTAACGAAGCGGGAACGGGCGCGCATATGTCGCGGGAAAACCAGGCGAGAATCCGATATAGTGGATGCAGCGCAAATCGAATCGCTAGGAGCATCCATGGATACGAACAGCATCCTCATCATCGTCGGAATCGTCGTGCTGCTTGGCGTGGCGGGTGGATGCGTATTCGCCATACTCAAAGTCCGTCAGCTCATCAACAAGTTCGACACCCAGATAGACCCCATGCTCGACAAGGCCATGAAGACGACGGCCAACCTGAAGCCGGCCGTCGCGCAAGTTGAGGGCCTGATACAGCACGTGAACATCCTCATCGACGCCGCCCATATCGAGGTCCTCAACGTCGACGAGAAGCTCGATAAACTCGCGGGCATCACCGGCACGGTGAGCAACGTGACCGAGACGGTGCCCAAGGTCATCGAGGACACGAAATCCACGGTGAAGTCCCGCATGTTCAAGAAGAAGTAGCGAAGCGGATGCATCGAGCATCCCCGGTGCACCATGGAATGCGCGGCCTGCCATAGCCAGCTTATCGATGATGCGGCATACTGCCCGCACTGCGGCGAACGGCAACCGAACATCCCCCAGAAGCGCAGCCCCTACCTGGTTGATTGGGACGACCTGCCCGACCGCGCCCGCGAATGGAACCGGAGCGCAGCGCGCGACATCCCCACGCTCCTTGCCAGCGTCGGGCTCGCCATCAGCAAATAGCCGACCGGCCGGGCTTATTTGAACGGTTTCATCCGCTGCATCACGAAAATGGCCACGGCGACGGCCACCACCGAAAGCGCGAGCGGGAACAGCGGCGACATGATGAACGGCAGCTGCTCGACGTTCATGCCGTAGAAGCTGAACACGATGGTGGGCAACGCGAGCACGATGGCGACGATGGTGAGCGTTCGCATCACGATGTTCATGTTGTTCGCGATGACGTTGCCGTAGGTGTCCATGGTGCCGTTCAAGATGTTCGAGTAAATGGTGCACATCTCGATGGCCTGGCGAATCTCGATGAAGACGTCTTCGAGGAGGTCCTTGTCGTCCTCGTAGAGCTTGAGCGACCGGCCTGAGTTGATGCGCACGAGCGTGGCCTCGTCGGCCTTCAGGGAAGTCGAGAAGTACACGAGCGATTTCTCCAAGCCGAGCATCTTGATGAGGTCCTCGTTCGCAAGCGATTTCTGTAGGGCTTTCTCGTTCTTGATGAACTGGCGGTTGATGTTGCGCAGGTACAGCAGGTACCGCTGCGCGACGCGCAGGAAGATGCCCAGCAGCAGGCGCATGCGCTGATGCGTGTTCATGTGGAAGATGTAGCGGCTCGTGAAATCCTTCACCGTGGGGTTCTCGCGCAGCGACAGCGTGACGATGATGTCCTCTTCGGGCAACACGAGCACCGCAAGCGGATGCGTGTCGTACTGCGTCATCGTGGGGTCCTCGGCCTCGCGTTCGTCCTCGACGAACGGGCAGTCGATGATCACGAGCGTCTGGCGCGTGTCATCGTCGAAGTCGACGTGGCTGCTCTCCTCATCGTCGAGCGCGCTGCGCAGGAATTCCGGCACGACGCCGAGCTGGTCGTGCAGCATGGCCTGCTCGTCAGCGGTGGGAGCCACGACATTCACCCAGCAACCGGGCTGCGGTTCGGGTATCTGGTGGGTTGTTCCTTCTGCATCTGTGAGGAAGCACTCGATCATGACACCACCCTTTCCCCGGATAGCCACGTGTCTGTGGACGTTCTTTCATCAATCTGCCATAGCAGATGAATTCTACCAGTTTCGAAGCGGGGCGGGAACAATTGAAATATCCACGCCGAAACGGCCCATGTAACGAACCACCGCCCATGTAAGGCCAATTAGGCAGGTGGCGCGACGGAGCATGACCGCCCATCGAAAGCGCCTCGCGCTCGATAGAATTTGCCAATAAAACATTCCGGAAACAACCGAATCGACTGGTTGGCAGTCGGGTATCATGGATTCTCACGGCGGTTTATACAGAGTCATCGAGGGTTGGGAAGGAACGCCATGATAAAGTCACTCATTCTGGTACGGCACGCAAAGACCGAGCCGCGTTCTCCGGAAATCGAGGACCACCAGCGCCAACTCACTTCCGCCGGCGTGCGTTCCGCGAAAGCATCGCTTCCACGCGCGCTCTCGTTGGTCGAGAACCCGAAGGAATGGCGCATCTGGAGCAGCCCGGCGCTGCGCGCGTGGCAGACGGCTGAAATCGTGGCCGGCGCCCTGGGCCTGAACGAAATCGAGAAGAACCCCAACCTCTATAGCGACGAGGTGCACGCCCTGCGCCGCAGCCTCACCGAGGAAAAGGGAAACCTCATCCTCGTCGGGCACAACCCCTACCTCGAGGAATTCGCCGATAGCCTGGCTCCGCATCACCTGAAGCTGAACAAGAGCTCGGTGGTCTGCTACACCTTCCCCAATGGCGACATGCAGTCGGCCGAGCTGGCATGGTTCGTACAAGGTCCCGATTCCTCGCGCTGGGAAACCCTCGTGCAAATGGAGAAAGCCCTGCAGGCGGCAGTACGGCAAACGTCGGGCGATGCCTGGACGTTCTTCGACGAGCCGAAGGAGCCCGAGCATCTGCATAAGCTGCGCGCCTCGCTTCGCAACTGCCTGACCCTGCTCGACTTCGCCGAGCCCTACATGAAGAAGAAGTCCTTCGACCTTGCCCACGAGACCATCGGCTCGTTCTACCGCGATACGTCCGACCTGCGCAAGCTTGCCATCCCGAGCCGGACGGCCGAGCAGTGGAGCACCATCCCCTTCGTCACGCCGGAAGCGCAGCGCATGTACGACCGCCTGCGCGTCATGGAAGCCGAGCGCAACCGCATCCTCGCGAAACTGCAAGCACCCGCGCGGCAAAAGGCCCTCCACGACGTGAACCAGATGCTGCGTGCGCCGAAATGGAAAGCGTCCATCGAGGCCGAGGGCGTCGAGCGCTCCGAGCTGCGCCGCCGCTTCAAGAAGATGAAGCGCGACCTGAAGGACGCCCGCGAGAAGTTCGACGCGCTGCCCGACGAGCAACGCTCGGGCGAGGCGGCCCGAAAGCTCGAGAAGCAGGAGGCGCGCCTCGAGTACCTGGCGCAGACGCTCGGCGACATGTTCGTGAAGGACACGGACCCCGACGATTACGCGCTGTAGCGTCGCATTTGACCATGAAAATGCCCCGCATCCTCAACTCGAGGATGCGGGGCATTCGCTTTACCGGCTCATGCGCGGGTGACTGGCCACGGGGCGCTTCGCCCCGATGCGCCTAGTACGCCCACGGGTCGCTCAGGTCGACGCCCGCCGAGATGAGCCACGTGTCGCGGGCGATTTCAGCCTCCTCGTCGGTGGGGATGACGAGCACCTTCACCTTGGCGCGGTCGGTCGAGATGATACGCTCGCCCTTGCCTTCCACCATGTTGCGGTCTTCGTCGATCTCGATGCCGAAATGCTCGAGACCGCGGAAGATGAGGCGGCGGGCATAGGCGTCGTTTTCACCCACGCCGGCCGTGCATACGATGCAGTCGACGCCGGCCAGCTCGAACGCGTAGGCGCCCACCAGGCGGCGGATCGACGTGAGGAAGATGTCGTAGGCGAGCTCGGCCTGGGCATCGCCATAGCGGATGACCTCTTTCAGGTCGCGCAGGTCGCTCGAAGTGCCCGACACGCCGTAGAAGCCCGATTCCTTGTTCAGGATGCGGTCCATCTGCGCGGGGGTCAAACCCTCCTTCTCCATGATCGCCGTGATGATGGCGGGGTCGACCGAACCCGAACGCGTGCCCATCATCAGGCCGTCAAGCGGCGTGTAACCCATCGAGGTGTCCATGCTGTAGCCATGGTCGATGGCGCAAATGCTCGCACCGGCGCCCAGATGGCAGGTGATCATCTTCAAGCTGCGCAGGTCTTCGCCGAGGAAGTCGGCTGCGCGACGGCTCACATACTTATGCGAGATGCCGTGGAAGCCGAACTTGCGAATGCCGTACTTCTCGTAATACCGGTACGGGATGGGATAAATGTACGTGCGGCGCGGCATGGTCTGATGGAATGCGGTGTCGAACGCCGCCACCTGCAAGGCATTCGGAAACAGCTCGCGGCAGCGCTCGATGACCTGCAGCGCAAAGGGGTTATGCAGCGGCGCGAGGTCGGAGTACTTCCTGATGACGTCGATGGCCTTCTTGTCAACGCGCACCGAGCTGCTGTACATGTCGCCGCCATGCGCGATTCGATGTCCCACGGCATCCACCTCGCCGAGGCTGCTGATGGGCCCGATGGCGTCGTCGAGCAGCAAGCGCAGCACGAGATCGAGGGCATCGCGCATGTTATGCGCTTCGACGGTGCGGAAGCTCTGTTCTTGGAAGCTGCTCGCAATGAGGTGCGCGTTCTCGGTGCCGATGTTCTCGACCATGCCCTTCAGTAGCGACTTCCCCTCGGGAAGCAGGCGCTCGCCAAGCGCGGGCACCACTTCCTCGGCCTCGAAGAGCTTGAATTTCAGCGAGCTGCTGCCCGCATTGAACACGAGGATCTTCATTTACAGCGCCCTCCTCTCGAGCAGCTCCAAATGGCGCTTCTCGATGGCGGCGATGCACTTGTCCAGGTCGGCCTTGTCGGTCGGCTTGGGCAGGTAGAACAGCGGCTTGATGCCGAATGCCTCGGGCTGGTAATCGGAATAGGCGCTCATTAGCACGAGCATCGGCACATGGTCGAGCTTCGGCAGCGCATCGCGCAATAGCGTCGAAGAGGGGTCGGCGATATCCCAGTCCAGGAACAGCACGTCGATGCCGCCCTTGAGCAGCTTGGCAACGGTTTCGGGGAAGCTCACGGCTTCCGCCACGACCTTCACGCGGCCGGTATCTTCCAGCTGATGCCGCAATTCGACGCGCGCGGGCGCCTCGTCATCGGCAAGCATGGCCTCGAAAATCATGGATATCCTCCTTTGATGCAAAGTTGCACCAGTATAGCAAGCTGGAGTGAACTTGCGCCCGCATATCCGCGGCCGTCAAAGATTCCATGAATCGATAATCAGATAGCGCCCGTTCGCCAAACGGGGCAGAAGGTCAGGCCCTCTGCCCCGTCGCAGCCTACACGAGGAAGGCCGGGCTATCGGACTTGAGCCTCATACCCGGCGTCGACGATGGCGGCGACCAGGGTCTCGTCGGCAACGCCTTCGGCCACGTCCACCACCGCGTTGTTGTCGTCTAGGCTCACGCGGACATTGCTCACGCCCTCGATGCCCTCCAGGGCCTTGGTCACGTGATGCACGCAGTGCTGGCACATCATGCCGGTGACGTCGATGGTCTTCTCCATGGTTGGTTCCTCCTTCTTCTCGGCGGCGGCCACTTCGACCACCGCATGGGTAACGGTTTCGCTTGCCAGCCCGTTATCGGCCCCGCTCGGGTTTTGCGCCTTCACGGCGAACGACGGCTTCCACGTGCGCAGGCGCAATGCGTTCGTCACCACACACACGCTCGAGAAGCTCATGCACGCGGCAGCGATCATCGGGTTGAGCGAGATGCCCACCGGCACCAGAATGCCAGCGGCGACGGGAATGCAGATGACGTTGTAGAACAACGCCCAGAAGAGGTTCTGCTTGATGGTGCGCATGGTTGCGCGCGAGAGGTCGAGCGCGGCAGCAACATCCTGCACATCGTTGCGCATGAGCACGATGTCGGCGCTCTCGATCGCGATATCGGTGCCCGCGCCGATTGCGATACCGGTGTCGGCCCGCGCGAGGGCTGGCGCATCGTTCACGCCATCGCCCACCATCGCGGTCTTGCCAGCCGCCTGGAATGCACGGATGTGCTGCTCTTTGCCTTCGGGCAAGACCTCGGCGACGACCTCGTCCACCCCCACTTGCGACTGAATGGCCGCCGCAGTGCGCGCATTATCGCCCGTGAGCATAACCGTGCGCACGCCCATGGAACGCAACTCGTCTATCGCCTGCCTGCTCGTCGCTTTCACGGTGTCGGCGCAGGCCACGATGCCCAGCGGCGCCCCGTCGCATGCGAGGAAAAGCGGCGTCTTCCCTTCCTGCGCCAGCTGTTCGGCCGCATCGACCAGTTCCCCGACGGGAACGCGATTCTCATCCATCAGCACCTGGTTGCCCGCCAAGCACGTCCTTCCGTTCACGCGCCCAGCCACGCCGCGTCCCGGCAACGTTTCGAATGCGGAAACGTTCCAGCAAGCCAGATCCGGCGCCGCCCATGAAACGACGGCCATCGCCAATGGATGCTCAGACTTGGATTCCAACGCACCGGCAACGCCCGCAAGCAGCGTTTCAGCCTCTTCGACGTCCACGCCCGGCGCAACGGCAACGACGACATCGGTGACCCGTAGCGCACCTTCGGTCAGCGTGCCGGTCTTATCGAGCACGACGGTTTTCGTCTCGTGCGCGGTCTCAAGCGCCTCGGCGCTCTTGATGAGGATGCCCTGTTTGGCGCCACGCCCGGTGCCCACCATGATGGCTGTGGGCGTGGCCAGGCCCAACGCGCAGGGGCAGGAAATGACCAGCACGGAAATGGCATGGGTGAGCGCCGTCGAGATGCCCGCGCCCAGGGCAAGCCAAATCGCGAACACCGCCACGGCGATGCCGATGACCACGGGCACGAACACGGCGCTGATGGCATCGGCCTTGCGCTCGATGGGCGCCTTCGTGCTCGTCGCATCGTCCACCAGCTGCACGATGCGTGCGAGCGCCGTGTCGGCGCCAACCGCAGTCGCCTCCATCGTGAACCATCCCGACCGGTTCACCGACCCGCCGGTGACCGCATCGCCGGGCGCCTTGTCCACCGGCAGGCTCTCGCCGGTCAGCAGCGATTCGTCGACGGAGCCCGCGCCCTCCACGAGCACGCCGTCCACGGGCACCGACTCGCCGGCCTTCACCACGAGAATCGCGCCCACGCGCACCTGCTCCACGGGAACCTCGACCTCCGCGCCGTCGCGCAGGACGGTCGCGGTCTTCGGCGCGAGGTCCATGAGGCTCTCGAGCGCGCCGGTGGTCTTGCCCTTCGCACGGGCCTCGAACCACTTGCCCAGCGTGATAAGCGTGAGGATCATGCCCGCGCCCTCGAAGTACAGGTCCATGAACGCCGCGTGGGCGAGCTCGAGGTCGCCGGCGCCCATCGCCGCCGCCATGCGGAACATCGCGGCGATGCCGTAAACGGTTGAGGCGGTGGCTCCCAATGCCACGAGCGAATCCATATTCGGCGCACCATGCAGCAGCGTGGAGAATCCCACGCGGAAATAGCGGAAATTCGCGAAAACAACCGGCGCGAGCAGAAGCAGCTCGGCGAGCGCGACGACCATCATGTTCTGATGGCCCAGGAAAAACGCCGGCAGCGGCCAGCCCAGCATATGCCCCATGCTGAGGTAGAACAACGGGACGGTGAACACCGCGGAGATGATGAGCCGGCGGCGGATCTCGTCGGCGGCCTTCTTGGCCGCGTCTGATATGCGCGGCATCGAGCGTGCGGCTGCGGGGCCGGCATCCTCCCCGGCGACCGGGCGCGGCGTGGCTCCGTAACCAGCCTTCTCCACGGCAGCCGAAACCGCGCCAAGCGTGGCGGGATTCCCGTCGTAGCGCAGTTCCATGCTGTTCTTCAGCAAGTTCACCACGGCCTCTTCCACACCGGGCACACCCTGGGCGGCCTTGGTCACGCGTGCTGAACATGCCGCGCACGTCATGCCCGTCACGTCGAAGGCGCATTTCGCAGAGGCGGCCACGTTACTTCGCCACCCTTCGGATGAGGTCCATGGCCTCGTCGACAATCTCGTCGTTGCCCGCGCGGATTTCCTCCACCACGCATGTCTCCAGGTGATTTTGCAACACAATGCGCTCGATGCTCTGTATGGCGCTGCGTGTCGCGGATAGCTGGATGAGGACGTCGCCGCAATAACGGTTGTCGTCGATCATCTGCTTGATGCCGTTGAGCTGGCCGACGGCACGGTTCAGCCGCTTTTGCAAATCGGCTTGCATCTCGTCGCTGCGGGGCGTGTTCTTCTGCTTCGCGCAATGCGGGCATGCCCGCGAAACGTTTTCCATGAATGCCAACTTTCAAATGCTCGTTTCCTCGATTCACAGGGTACCCCCAGGGGGTATGCTGGTCAAGTAAAACAGCGAGGCGTCTGGAGGCGAAGCCAAACCTACCTGCTCGAAGGGCCGAATCTGGGGCGGGATTTGGGTTCATGGCAGATGATCATCGTAGCAAGGCAGCCCAAAACCACTCGTCACAGAATCCCACCAACCCCGCGATAGGTTCTCCACGGGGCTTTGCTAGCATGCGAGCGCCGAAGAGAAAGGAACCGTCATGAAAATGCTCACCCGTGGCCTCATCGCCGTCGGCCTTTGCCTCATCGTGCTCGGTTTCTTCAACAATGCCTTCCCTAGCTCGAACGCCCTCACCAACGCAGCCGCCACCGTCATGCTCCAAAACGGATCGCTCACGCAACAGGTGGAGACCGCGCTGCTCGACAATGACGAGTTCATTGCGCAGCAGCTTGGCGTGAGCGCCGACGAGGTCGATGGATTCGTTCGCGACCTCGACCTCACGAGCTGGGAAGCAGTGGAGCTGCCCGCGGATGTGGCGGTTGCGGGCGAATACGAATCCGAATATGAGGGCCAACCGGTGTCCGCAACCCTGTATGACGACCCCGAATACGTCACCGTGAACATCGGCGGACAAGAGGTGACCCTGCACGTCTCGGAGTCGGCGAGCCGGTTCTTGGAAAGCGTTCGTTAGCCGCCTTTCAACCAGATAGCGCCAGCCATCCCCCACCGCCGTTTCGGCTGCCCCGAACATCCGAAAAATATCCGCCCAAACCCGCAAATAGTGGTTAGACATTCCCCCTCAAGCAACGTATGATGCATGGAGGAATTGTGAACACGTGGGGGAGGCTGCCCATGATTTACACCGTCACGTTCAACCCGGCGATCGATTGCGTCACGCATTGCAACGACCTTGCCACCGGAGCCGTGAACCGCGCCGATGCCCAGGCTTTTTACTTCGGCGGAAAGGGCGTGAACGTGAGTTTCGTCCTCGCCCACCTCGGCCGCGAGAGCACCGCGCTCGGCTATACCGCCGGATGGACCGGTGCCGCGCTTGAGGCAGCGCTGCATGATGCGGGCATCAAGGCCGACTTCATCCGCCTTTCCTCGGGCGACACTCGCGTGAACATCAAGCTCAAGGGCACCATCGCCGGCGCAGATGCCGACGAGGTGGAGACCGCCGTCAACGGCCCCGGCCCCGTCGTCGACGATGACGCGTTCGACGCCTTCATGGCCAAGATCGCAAACGTCGGCGAAGGCGATTTCCTCATCCTCTCGGGCGGCTTGCTGCCCGGCATGCCGGTGGACACCTACGCGCGCATTCTCGACGCGATGGCGAACAGCGGCGCCCGCATGGTCGTCGACGCCACCGGCGAGACGCTCACCCGCGCCCTGCCGTACAAGCCCTTCCTCATCAAGCCCAACGACGAGGAGCTCGCCGAGATTTGCGGTTGCGACGAAAACGACGTCGACGCGCTTATCGCCGGCGCACGCGACCTGCAAGCCCAGGGCGCGCAGAACGTCCTCGTGAGCCGCGGCGGCAAGGGAAGCTTCATCATCTGCGAGACTGGCGACTTCATGGACGCGCCCGTCATCAAGGGCGAGCTCGTGAACAGCGTCGGCGCGGGCGACAGCGTGGTAGCCGGCTTCGTGGAAGGCTACCTGCGCGCGGAAGAAGCGGGCATGAGCGACCTCGCGGCATGCGAGAGCGCCTACAAGCTGGGCCAGGCATGCGGCAGCGCCACGGCCTTCAGCCCCTGGCTTGCCCCGACCGAATTGGTGGAACAGCTGCTCGCGCAGCTTTAACCATGGGAACGATGCGCGGCCGCAGCGCGTGATGCGGCGATCGATGATTCTTGTGAAGGAGGATACCCATGAGAATTGTTGACCTTCTGGCACCCGAGGCAATCGAGCTCGGTGTCTCCGTGGCTTCGAAACCCGATGCCATCGAGAAACTCATCTCGTTGCATGAAGGTGCCGGCAACCTGAACGACGTTCAGGCATACCGTGAGGCCATCTTGGCCCGCGAAGCCGGTGGCACCACCGCCATCGGCGAAGGCATGGCCATCCCGCATGCCAAGACCGATGCCGTGGCGAAGCCTGCGCTCGCCGCCATCACCGTCCCCGACGGCGTGGACTACGAGGCGCCGGACGGCAAGCCGTCCAACCTCCTGTTCATGATCGCCGCCCCCAGCGACGGCGATGTGCACCTGGAAGTGCTCGCCCGCTTGATGACGATGCTCATGGACGTCGATTGGCGCAACGAGCTGCTGGGCGCGAAGGATGCCCAGGAGTTCCTGAAGCTCATCGACGACAAGGAGCGCGAGAAGTTCCCCGAGGAGCCGGCCGAAGAAGCACCGGCTGCCGCCGCCCCCGCCGCGGACGCAGCCGACCACATCCAGGTCCTCGCCGTGACAGCATGCCCCACCGGCATCGCGCACACCTACATGGCCGCCGAGGCCCTCGCCCAGCAAGGCGAGAAGATGGGCATCTCCATCAAGGTCGAGACCAACGGCTCTGGCGGTGCCAAGAACATCCTCACCAAGGATGAGATCGCCGCAGCCGACGGCATCATCGTGGCCGCCGACAAGAACGTCGAGATGGCCCGCTTCGAGGGCAAGAAGGTCGTCATCACCAAGGTGGCCGACGGCATCAACAAGCCCGAAGAGCTCATCAACCGCGCAATGTCCGGCGATGCTCCCGTCTACCATCACACCGGTGGCGGCGGCGCTGCTGCCGAGGAATCGGCTGAAGGCGAAAGCCTCGGACGTCAGGTGTACAAGCACCTGATGGAGGGCGTCTCCCACATGCTGCCCTTCGTCGTCGCAGGCGGTATCTTCATCGCACTCGCCTTCCTCATCGACACCATCATGGGTGCCCCGCAAGACGGCAACTTCGGCAGCAACACCGCCGTGGCCGCTTGGTTCAAGGGCATCGGCGGCGTGAGCTTCGGATTCATGCTCGCCATCCTGGCCGGCTACATCGGCCAGTCCATCGCCGACCGCCCCGGCCTCCTCGTCGGCTTCGTCGGCGGCGCCATGGCCGCCGCAGGCTGCACCTTCGCAGAACCCGCCGGCCAGGCCGTTTCCGCCGGCTTCCTGGGCGCCCTGCTCGCCGGCTTCGCGGGCGGCTATTTCATGCTGTGGTTCGAGAAGGTCTGCGAGCATATCCCGCAAGCGCTCGACGGCATGAAGCCCATGCTCATCTTCCCGCTCGTCGGCCTCGCGTTCATCGGCCTGTTCATGTGCGCCGTGAACCCGTTCATGATCATGCTCAACCAGGCCATCGCCGACTTCCTCACCAGCATGGGTGATGCGAAGATCCTGCTCGGCCTGCTGCTCGGCGGCATGATGGCCATCGACATGGGCGGCCCCATCAACAAGGCTGCCTACCTGTTCGGCCTCGCCTCCATCGAGAACGGCAACTACGACATGATGGCCGCCGTCATGATTGGCGGCATGGTTCCGCCGCTGGCCATCGCCCTCGCCTGCACGCTCTTCAAGGATCGTTGGACCGAAACCGAGCTCAAGAGCGCTCCGGTCAACTACATCATGGGCCTGTCCTTCATCACCGAAGGCGCCATCCCCTACGCCGCCGCCGACCCGCTGCGCGTCATCCCGGCGTGCGTGTGCGGCTCCGCCGTGGCAGGCGCTATCTCCGAGTTCTTCGGGTGCACGCTCATGGCACCGCACGGCGGCATCTTCGTCTTCGCCGTCGTCGGCAACTGGCCGATGTACCTCGTCGCCCTCGCATGCGGCGCTGTCGTCGGCTGCCTGATGCTGCGCGTCCTCAAGAAGCCGGCCGAGAAGGCCTAAGCACCTCGATCTGTTCCCATCGGGGGCAATGCCCCCGATGGGTTCCGATAAGCAATCCGTGAGAAAGGAACCGATTCAAATGTTCAGCGAAAAAGTCACCCTCGTGAATCCCCAGGGCTTCCACATGCGTCCCGCCAGCCTGCTCGTGGGCATGGTGGCCAAGTATGACGCCACCGTCACCATCGTCAATGGCGACAAGGAAATCCCGGGCAACAGCCTGATGGCCATCATGGCCGCCGGCATCAAGTGCGGCACCGAGATCGAGGTCCGCGCCGAGGGCGCCCAGGAAGCCGAGGCCGGCAAGGCCGTCGTCGACTTCATCGCTTCTGGCATGGGCGACTAGTTTCAGGTCGATTGCCGTATCAAGCAATGAATGCAGAAGGGCCATGGTCGCCGGCTCCAGCTTCTTGGAAGCGTCGGGCGCCATGGTCCTTCCTCTTGATTCCGCTCATGTGGAATCTCCCGAATAACAACCTGTGAAGGAGGTTGCGTATGGAATTGAAAGGTACCGCCGCGAGCCCGGGTATCGGCATCGGCCGCGTCACCGTCGTCGAGGAGCCTGATCTCGCCTACACGAGCCGCACCGTCGAGGACACCGCCGCTGAAATCGAGCGTTTCAACGCGGCCATCGCAGGCTACGTGGCCTACACGAACGCCCAGGCCGACACCATGCGCGAGCAGGTGGGCGAAAAGGAAGCCGAGATCCTCACCGGCCATGTCGTGATGATTTCCGACCCCTTCATGCAGGGCGAGATGACCAAGCTCATCGAGGGCGGCGCCTGTGCTGAGGATGCCCTCGTCCAGATCTGCGAGATGTTCGCCACGATGTTCGAGGCATCGGGCGACGAGCTCACGATGCAGCGCGCCACCGACGTGCGCGACGTGAAAGCCGGCGTGCTCGCCGAGCTGCTGAACAAACGCCCCGTCGACATCGGCGCCCTGCCGCAGGGCACCGTCATCGTCACGCACGACCTCACGCCGTCCATGACCGCCGGCATTCGCCCGGGCATCATCGCCGCCGTCGTCACCGAAACCGGTGGCCTCACGAGCCATTCCGCCATCTTGGCACGCGCCATGGAGCTGCCGGCCGTCCTGAGCGTGCCCGCTGCCTGCACGACGCTTTCCGACGGCGACCTGCTCATCGTGAACGGCTCTGCCGGCACCGTCGCCGTCAACCCCGACGAGGAAGCCCTCGCGGCCGCCCGTGAGGCCCAGGAAGCCTATGCCGCCGAGAAGGCCGAGCTCGCGAAGTTCGTCGGCTGCCGCAGCATGACCGCCGACGGCACGCAAGTCGAGCTTTTCGCTAACATCGGCAAGCCCGAAGACGCCACCGGCGCCATGGAGAAGGACGCCGAGGGCATCGGCCTCTTCCGCACGGAATTCCTGTTCATGGACAAGCCCACGGTGCCCACCGAGGACGAGCAGTTCGAGGCCTACAAGAAGGCCGCCCTCATCTGCAAGGGCAAGCCGGTCATCATCCGCACGCTCGACATCGGCGGCGACAAGGAAGTCCCGTGCCTGGGCATGGAGAAGGAAGAGAACCCGTTCCTGGGCTTCCGCGCCATCCGCTATTGCCTCGCACGTGAAGACCTGTACCGTACCCAGCTGCGCGCCCTGTTGCGCGCAAGCGCGTTTGGCGACATCCGCATCATGGTGCCGCTCGTCACCTGCGTCGACGAGCTCACCGCGGTGAAGGCGCTCATCAAACGCTACATGCTCGAGTTCGACCAGGAAGGCATCGCCTACGATTCCGAGATCAAGGTGGGCATCATGGTCGAGACGCCGGCGGCAGCCATGATGGCCGACGTGCTAGCCGAGGAAGCGGATTTCTTCAGCATCGGCACGAACGACCTGACCGGTTACACGATGTGCGCCGACCGCGGCAACGAGAAGGTGCGCTACCTGTATTCCACCTACAACCCCGCGGTGCTGCGCAGCATCAAGCGCGTCATCGAAGAGGGCAACAAGGCCGGCATCCTCGTGGGCATGTGTGGCGAGGCCGCTGCCGACCCGATGCTCGTGCCGCTGTGGATCGCCTTCGGCTTGGGCGAATACAGCGTTTCCGCCACGAGCGTGCTCGCCACCCGCAAGCAGATCTCGCTGTGGACGAAGGCCGAAGCCGAGGAGCTGGCCGAAAGGGTCATGCAGCTGAAGACCGCCACCGAGGTGGCCGACCTGCTGCAGGAGTCCATGCGCTAATCGCAACGCGATAGAGCGAACGAACCCGGCGCCGGAACCCCCGGTGCCGGATTTTTAATAGTGGGACAAAGACCTCAGGGGAAATTGTCTCAGGAGACGAAAACCTCAGGGGAGTTTGTCCCATCTATCGCATGGCGCGCATGGCGTTCAGGATGGCGATGGCCGCAACGCCCACATCGCCGAAGACCGCGAGCCACATCGTGGCGATTCCCGCCACCGCCAGGCCCAGGATGGCGAACTTCACGCCCAAGGCGAACACGATGTTCTGCCACACGATGCGCATCGTCTTGCGGGCGATGCGAATGGCAAGCGCGATATCCGTCGGCCTGTCGTTCATCAGCACCACGTCGGCCGCCTCGATGGCCGCATCGCTGCCGATGGCGCCCATCGCAATGCCCACGTCGGCGCGCGCAAGCACCGGCGCGTCGTTGATTCCGTCGCCGACGAACGCAAGCTTCTGCCCCTCGTCGATAAGGCGCTCGACCTGCGCCACCTTGTCCTGCGGCAGCAGCTGCGCGTGATACTCGTCGACGCCGAGCTCCGCCGCCACCGCCGCGGCGACTTCCTCGCGGTCGCCGGTCAACATCACCGTGTGCCTCACGCCCGAAGCGTGTATCTGCGCGATGGCCTGCCCGGCGTCGTCCTTCACCACATCCGCGATAACCAGGTGCCCGATATAGCGCCCATCGAGCGAAACATGCAGGATGGTTCCCGTCAGGTGGCATTCGTGGAACGGGACCTCGCCAGCCGCCATCAACTTGTCGTTGCCCACATACACCACGTGCTCGTCGACGACCGCGCGCACGCCGTGTCCGGCCTCCTCGCGGACATCGCGGATGCGCTCCTCGTCGATAACGCCCGAATAGGCCTCCTTCACCGACAGCGCAATGGGGTGGTTGGAATAAGCCTCGGCATGGGCGGCGATCGAAAGCAGCAGGTCGTCGTCCATTCCCTCTTCAGCATGCACGGCCACCACGTTGAACGTGCCGTTCGTCAGCGTGCCCGTCTTGTCGAAGGCGATGGCATCGACCTTCGACAGCGCCTCGAGGAAGTTGCTCCCCTTCACCAGGATGCCCTGGCGACTCGCACCGCCGATGCCGCCGAAGAACGATAGCGGCACGCTGATGACCAGGGCGCACGGGCACGACACCACGAGGAAGATGAGCCCGCGCTCGATCCATTCGCCCCACGGCAAGCCCGCCAGCAGGGGCGGCAGCACCGCGATGGCCAACGCGCCGAACACGACCACCGGCGTGTAGTAGCGGCAAAACCGCGTGATGAAACTCTCGGTGCGCGCCTTGTTGTCGGTGGCATCTTCCACAAGCTCCAGGATGCGTGAGACCATGGAGTCCTCGAACGCCTTCGCCGTCCTGATGACCAGCGGCGAAACGAGGTTGATGCTCCCCGAATACACCTCGGCGCCGCTTTCCACCACACGCGGAACCGATTCCCCGGTAAGCGCCGCCGTGTCGAGCTGCGAGCCTCCGTCGACGACCACGCCGTCGATGGGGATGCGCTCGCCCGGCTTCACGAGCAACTCCTCGCCCACCTCGACCTCATCGGGGTCGACGTCCTCGAACCCGCCGTCGCGCCGCACATGGGCGATTTCGGGCGCGATGTCCATCAAGTCGGCGATCGAACGTCGGGAACGGTCGACCGCATAGTCCTGGAACCACTCTCCCACCTGGTAAAACAACATAACTGCCGCACCTTCGGCAAAATGTGCGTCGGTATCGGGCAGCAGCGCCAGCGCAAACGCGCCGATGGTGGCCACCGACATCAGGAAATTCTCGTCAAACAACTGCCCATGGCCGATGTTTCGCACCGCGCGCAGCAGCACATCGTACCCTGCAACCAAATACGGCACCAAAAACGCCACGAACGAAACCAGCAGCGCCGATTCGCCGAACAGCGCATCGAACGGCATGGCCATGCACACGCCGAACAGCACGAGCGCCACCGCAATGCGGACCAGCTCTCTTCTCTGCTTATCGGTAAGGTTAGCGAGCAAGCGCGAACTCCGGCTCGATGCGGCGGGCGATGCGCTCGGCTTCGTCCACGATGGAATCGAAGCGGGCATCATCGGCCGTCAGCTTCACCTTCTGGGTCATGAAGTTCACGCGGATCTTCTCGACGCCATCGAGCTTGGCAATGGCATCTTCCATCTTCGCCGCGCAATCCGCACAGCCGATTTCGGCCTTATACGTCTTCGTCATTGCATCCCCTTAATATATGAGCATTTGTGCATATGTTTATTTGAGAAAAAGTATAGGCCGTTTTATCATGGTGTCAACCACTTGATGCGAATTCATGGCAAACGTTGTGAATAGAGGGGTGACGTGCATGAAACCGGAATGGGAGCAGCTGAAAACCTGGATTGACGAGAGCGGCAACATCGTGTTCTTCGGAGGCGCCGGGGTGTCCACCGAAAGCGGCATTCCCGATTTCCGCAGCACGGATGGCCTGTTCAACCAGCAATACGACTATCCGCCCGAGGTCATCGTGTCGCACAGCTTCTTCGAGGCGCAGCCCGAGGAATTCTACCGGTTCCTGCGCGACCGCATGATATTCCCCGACGCCCAGCCGAATGCCGCGCACAAGGCGCTGGCGGCCCTCGAGAAGCAGGGCAAGCTGAAGGCCGTCATCACGCAGAACATCGACGGATTGCACCAGCTGGCCGGCAACGAGAACGTCTTGGAGCTGCATGGCTCGATGCTGCGCCATTACTGCCTGCGGTGCGGCAAGCGTTACGGCCTCGATTTCGTCGCGACATCGACCGGCATCCCCCGTTGCGACTGCGGCGGCATCGTCCGCCCCGACGTCGTGCTCTACGAAGAAGGGCTCGACCAAGACGTCCTCGAGGCGGCGGTGCGCGCCATCGCCGCAGCCGACGTGCTCATCATCGGCGGCACCTCGCTCGTGGTATGGCCGGCAGCGGGACTCATCGATTACTACCGGGGCAAGAAACTCGTCCTCATCAACCGCGACGCCACACCCCGCGACAACCGCGCGAACCTCGTGATACACGATTCCATCGGCCAGGTGCTGGACGCCATCGTCCAAGCGTGAGCAGAACATGGAACTCACCGCCGCTCAACAGCTTGCACGCGAAGCAGGCCTTGCGCTCGAGCGCAAGGGCGGAAGGCTTGTGCTCTTGGACGGCGCGATGGAGGTGTATGGCGATTTCACGCGAATGCTGCCACGTCTGAAACAAGGCGTGGTGCAGCGCGAGATGCTCGTGAAGGCGGCGCGCGTCAAAGGCGTGGCGTCGCCCGTGGCCGTCGACGCCACGGCAGGGCTCGGCGAAGACGCGTTGTTGCTGGCCGCCGCCGGGTTCACCGTCGTGATGTTCGAGCGCGACCCGGTTATCGCGGCGTTGCTCGACGATGCGCTCACGCGCGCCACACAAACGCCCGCCCTTGCCGAGACCGCCGCGAGGATGTCGCTTCACGCCGCGGATAGCATCGAGTCGCTTCCCCGCCTCGATGCGCGCCCTGACGTCGTCGTGCTCGACCCGATGTTTCCCGCAAAGCACGGCGATGCCCGCGCGAAGAAGAAGCTCCAGATGATCCAGCGGCTGGAATCCCCGTGCGCCGACGAAGGCGCGCTGCTCGGCGCCGCATTCGACGCGCAACCCCGCAAAATCGTGGTCAAGCGCCCGCTGAAGGGCCCATTCCTCGATAGTCGGAAGCCCGCGTATTCGCTGAAGGGCAAGACCATCCGCTACGACGTCTACATTCCCTAGCGGCCGATACCCCACCGCATCGGCGGCAGCGCGCCGTAATCACGCCAATTCGCGGGCCTGCTTGCCGGTCATGTGCTCGATGTCCATCACGAACACGACCATATGGTCGAGGCGCGGAGCGATCTCGGCTTCGCGTTCCTCGGGATGTCCCGGCCAGAAACGGTCGCCAAGCTGGCGTAACGCCGCAAGCTTCTCGTCACCTTCGAGCACCCGCATGCGGCCGAACGCGATGACGCTGCGGAAATACGTCGTGAATTCCTCGGGCACCACCTGGTCTTGCTGCACCACGGTATAGCTTGCCTTGGGGTTCGCGCGCATCGCGTCGAGCTTGTGCCCCTTCATGGACCCGTGGAACACGAGCCGCCCATCCACATACGCATGGCTCAACGGCACGCCATAGGGGTAGCCGTCATCGCCCACCAGCGATAACACGCCCGACGTGGCCGCAGCAAGCACCGCCTGCGCTTCGGCGTCTTCCAGTTTCTGGCGTTTGCGGCGCATCTCCCTGAACATGCATGCTCCTTCCACGTTTTGTTTCGGGTAGATTATTCCACGAGTTTCCGACAACGCAAGGCGTTGAAAACGGTAGGATTATGGGGTTAGTTCCGGCATTGATGCAAAGGGGCCTCCATGCAAATCGGGTTCGACAACCAGAAGTACATCGAGCTTCAAGCCGAGCACATCCGCGAGCGGATCGAGCAGTTCGGCGGAAAGCTCTACCTCGAATTCGGCGGGAAGCTGTTCGACGATTACCATGCGGCACGCGTGCTGCCCGGGTTCGCGCCCGACACGAAAATCAGCATGCTCAAGAGCATGGCCGAAGACGTCGAGATCATCCTCGTCATCAACGCAGCCGACATCGAGAAGGGCAAGATCCGCTCCGACCTCGGCATCACCTATGACGAGGACCTGCTGCGACTGATGGACAATTTCATGGCCATGGGCTTCTATGTCGGCGGCGTCACCATCACGCATTACACCGGCCAGCCCGATGCCGCCGCCTTCCGCGACCGCCTGAAGAACCTCGGCATCAAGAGCTACCTGCACTACCCCATCGCGAACTACCCGAACGACATCGAGCATATCGTGAGCGACGAGGGTTACGGCAAGAACGATTACATCGAGACCACGCGTCCGCTCGTGGTCATCACCGCCCCCGGCCCCGGTTCCGGCAAGATGGCGACCTGCCTCAGCCAGCTCTACCACGAAAACAAGCGCGGCGTGAAGGCCGGCTACGCGAAATGGGAGACCTTCCCCATCTGGAACCTGCCGCTCAAGCATCCGGTGAACATCGCCTACGAGGCGGCGACGGTCGACCTCGACGACGCCAATGCCATCGACCCCTTCCACTTGGAAGCCTATGGCGAGACCACGGTGAACTACAACCGCGACATCGAGATCTTCCCCGTCTTGAAGGCGATGATGGAGAAGATCTTGGGCGAGAGCCCGTACAACAGCCCCACCGACATGGGTGTGAACATGGCGGGCAACGCCATCTTCGACGACGAGGTGGTGTGCGATGCCGCCAAGATGGAGATCGTGCGCCGTTACTTCCGCACCGCCGTGGAGGCAAAGCGCACGGGCATAGGCCAGGAGATGGTCGATAAGCTGAAGCTCCTGATGAACCAAGCCGGCATCGACAAGAACTACTCGCCCGCGCGCAGCGCCGCGCTGCTGAAGGAGGAGACCACCGGTGCACCGGCAGCGGCCATGGTGCTGCCCGACGGGCGCGTGGTCACCGGCAAGACCTCGCCGCTCCTCGGCTGCGCGTCGTCGCTGATGATGAACGCGTTGAAGGCCGTGGCGGGGGTCGAGGACATCGACGTCATTTCCGACGACGCCATCGAGCCCATCACGCGCCTGAAGTCCGTGAAGTTGCACAGCCGCAATCCGCGCCTGCACTCCGATGAGACGCTCATCGCGCTCTCGGCAACGAGCGCGACGAACGCCGACGCCGCGAAACTCATCGAGCATCTCGAGGACCTGCGCGGCTGCGACGCGTTCTTCTCGGTGATCATCTCGAGCACCGACGAGAAGCTCTACCGCACGCTCGGCATTAACGTCTGCTGCGAACCGAAATACGAATCGCACCGCTACTACCACAAGTAACGGCATGGGTGGGGCAGAACGCCCCACCCATGCCTCTCGTCTCAGATGTCCTTCGCGCAATGAGTTATCATCTATTCCAAGTGAAAGACTAGGAAAGCACGGTCATGGCCACACTGAACGAGAAGATCCAGAAACTCGAAGACTCCCTGCGCAACCTGGGACGGGTTGCCGTGGCGTTTTCCGGAGGCGTCGATTCCACGCTGCTGCTCGCCGTCGCACATAAGACGCTTGGACGCGATGCCATCGCCATCACCGTCGCCTCGCACACGCTTCCCGAAAGCGAGCTCGATGCGTGCCGCGCCTTCTGCGAGGAGCGGGGAATCGAGCACGTGGTGGCATCCTTCAACGAGCTGGACATCCCCGGGTTCCGTGAGAATCCGCCCGACCGCTGCTACCTGTGCAAGAACGGCATCTTCGGCAAGGTCCTCGGCCTCGCGCAGGAACGCGGCATCCCCTTCGTGGCCGAAGGCTCCAACGTCGACGACCAGGACGACTACCGCCCCGGCACCCGCGCCATCCGCGAGCTCGGCGTGAAGAGCCCCTTGCTGGAGGCCGGGTTCACGAAGCAGGAGATCCGCGAATTCTCGACGCAACTGGGACTTCCCACGGCGAGCAAGCCATCGGCCGCCTGCCTCGCGAGCCGGTTCGCCTACGGAGAGCTCATCACCGACGAAGGCCTCGCCATGGTGGGCGCGGCCGAAGCATATCTGCGTGAATACGGGTTCGACCAGGTGCGCGTGCGCATCCACGGAAAGCTCGCGCGCATCGAGGTGGCGCCGCATCGTGTGCCCGAGCTCGTCGCCGAACCCCTGCGCGGCGAGATCATCCATCGCCTGAAGGTCCTGGGTTTCCAATACGTGACGGTCGACCTCACGGGATACCGCATGGGCAGCATGAACGAGATGCTCGATATTTAACGGAGCGGCAGCCGCTGGAACCGGATACCCCTCGCCCAGACCGGCGCTTAATACTCTTCGGGCACGTAGATGAAGAAGTTGGGGGCCTCATTGGCATTCTCCTGCAGCTTGCGCATGAACGCCTCGCCCGCCTCGCCGGTAAGGGTCTCGTCGCCATGGGCCATGGCCTCCCACACGATGTCGATCGTGGCTGCATAGTCGCCGAACGTCGACTCGACCACCGGCACGCGCGTGAACGTAGCCGGGCGCGTGATGGTATGGCCAGCCTGAATGTTGACGAGCGTCTCCCCTTCCGGCGGGATGTAGAGCGTGCCATCGGCATCGACCGGCGTGATCCAGCTGAGGTAATAGCGTCCTTCATCGAGTTCGATGATGTCACGCGTGTTCGCGGGCACCGCCCGGCATACCGTATATTCCTCGGAATCCTCCGGACGCAGGCGCGCAATCGGGCAGGTCGAGGTTTCCGCATCCCAGCCATCGGCCATCACGCTGAACTCGAGGAAGCCATGGGTGGTGAGCGCCGAGGTCTGCGTTTGCGCGGGAGCCACGAGGTTCGGCCCCGACACGATACCGGTCGCCGTTCCCGCGATGAGCGTCGCGGCAAGCGCGATCACCACGATCGCCGCGGCGATGTACACACGGCGGCGGATATGCGCTTCAGTGTGCAGGAATTCGCGCGGGTCGAGCGGCTCGGTCGTCGGCGCGGGCTGCGACTTCAGCAAGCGGATGGCAGACGGAGAATGAAGGGCGAGCTTCGCGCCCGTACCCCGTTTCTGCTTCGTGTTGCCCTCGGTGACCATGCGCATAGGATACCAGCACAAACGCCATGCGGGGAAAAATCACCGCAGTTCCAGATGACACGCACGAGATGCGACGGCACTTCGCGAGAAGTTATGGAAACGCCCATGACTACCGGCGCCCCACGGCAAACGCACGCGTTTCCGCTATAGTGGGAATTCCGAGAAACGAGGTATCCTATGGAATTCGCGATTCGACCCGCCACCGTCGCCGATGCCGAGGCGATGCTCGCCATATATGCACCCTATGTTCGGGAAACCGCCATCACCTTCGAGGTCGCGGTTCCCACGATTGACGAGTTCCGCCAGCGCATCGTCCGCACGACGGCGAAGTACCCCTGGCTTGTCGCGGAAGGACCAGACGGCGTGGTCGGCTATGCCTACGCGAACACCTTCAAGGGGCGCGCGGCATACGACTGGTCGGTTGAAACCTCCATCTACCTCGATCGCGACCTGCGCGGACGCGGGCTGGGAACCGCGCTCTACTCCGAGCTCGAACGCATCTTGCAACTCATGGGCATCCGCAACCTGAACGCCTGCATCGCCTGCACCGAACGCACGGACGACCCCTACCTGTCGAACGCGAGCGTGACCTTCCATGCGAAGATGGGGTACGCCGACGTCGGCACCTTCCACAATTGCGGTTTCAAGTTGGGGAACTGGTACAGCATGCTCTGGATGGAGAAGATGATAGGTCCGCACGACTGCACGCCGGACCCGGTGACGCCCTGGCCCGAGCTGTGGGG
>SUUF01000014.1:0-4573 GCA_015062635.1 Coriobacteriaceae bacterium | reverse complement strand
GGGCGGCACCGGGCCCGGGCGCGTGCGTCCCTATCATTGGGAGCGCTTTTGGGGCCTCGGGCGCGTTTTGACCAGCCACGCCATAAATAGCTATCGCGGATTATTCCTGCCGGTGGCTAGCGATGTAGGCTTCGAATTCGGCTTGGAGGGCGTCGCGGAGGCGGGAGTAGGTCGCGGGGTCCTTACCGCCGACGGCGTCGCCGTCTACGTGGGCGACGCGGATGGCAAACGTGCTCGACGCCGAGATGAGAATCTCGTCAGCCGCCTTCAGCTCGTCAAGCGTGTACAGGCGCTCTTCCACGGGAATGCCGAGCGAACCGCACATCGCGATGAGGTGCTTGCGCGCGATGCCGGGCAGGATGTGCTCATCGGCGGGATGCGTGACAAGCACGCCGTCCTTCAGGATGTGGATGTTGCTGTGCGCGCTCTCGGTGACGTATCCATCGCGAACGAAAATCGCTTCCTGGCCGCCGTGGTCGGCGGCGTTTTGGGCGGCAAGCACGTTCGGCAGCAGGTTCAGCGTCTTCACGTGGCAGTAGTCGAAGCGCTTGTCCTCGAAGCTCACGGCATCGACGGTCTGCGTAAGGTCGGCGTACGGCATCGGGAATACCATGATCCACAAGTTGGGATCGACATCGGGGAACTCGTGGCGACGCATGGCGGTGCCGCGGGTGATTTGCCAATACACGAAGTTATCTCGCCCGTCGGCGAGGTCGACCACTTTCTGCAGCTCCGATTGCAGCTCGTCACGCGTGAAATTCGGCTCGAAGCGCATGATGCGCATGCTGTTGAAGAACCGGTCCAGATGGTCGTCGATATAGAGCATCACGCCATCGCGCGACATCGTCGCGTCATACACGCCATCGCCGTAAAACGCCACGCGGTCGAGGAACGGCACCTTCAGTTCCTCGAGCGCGGCGATTTCCCCGTTGTAGTAGCCGATTCGTTCCATGCCATCCCTTCCCCGCGCCGGACTCCCAGTGGCGCTTCGCTGTTAATGACGCCGTTTATCGATGGCGCGGGCCAGCCAATCGCCAAGAGACTGGAACACCTGCACGAGCACGACGCAGATGATGATGCAGGCGAGCATCACGTCGGCCATATAGCGCTGGTAGCCATAGCGGATGGCGATGTCGCCCAAACCGCCGGCGCCCACGGTGCCTGCCATCGCGGTGTAGCCGAACAGGTTCACGAACGTGATGGCCACGCCGCGCACGAGCGACGGCAGGCTCTCGAGCAGCATGACCTTCGTGATTATCTGGAAATTACTCGCACCGAAGCTGTGAGCCGCCTCGATAAGGCTCGCGTCGACCTCGGCGAGGCTCTGCTCGACGATGCGCGCCACGAACGGCGCGGCGGCAACCGTCAGGGGCACGACCGCGCCCGGCACGCCGAGCGAGGTGCCCACCACCAACCGCGTGAAGGGGATGATTGCCACGAGCAAGATGATGAACGGGATCGAGCGCCCGATGTTGATGATCCACCCGAGGACGGTGTTCACCGCCTTGTTCGGCGCAAGGCCCGTGGGCGTCGTCACGGCAAACCAGATGCCCAACGGCAACCCGATGACGTATGCGAAAAATGTCGAGGCGATGGTCATGACCAGCGTATCGACGGTGCCCTGCATCAGAAGCGGGCCATAGTCAGTGAAGAACTGCTCCATGCCTAGGCCTCCTCTTCCCCGTCGTGCGGGCGGACGACACCAGTGCCGCCGCGAGCAAGCAGCTCTTGCGTGACCGCGCTTTGCGGATTCGCGAAGATGTCGGCCGTCTTCCCCTCTTCCACGATGACGCCCTCGTCGATGACGGCGATGCGGTTGCAGATCTGCCGTGCGACGTCGAGCGAATGCGTGATGACGACCATCGTGACGCCGAGTTCGTTGTTCACGCGCTTCAACAGGTCGAGCACCTGGATCGTCGTGCGGGAATCGAGCGCGCTCGTGGCCTCGTCGCACAACATGTAATGCGGGCGGTTCGCCAAAGCACGGGCGATGGCCACACGCTGTTGTTGGCCACCGGAAAGCTCGCTTGGATACCGGTTGAACTTGTCATCGAGGCCGACCATCTTCAGCAAGTCGTGGGCGCGTTTCTCGTTTTCCTTGCGGCCGTGTCCGCGCACCTCGAGCGGGAAGGTGACGTTCTGCAGCACGGTGCGCTGCTGGAACAGGCTGAAGTGCTGGAAGATCATGCCGATGTTCTTGCGCAGCTCGCGCAGTTCCTTGCCCTGATAGTTCGTCACATCTTTGCCGTCGATGATGATGCGCCCCTCGGTGGGGCGCTCGAGCAGGTTGATATGGCGCACCAGGGTCGACTTGCCGGCGCCCGAGGCGCCGATGATGCCGAAGATGTCGCCGTCTTCGATCGTGAGGCTCACGTCATCCAACGCCCGGTGCTCGCCTTCGCGGGCCTGGTAGACCTTGCCGACGTGCTTGAGCTCTATCATTGTGCCTCACCCCTTCCCATGACCAGTGCGGCCGAGGCCGCATCGCGCAGAACGCGGGGCCGATGACTCGGCCCCGCGCGTCACATCGTTTTCCGAAACCAGGTTACCAGATTCCTAGACCGCGACGACCTCGCCATTCGGGTACTTCTTGGCGATGTAGTCCTTCACGTCCTGCGAGGTGATGGCCTTCACGAGCGCCTGGGTCTTCTCGGTGTTCTCGTTGCCTTCCTTCACCACGAGCACGTTGACATACGGGGAATCGGCATCCTCGGTGTAGAGGATCTTGTCGGCCGGGATGTCTGCGCCGAGCGCATAGTTCGTGTTGATGACGGCGATATCGACATCGGGGAGGACGGTCGGCACGGACGCGGCTTCGACTTCCTTGAACTCGATGTTCTTCGGGTTGTCCTTGATGTCCTTCGGTGTGGCGGTAACGCCAGCATCCTCGTTCAGGGTGATCACGCCAGCGGCCTCGAGCAGCAGGAGCGCACGGCCCTCGTTGGTGGCGTCGTTGGGAACGGCGACGAGCGCGCCATCGGCAAGCTCGTCAAGCGACGCGGTCTTGCCAGCGTAGATGCGCATCGGCTCGATATGCACACCCGCCACGTTCACCAGGTGGGTGCCCTGCTCGGCGTTGAAGTCGTCGAGGTACGGGATGTGCTGGAAGTAGTTGGCGTCGATCTCGCCGTCTTCAGTGGCGGTGTTCGGCAGCACGTAATCGGTGAATTCCTTCACCTCGAGCGTCCAGCCATCGGCCTCGAGAACCGGCTTCACGGCCTCGTTGAGAATCTCGGCATGCGGGGTCGGGCTCGCACCCACCGTGATGACCTTGTCCTCGGCAGACCCGCTATCGGCTGCACTCGACGAGCTGCTCGACCCTCCGCAGCCAGCCAGGCCGAAGGCGATGACAGCAGCCAGGGCGATGATCGCGGCGCCCCAGGCCAGCTTGCTCCTATCCTTTGCAATCTCCATGTTCTTTCTCCAATCGTATCGTCGGTTCGTGTCGGGAACCATCATGTGGTTCAAAGATGACTTGGCTATTGTACGAATGAATATCCGCCGCAACAATAGACGTGGTCATACCCTTTTTCGGGGTATCGTATTCTGTTTTAACGATAACCCAACAAACGCTATTCACGTTGATTATGTCAGCGCAATACCGCCATCATACGATGGTGCCGCCGCCAACGACCTCGTCACCTTGGTAGAAGACCGCCGCCTGACCAGGGGCGATGGCGCGCAGTTCGCCAAGTGCCTCCACGTGCGCGCCGCCATCGCCCGGCACGATGCGCACGGGAACACGCCGCGCGTGATAATGGATGCGCACCTCTGCCTTGAGGGGAGCCGTCGGCTCCACGCTCGCCGTCCACACCGCATCGGCAACATCGAACGCCGTCACCGCCAGCGCCTCGCGCGGGCCGATCGTCACCGTGTTCGCCCGAGCATCGATGGCGGTCACATATGCCGGATACCCCATCGCTATGCCGAGGCCCTTGCGCTGGCCGATCGTGTAGTGGACGATGCCCTCATGCGTTCCCACGACGTTTCCCTCGCCGTCGAGAAAATCACCCGCCTGGCTTTCCACGCCCCGCCACGCGAGGAAGCCCGCATAGTCGCCATCGGGGACGAAGCAGATGTCCTGGCTTTCGCGTTTGCGGGCGTTCACGAGCCCGTTTTCCGCGGCGATGCGGCGCACTTCCTGCTTTTCCAGGCCGCCGAGCGGCAGCAGCAGCCGCGAGAGGTGGCGCTGGTCGAGCATATAGAGCACGTAGCTCTGGTCCTTCTTCGGGTCGATGCCGCACCGAAGGTGGAAGCGACCGCCGGCATCGCATTCCACGCGGGCATAATGGCCGGTCGCCATGAAATCGCAGCCCATGCTATCGGCCGCCTGCAGCAAATGGTCGAACTTCAGGTGGCGGTTGCATAAGATGCACGGGTTCGGCGTGCGGCCACGGGCATATTCGCCCGCGAACCGGTCGATGACCTTCTCCTCGAACTCATCGCGACAGTCGAGCACCTCGAAGGGCATCCCCAAACGCGCGGCCACCTTGCGTGCATCTTCCACATCGTCGATGCTGCAGCAGGTGGGTTTGTTGCAGTTTATGCGAATGCTGTCGTATAAGCGCATCGT
>SUUF01000119.1 GCA_015062635.1 Coriobacteriaceae bacterium | reverse complement strand
GCCGACATGGACGTCTGGCAGCTGTACACGAAATCGGGCAAGGTGACCAACGTCAAGAGCTCGAACAAGGCGGTCGCCACGGCGAAGGCCACGAAGAACAAGAAGAAGATCAACCTCACGCTGAAGAAAGCCGGCACGACCAAGCTCACCTTCAAGTGCAAGGGCAAGTCGTACAACGTGAAGGTCGTCGTCGCGAAATACCTGAAGCCGGTCAAATCGCTGAAGGTCGGCGGCACGGAATACGCCTCCAGCTTGCAGCGCAGACCCCTCAGCACGGTTCCGCTGACCAGCGGCAAGCTCTCGGTTCAGGCGAATTCGGGCTGGAAGTTCGTGAGCGCGTCGTATTACAGCAACACGACGGAAACCGTCAAAAAGGTCGCGAACGGCAAGCGCGTGCCGAAGAGCGCCGACTACCTGTATGTGAACATGCGCCATAAGAAGACCGGCGCCATCGCGATTCTGGCGATGTATCCCGAAGGCTAACGCTACGGGAAGCGGGGTGCAGCGGAGGCTGCACCCCGCTTTTGCGTTTGGGCGAGAGCTTCCTATCCGCCTTGCCGCATTCAAAGGCTGGAACGGGATAGATCGCCCCTGCCCGTCATCTCGAACGAAGTGAGAGATCTCCCACGTCCCAACCAGGGTTGATGCGGGGGAGATTTCTCGCTGCGCTCGAAATGACGGGTGGAACGCACGTCGATACGTCGTGGGGGCAATACCTGATGGGCCACGCCAACATGCCGCCGGCATTCCATCCGCGATGCTTTCCGTTTAACAACCCGAATAAGCATATGTAACGATGAATACGTGTTCACGCTTGCATGACGGGGAATCGGTAGTATACTTTCGCACAATTGAATACGAAATGCGTTGACGAGGAAAGTAAGGGTCAATCCTTCTTCGAGAGAGCGGGCGGTTGCTGAGAGCCCGCGTTGGACATCCTGAAAGCCACCTCCGAGCAGTTCGGATGAAAGCCGCGCGCGTACACGGGCGATCCCCGGGGAAACGCGAGGCGAGTAAGTCGAACCGGTGACGTCCGAAACCGTCTGTGGCCGGCACATGCCGGCGGCAAACCTCCTTGAACGAAGCCTGGGGCGACTTGCTCCGGGTTTTTTGTTGTAAGGCCCAGCCCCGCCCGCGGGGCATGGGTGGAGATAGGAGAGGAGAACAGTGAGAAGCGACGCAATCAAGGTCGGCACCGCACGTGGTCCGCACCGCAGCCTCCTGAAGGCCGACGGCCTCACCGATGAGGAGCTCGCCCGCCCGCTCGTGGCCGTCATCTCGTCGCAGAACGAGATCATTCCCGGTCACCTGCACCTGCAGAACATCGCCGACGCCGTGAAAGCCGGCATCCGCATGGCCGGCGGCACCCCGCTTCAGGCCACGACCATCGGCGTGTGCGACGGCATCGCCATGAACCACGAGGGCATGAAGTATTCCCTCACGAGCCGCGAGGTCATCGCCGACAGCGTGGAATGCGTGGTGCGCGGCCATGCCTTCGACGCCATGGTCATCATCCCCAGCTGCGACAAGGTCGTGCCCGGCATGCTGCTGGCCGCCTGCCGCCTGAACATCCCGACCGTCATGATCTCCGGCGGCCCGATGCTCGCCGGCCATGACAAGAACGGCTGCCAGACCGACCTCAATTCGCTCTTCGACGCTGCCGGCGCGGTTGCGGCCGGCAAGATGACCGAAGAGGAGATGGCATTCCTCGAGAACACCGCCTGCCCGACCTGCGGCAGCTGCTCGGGCATGTTCACCGCCAATTCCATCCAGTGCCTGTCGGAGGCCCTGGGCATCGCGCTTCCCGGCAACGGCACGGTTCCGGCCGTATATTCCGAGCGCATCCGCCTGGCCAAGCAGGCCGGCATGAAGGTGATGGAGCTGCTCGAGAAGAACATCTGCGCGCTCGACATCATCAACGAGGCGTCGATCCACAACGGCATGGCGCTCGACATGGCCTTCGGCGGCTCCACGAACACGATGCTGCACCTCACCGCCATCGCGCGCGCGGCCGGTTGCCCCATCACGATGGACGATTGGGACAAGGTCTCCGATTCCACGCCGAACCTCACGCGCATCGCGCCCGCCGGCCCGAAGCACATCGAGGACCTCAACGCCGTCGGCGGCATTTCCGCCATCATGGGCGAGCTCGGCCGTGCCGGCGTGCTGAACACCGATGCGCTCACCTGCCACGGCACCGTCGCCGAGTGGCTGGCCGAATGCCCGCCGGTCGACGGCGAGATCGTCCGCACCGTCGAGAACGCCTACAGCCCGGTCGGCGGCCTGAAGGTGCTCCGCGGCAACCTCGCGCCCGATTGCGGCGTCGTGAAGCGCTCCGCCGTTGACGAGTCGATGCGCAAGCATCAGGGCCCGGCCCGCGTGTTCGACGGGGAAGAGGCGGCCTGCGAGGCCATCTTCGGCGGGAAGATCAACCCCGGCGACGTCGTCGTCATCCGCTACGAAGGGCCTTCCGGCGGCCCGGGCATGCGCGAGATGCTCACGCCCACCAGCGCCATCTGCGGCATGGGTCTCGACAAGTCGTGCGCGCTCATCACCGACGGGCGCTTCTCGGGCGCCACGAAGGGCCCGGCCATCGGCCATGTGAGCCCGGAAGCCCAGGTGGGCGGCCCGATCGCCCTGGTCGAAGAGGGCGACATCATCTCCATCGACATCGACGGCGGCAAGCTCGACCTGCTCGTCGACGATGCGGAACTCGAACGCCGCCGAGCTGCCTGGCAGCCGCCGGCCCCGAAGTACACGAGCGGCGTGCTCGCGCGTTACGCTCAGCTAGTCACCAGCGCAGATAAGGGGGCATATCTGGTATGAGCGAAAAGAAGCAGCAGTGGACGTTCAAGCGCGGCGAACCGCGCTATGGAAGCCACACCGATAAAGAGGGCACGCGCATGATCGGCGCACAGGCCGTCATCGCATCGCTCGAGGCCGAGGGCGTCGACGTGGTGTTCGGTTACCCGGGCGGCCAGGCCATCAAGATGTACGATGCCCTGTACGACTCGAAACTCATCACGCACTACCTGGCGCGTCACGAGCAGGGCGCCGTGCATGCGGCCGACGGCTACGCGCGTTCCACCGGACGTCCCGGCGTCGTCATCGTCACGTCGGGCCCCGGTGCCACGAACACCGTCACCGGCATCGCGACCGCCTACATGGACAGCGTGCCGCTCGTCGTCATCACCGGCCAGGTCCCGCGTCCGGTCATCGGCACTGACGCATTCCAAGAGGCCGACATCGTCGGCATCACGATGCCCGTGGTGAAGCACAGCTACATGATCCAAGACCCGAACGAGATCGCGAAGACCATCCGCGACGCGTTCTACATCGCGTCGACCGGCCGTCCGGGCCCGGTGCTCGTCGACCTGCCGAGCGACATCTGCTCGTCGGAGCTCGAATTCCATTACCCCGACAAGAGCAGCCTGCCGTCCTACAAGCCCACGCTCAAGCCGAACGCCAAGCAGGTGCGCGCGGCCGTGAAGCTCATCGAGGCCGCGAAGAAGCCCCTGCTGTACGTCGGCGGCGGCATCATCGCCTCCGATGCGTCCAAGGAGCTCGTCGAGCTGGCCGAGCTCATGGAGATTCCGGTCGTCACGACGCTCATGGCGAAGGGCGCGTTCCCCGGAACGCACCACTTGAACCTCGGCATGGTGGGCATGCACGGCTCGCAGTACGCGAACCGCTCGATGAACGGCTGCGACACGCTCATCGCCGTCGGCGCGCGCTTCAGCGACCGCGTCACCGGCAAGCTGTCGACGTTCGCGAAGAACGCCCAGGTCATCCATATCGACATCGACCCGGCCGAGATTGGCAAGAACCGCAACCCCAACGTGCCCATCGTGGGCGATGCGAAGGGCGCGCTTGCCGCCATCGTCGCCGAGCTGAAGAAGCACGACGCTAAGCCGATCGATGACGAATGGGTCGCGCAGGTGAACGAATGGCGCTACAAGCACCCGTTCTTCCATCCCACCGTGGCGGCGCCGGGTGGCGGCATCACGCCGGAAGGCGCGCTCGACCTGCTTTCCGACACCATCGACCCGCATAACTCGATCGTCGTCACCGACGTCGGCCAGCACCAGATGTGGGCCGCCCAGCACATCATCACCGAAGAGCCGCGCACCTTCCTTTCCAGCGGCGGCGCGGGCACGATGGGCTACGGCGTTCCGGCGGCGCTCGGCGCGAAGGTCGCGCATCCCGAGAAGCTCGTCGTGTGCATCACGGGCGACGGCAGCTTCCAGATGATGAACCAGGAAATGGCCACCGCCAAGATCAACAACAAGCCGTTCAAGATCATCATCATGAACAACAACGCGCTGGGCATGGTGCACCAGTGGCAGCGCCTGTTCTACAACGAGCGCTACAGCAACACCGTGCTGCCCGACTGCCCCGACTACGTGAAGCTCGCCGAGGCCTATGGCTGGCGTGCCGTTCGCGTCTCGAAGCCCGAAGAGTACCAGCGTTTGCTGCCCGGGTTCCTGGCCTCGCCGGAACCGGCCCTCATGGACCTGCGCATCGCCACGAAGGAGAACGTCTTCCCGATGGTCGCGCCGGGTGCCGGCCTCGACGATGTCATCGGCGCGGTGAGCGTCGGCGACATCACCGACATGATCGTTGACGGGAAGGAGGGCCAGCGATGATTCAAGAGCATGTGCTTTCGATCCTGGTCGAGAACAAGCCCGGCGTGCTGTCGCGCGTCACCGGCCTCATCTCGCGTCGCGGATTCAACATCAACTCGCTCGCCGTCGCGCCGACCGAGGATTCCACGATGAGCCGCCTCACGGCCACCGTCGAATGCGACGAGCTCGCATATGAGCAGCTCATCAAGCAGCTTCACAAGCTCATCAGCGTCTACAAGATCTCGGACCTCACGAACGGCGAGGTCATCGCCCGCGAGCTCATCCTCGTGCGCGTGGGCGCCGCGCCCGAGCGCCGCAGCGAGGTCATCGAGATCGCGAACGTCTTCCGCGCGAAGATCGTCGACGTGGGGAAGAACTCCATCACGATCGAGGCCACGGGCGACCATGAGAAGCTCAGCGGCATGGTGAACCTGCTGCGTGCCTACGGCATCCGCGAGATCATCCGCACCGGCCGCATCGCGATGCAGCGTTCGAGCAGCGATAAGTAATGGATGGGGGAGGGGCCGGAACGCCGATTCCGGCTCATTCCCCGATTCGTTCGCGCCCGTTGCGCCCGATTGCGCATTGACAGGCGTTGGTGCTGCTAGAATGCAAGAAACCGAAACCGGTACAACCAGTCATAGATTAAGGAGAAGAACATGGCTGTTGAAATCTTGTACGAAAAGGACGTGAATCCCGAGGTTATCCAGGGGATGAAGGTCGCCATCATCGGTTATGGCTCCCAGGGTCATGCCCATGCGCTGAACCTGAAGGACTCCGGCGTCGACGTGCGCGTCGGCCTGCGCCCGGGCTCGAAGAGCGCCGCGGCTGCCGAGGAAGCCGGCCTGAAGGTCATGTCGATCGAGGATGCTGCCGAGGAAGCCGACCTCATCATGGTGCTCGTTCCCGACGAGCTGCAGGCGAAGGTGTACAAGGAGCAGATCGCCCCGCACCTGCACGCCGGCAACACCCTGGCGTTCGCGCATGGCTTCAACATCCACTTCGGCTACATCCAGCCGCCCGCTGACGTGAACGTCATCATGTGCGCCCCGAAGGGCCCGGGTCACATCGTGCGCCGTCAGTACACCGAGGGTTCGGGCGTGCCCGACCTCGCCTGCGTGCAGCAGGATGCCACCGGAAACGCCTGGGACATCGCCCTGTCCTACGCGTGGGGCGTCGGCGGCGCCCGTTCCGGCGTCATCAAGTCGACGTTCAAGGACGAGACCGAGGAAGACCTCTTCGGCGAGCAGGCCGTGCTTTGCGGCGGCCTCGTCGAGCTCGTGAAGGCTGGCTTCGAGACCCTTACCGAGGCCGGGTATCCCGAAGAGCTGGCGTATTTCGAGTGCTACCACGAGATGAAGATGATCGTCGACCTGATGTACGAGAGCGGCATCCACTTCATGAACTACAGCATCTCGAACACCGCCGAGTACGGCGAGTACTATGCTGGCCCGAAGGTCATCAACGAGCAGTCCCGCGCTGCCATGAAGGAGCTGCTGGCCCGCATCCAGGACGGTTCCTTCGCGCAGGAGTTCGTCGACGACTGCAACAACGGCCACAAGTGGCTGCTCGAGCAGCGTGAGGCCATCAACACCCACCCGATCGAGATCACGGGCGAGAAGATCCGCAGCATGTTCAGCTGGATCAAGAAGTAGCTTTTGGTTGCGTTGCCCGGGAACCCCGGGCGCACATGAGCGACCAGGTAGCACGAGCCGGATGCGATGCGTCCGGCTCGTTTTTT